>DAOTWB010000073.1:0-2495 GCA_034436235.1 Anaerolineae bacterium
CTTGCTCTATGACCAATTGCGCAGGCTTGGTGCTGCCATAGCCGGAAAGCACAAGCGTGCTATTCTGCCCGTAGATGATCGCCTTGCCTTGCAGCACAGGCAACCAAGCGCGCGTCACTTCGCCAAACGGATAGAACCTGTAAGTGCCTTCCGAGAGATAGATACGATATGGCTCGGCGTCGGCAGAGCGTTGGTTAGCGATCTCTAACGCTTTTTGCAGACCGAAGGCATCGCCCGCTGCAATCAGCGCCGCCTGAGCAGTCTGTACACCGCCACTCCGCACTGATTGCGCCGCCGCGCTGCTCAGCGCACCTGCCGAGAGCGCTCTTCCGCCGCGCAACAGCGTGAATAAGCCAAGCATAGCCACTAAGAACAGAACCGTCAGCACGAGCCGCCTGAGTCGCGAATACATAAAAACACACCTCACCCAAAATTGCCGCTTCCCAAGTCCATCGTACAGCGGAAAGCGCTGCGCATGTGTCAGAATAACCATACACTGCGCACACGGCGCGGAGCAGCTTGTCTCAAAAAGCTGCTCTGCGGTACAATAGCAGCAGGTCGGCTTGTCGCGGCAAGGGTAGCCAATGCCAAGGATCAGTTTGAAAAACTATTTGCAAGATGTCTCGACGCTGCTCGCCAACGAGGCGCGCGACGAGGCAATTGGGCATTGCAAACACATCCTAGAGACCTTCCCAAAGCATCTTCAGACGTATCGCCTGCTCGGTCAGGCGCTCTTCGAGCGCAGTCGGCTTGCCGATGCCATTGACGTTTTCAGGCGCATCCTAGCCGCTGTGCCAGATGACCGCGACGCGCATCTCTACCTATGCGAGATTTACGTTGGCGAGCAGAACTACGACGCCGCCATCTTTCACTTAGAGCGAGTCTGGGAACAAGCGCCTGAAGATGCCGATATTCAAGATGAGCTGAAGAAGCTGATCGCCAAGCGCGACGGCGAAGCGCCGCCTGTCTTGCACCTGACCGCGCCTGCGCTCGCGCGCCGCTACTTCAAAGGCAAGCTCTATCCCGAAGCCGCCGCCGAGCTGCAAGCTATCTTAGAGCGTCAGCCTGAGCGCTACGACCTGCTCGGCTTGCTGGCGCAGACGCTCTGGCTCGATGATCGCCCTGAAGAAGCGACTGAAGTCGCGCTGCACTTGTTGGCAGTCCTGCCCGATCACCTGATCGCCAATCGCATCATGGCAGAGCTATGGCTGCTGATGCAGCGTCCGTCTGATGCGCAGCCGTTCGTGCATCGTCTGCAGGCGCTCGATCCGTATTTGGCGTGGCAGATCGTCCATGGCGAAGGCGTGCCTGTGCCTGTGAACGCCTTCCTGCTCGACCGCCTGGATTGGCGCGCCAAATCGGCGTCACTGGCGCTCGACGCCAGCGGCATCAGCGATATTTTCAGCTCGCTCGATTCGATCAGCCTCTCTGAGAGCAGCGCGCCCAGCTTCGACGCGCCTGCCAAGCCGTTCAGCGGACGCCTTATCCAGCGCCAGACAGGCGCGCTGCCCGACTATCTCGCCGATGAGCAGCCTGCCACGCCCGCTTTCGTCATGCCCGATTGGTCGGAGACTTTTGAGACCGAGTCCGCGCAAGAAGAGCTGCCCGACTGGCTAGCTGATGAGCCGCTTGCCGAGTCGCCACAGGCGAGCGCTGAGTACGCCGACCTGCCCGACTGGCTGGACGACTCGCCGCCTGCCGCTGAGCCTGCCGACGCCACGCCGCTGGACGCGATGGCATGGCTCACGACTGGACCGCTGACGCAGTCCGACGCGCTTGCCGCTGAAGACGACTTTGATTTTGAGTCGCTCACAGCAGGGACGAGCGCGCAGGCGCAGCCTGAGGTCGCTGAGACTGAAGCAGCGCTCGACCTCGATTGGCTGAGCGGCGCGCCTGATCTGACTGAGAGCGCACAAGCGCAGCCTGAGGTCGCTGAGCAGGAAGCGTCATTTGACTTTGATTGGCTGAGCGGCACGCCTGACCTGACCGAGAGCGCGCAAGCGCAGCCTGAGGTCGCTGAGACTGAAGCAGCGCTCGACCTAGATTGGCTGAGCGACACGCCTGACCTGACCGATAGCGCGCAGGCGCAGCCTGAGGTCGCTGAGCCTGAAGCGTCTTTTGACTTGGATTGGCTGAGCGGCGCGCCTGATCTGACTGAGAGCGCACAAGCGCAGCCTGAAGTCGCTGAGCCTGAAGCGGCATTCGACCTAGACTGGCTGAGCGGCGCGCCTGATATCGCCGAAAGTGCGCAGGCGCAGCCTGAGGTCGCTGAGACTGAAGCAGCGCTCGACTTGGATTGGCTGAGCGGCGCGCCTGATATTGCTGACAGTGTGCAAGCGCAGCCTGAGGTCGCCGAGACTGAAGCAGCGCTCGACTTGGATTGGCTGAGCGGCGCGCCTGATATTGCTGACAGTGCGCAGGCGCAGCCTGAGGTCGCTGAGACTGAAGCAGCGCTCGACCTCGATTGGCTGAGCGGCGCGCCTGATCTGACTGAG
>DAOTWB010000074.1:0-3232 GCA_034436235.1 Anaerolineae bacterium
ATTGCTCGGCGTCGCAGCGCGCTACGCGCCGCACGAAGCCGCGCTTGTGCTGATTGACTTCAGTCGCGAGACGTTGCGCGCCTTGCGCCATCTACCGCACGCGCTCAGCTACGCAACCGACGCGGCGAGCCTAGCGCGGGTCATGCAGCGCTTGCAGGCAGAGCTGACATGGCGTCATCAGATGCTGATGCAGCGCAGCATGGCTGAGGACGAGCGCGACGCAGCCGATGCACAGCCGTTCACGCCGATCATCGTCGCCTTTGACGACTACGATCAACTGCAGGAGTCGCTTGAGAGCGCGCAGCGCGACCAGTTGGACGCTCTGGCGGCTTGGTTGCGTCACGACGTACGTCTTGGTCTGCACGCGGTCGCTGCTGGCGAGCTTTTGGCGATGCAGCGCGGCGGCGATGCATTTTTGAAAGCGTTGCGCGCCTGCCGCTCGGGCATGGCGCTCGGCGAGGCGGACGGCGTGGACGTATTAGGCGGTCGGCTGACGCCTATGGCGCGGCGCGCTGCGCTGCCGCTCGGTCGCGGCTATTGGGTCAGGCGCGGCGCGCTACGACTCGTCCAGTTTGCGCACGCTGCCGATGTGCGCCGTCTCGTCCAAGAGATCGCGGCGCGCTGGGCAGCTTTTCCGCCTGCGGCATGGGCAGCGCGCCCTGAAACGCCAAGTTCACCTGCGCCGCGCCGCGCGAGCGCGCCGTCATTCGATCTCGACTTCACCTTCGATCTGGACGGCGCGCTGGAAGACTACAAAAAGCAGCAAGGTTACGCCTGAGCGCGCTCACTGCGCACGAATAGCGGCGATGTTTTCAGCGGCGCGCGCGGCCGCGCCTGCAGCCGCTGTGAGCGGATCGCCGTTCTCGTCCAGCACGGCGTTGATGGCTTGGCGCAGCGGCAGCCAAAGCGCCGCCAACTCAGGACGACTCGGCAATGGCACGCCTGCGCTGTACAACGCGCTCGCTAAAGGCGCCAAGAGCGGATCGGCGGCGGCGCTTGGCAGGACGGGCAGAAAACCATAGGCGAGCGTGCGCGCTTGCGCTGTCTCTGAGACGAGATAGCGCCAAAGGTCAAGACTTTGCGGACGGAAAGGACTGCCCAAGCCAAGATAGAGCTGCCAAGCGCGCGCGACAGGCTGCCAAGCGCGTCCTTCGACGCTCGGCAAGGCGACTACGCCGAGCCGCTCGCCGAGCGCAGCGCGCAGAATTGGCAAACGCCAGCTGCCCGCCAACAAATAGCCGACCTCGCCTGATCGAAAGCGATCTTCAGGCGCGCCGAGCAGCACGCCGTCGCTCTGCGCAAGCGTCCGCAGCGCGATCAGGTAATTGCCGAGCGCGTTCACGCTCAACGCGCTATTGCCGTTCTCATCCAACAGCGCGCCGTTCAAGGCGAAGAACATGCCGGCAGTTGGATAGAAGTCGCGCGGCAAGATCAAGCCGTGTTCCGCCGCTTGCGCAGCCAACTCGCGTAGCGTGCTAGGCGGCTCAGCCTGCACAAGCGCGCGGTTGACGTAAAGCGTGTAGCTCTCAAGCGCGAGCGGCAAGGCGAGCGTGCGTCCATCGTACTGCGCCAATTGCCACGCCAAAGGCGTCAAGGCTTGGCGCAGCTCAGGCGGCAAGTTGCGATCGAGCGCAGCGGCAAAGCGACGCACGGCAGGCTGCGCCAGTGCATCGGAGATGCTCAAAATCGCGTCAGGCGGACGCACGGTCGGATCGTCGAGCTGCGCGGCAAGCTGACCGAGCGGCACGTAGCGCACGTCAACTTGCAGGCTGCCGTCGCGGATTGGCGCGTAGTCCGTCAGCCACGCTTGGAGCAAAGCAGCTTGCGCTGGCTGCCATGTGTGCCAAATGACGAGCGTCGTTTGAGCATGGCTAGGCGCGCCGTTCAGTGCAGCGCACAGCGCTAACAACAAGCCCAGCAAGCGCGGTAATCGCTTAAGTCGCATAAAAGTCACACCTCTTGCACGCATGTTGCAGCAAACTATCATTTTGAACTGACCGCTGCTAAGGCGTGGGCGACGCGGTCGGCGTTGGCGTTGGATTGCGCGCTGCTATGCTGACCTCGACCACGTTGTTCGGAATTACCACGTTCTCGCCGCTGAAGCCTTCCCGCGCCACTGATGCCTGTAACTTCACCTGATGAACGCCGACGCCTAAGCCGTTCAGCGCGGCAAAAATGCGGATGTCCTCAGCGCGCAGCTTATCGAGCGCCACTTGCGCGCCGCGCACGATCACGTTCACGCGCTCAGGCTGCACTGTCACGGCGAAATCAGCTGTATCAATGCCTTGCACCTGCACAGGGATGCCCGTGAACTCGCGGCTGCCTTGCACGGCTTCGATCTCGATGGTCACAGCGATGTCGCGCGGCTCGATCAGCGTCACGCCGCGCGGCAAGCTCAGCTGCACAAGCTGCGTGAAGGTCTCAGTGCGATTGCTCAGATCGATTGGCTCAGTGAAGATCACGCCGTTCATCGCGTCAATGGTGCGCTGATCGCCGCGCACAAACACGCGCCGCGGCGACCAAGTCTGATTGACGCGAATATAACCATTGGGCAGATCGCCGCGCAAGCGCGGCTCAACAGCCAACTCGGTCACATCTGAGCGCGGCTGCACTTCAACCGTCACAGCGACCTCAGCAGGCGTCAAGGTCACATCTGGCACCGGACGACCTTCAGTGTCAACAGCACTCAAGGGCAGCGTCAGCGTGAAGATGCCGCGCTGATTTTGCACGCTCACTCTGGCTTGGACGGCGGCGACCTGTGCCACGCGCTCTGCCGCGCCGACGACCAGCACCTCAGTCTGAGCAGGCTGTGCCGTCACTGTGTAGCCGATAGGCGGCTCTTGCTCAAAGCGGATGCTGATATCTTTCAGTTGTTCAGCGCGCCGCGCCAACTGCACGCTGATGCGGCTCGGCTGCACAGCAACGACTGCCGCGCCGCGCACCTCAGGCGCAAGGACGCCGCGCAGCTCGACGCTGTACGGCTCGTCGCGCGGCGCCAAACCGCTCAGATCGGCGATCACTTTCACTTGGCGCGTCTCCAGCGTGCCGAAGACCGATTGCAAGCCGCGCACGGTCACTTGCGCAACAATCGGCGGACGATTCGCCACGATCAAGCCTTCATCATAGCGCAGTTCAATTGGCACTTGCCCAATAAGACGACGCTGCTCAACAGGATCGCGCGCGGCGAGCGCTGCATACCAGACTGCGAACGCCAGCAACAGCGAGCCGATCA
>DAOTWB010000075.1:0-7785 GCA_034436235.1 Anaerolineae bacterium
GGATCATCAAAGCGATTTGTGTCTCCTAAAAGCAAGCTGATGACGGCGCTTGACCATACCGCGTCTTGGGCGATTTTTCAATACGGCGCGTTTCGCCTTGTCCGTGCGCAGGCGCTGTGTTCTAATAGCACACACGATTAGCACGTAAAGATTGCCAAGATTGATGTGTCATGTCTGCACCTGCTGACGTTTTGGCGCTGATCGAGCGTTTTGGCGCGCGCCGCGCGCACTTTGAACAGCCCGACTATAACGAGACGCAAGTCCGCGTGGAATTCATCAATCCGCTCTTCCGAGCGCTCGGCTGGGACGTGGACAATCAGGGCGGACAGCCGCCTGCGCTGCGCGACGTGGTGCATGAAGACTCGCTGCGCATTGACGACCGCCTTAAAGCGCCGGACTACGCCTTTCGTATCAGCGGCGTCCGCCAATTCTTTGTGGAAGCCAAAAGACCTGCCCGCGACCTCAAGCGCGACGCTAGAGCCGCTTATCAGCTGCGCCGCTACGGCTGGAGCGCAGGCTTGCGCTTCTCAATCCTGACCGACTTCGCCGAGTTCGCCGTCTACGATTGCCGCCTTAAGCCGAGCAAGGACGACGATGCGCAAGTGGCGCGCGTCCAATACCTGACCTTCGAACAGTACACTGAGCGCTGGGATGAGGTCGCGGCGCGCTTCAGCCGCCACGCCGTGCAGGACGGCGCGCTTGAGCGCCTTGCCGATCAGCAGCCGCCGCGCGGCGCCATGCCTGTTGACGCCGCCTTCCTCGCCGATCTCGACCAATGGCGGCGCGACCTCGCCAAGCGGCTGTGGCAGCTCAATCGGCAGCGCGCGCTGAGCCAAGTCGATCTCAACTACGCCGTCCAGAAGATTCTCGACCGCATCATCTTCCTGCGCATCTGCGAAGATCGCGGCGTTGAGCCGCACGGCAGGCTGCTGGCGCTCGCCGATGGCGCGCGCGTCTACGAGCGCCTGACTGAGTATTTCAAGCAGGCGCAGGCGCGCTACAACAGCGGTCTGTTCTACTTTCCGCCGTCCGATGCCGAACACGCCGATCCGCCCGATGCCTTGACGCCTGAGCTGCGCCTTGACGACGAGACGCTCAGCGCGATCCTCAGACGGCTGTACTTTCCGCTCAGTCCCTACGTCTTCTCTGAAATCCCTGTCGAGATTCTCGGGCAGGCGTATGAGCAATTCTTGGGCAAGGTCATCCGCGTTGAGGTGAAGGCAGGTAATCCTGAGATCAACATCGAGCCGAAGCCTGATGTGCGCAAAGCAGGCGGTGTTTATTATACGCCTGCCTACATCGTTGATTACATCGTCGCGCAGACCCTGACGCCGCTCTTGGCGGATAAGACGCCTGAGCAAGCTGCCGCGCTGCGCATCCTCGATCCCGCCTGCGGCAGCGGCTCGTTCTTGATCGGCGCGTACCAGTTTCTGCTAGAGTGGTATCTGCGCGCTTATTGCCAGAGCGCGCCTGAGCAGGCTGAGCGGCAAGGGCTTGTGCGGCGCGTTGGCGCTGAGTGGCGGCTGACCATCAAGGCGCGCAAGCAAATCCTGCTTGATCACATTCACGGCGTAGATATCGACTCGCGCGCCGTGGAGACCACCAAGCTCTCGCTTTTGTTGCGCGCGCTGGAAGGCGAGACCGACGAGACGATCCGTGCGCAGCTGCACTTGTGGCATGAGCGCGTCCTGCCCGATCTCGGGCGCAACATTCAGTGCGGCAACGCCTTGATCGGCTCGGATTTTGAGGCGCTCGCAGCGCGGCGCGCTTGGCAGCTGAGCGCCGAAGAGTTCGCGCGCGTCAATTACTTCGATTGGCAGCGCGCCTTCGCGCCGATCTTCGCCGCAGGCGGCTTCGACGCCGTCATCGGCAATCCGCCGTATGGCGCCGAGCTATCGGATTACGAGCGCGAGTACCTGAGCAAGCGCTACGCTATCGGCACGACCAACACTGCCGCGCTGATGATGCTGCAAGCGCACCGCTTGCTCAAAAATGGCGGCTTTTTTGGCATGATCGTGCCGAAATCGTTCACCTACGCTTCCACTTGGCAGAAGACTCGCGCGTTTTTCGCGCCTGAGCTGAGCGCGCTGGTGGACGTGGGCAGAGTCTGGCGCGAGGTCAATTTGGAGCAGGCGATCCTGATCGTCCACAAAGGCGCGCCGACTGAGCAGTATACGTCATTGGTCAGACAAGACAAGCGGATCGTCGAGACGTGCCGTATCGCCAAAGCGGATTGCGAGCGCTTCGGCTTCTTTTTGAACGCGACGGATGAAGCTGAGCTGCGCCTTGCCAAGAAGATTGCGGAATGCGGCACGTCGCTGGGCGCTTTGGTCACCAACACGCGCGGCGGCATGTTGCAAGCTGAGGTCGGCGATGCGCCAAGCGCTTTTCAGGTGATCGGCGGCGCGCACATCAGCCGCTGGCGTTTGGAAGGGCGCAAAGGCTATCTGCAGCGCTCAGCGGCGGACCTTGAGCGCCTGCCGCGCAACGCCTTCGTTCAGGAAGGCAGTCTGCTGGTGCAGAACATCGTCACGCACGTCCGCAGCGCGCTGGGCATCCGAATTGTCGGCGCGCTTGCCGATGCTGAGATGGCGCGGCATACGCTCATCCTCGATACTGTCAACCAGCTGGTGAATCGCTCGCCGATGGCATCGGCGTATCTGTTGGCAGTGTTGCATTCCAAGCTGATCAATTGGTACGTCTATCGTTTCATCTTCGCGCGCGCGACCATCACAATGCATTTCGACGGCAAAGTCACGGATCGCGTGCCGATCAAAACGCTCGATCTGACGCAGCCTGCCGAGCGCGCCATGCACGATCAGATCGTCGCCGCGGTGCGAGAGATACAAGCGCTGCACGCGCAGCTGGCGGCGGCAGCGTCGCCTGCCGCGCGCACGCCACTGCAGCGTCGCATCGAGGCGCTTGAGCGCCAGCTGGATCAATGGATTTATCGGCTGTATGCGCTGAGCGATCAGGAAATTGCTCTGGTTGAGCGCAACACTTGAAACTGAACGTTAACGAACTGGCACAAAACGTTAACGCGCTCTTAAAAGAGCTTGGCTATGCTCTCCAAATGGCAGAACATGCCTATCGCTTGGCAACAAAAGCTGGAGGATGTATGAACAAGTTCACCAAAGTTTTGGCATTGGCGTTGATCGTCGCCGTTGTGTTCGGCTTCGCGGGCGTCAATGGCACGTCTGCGCAAGGCGCGTATGTGAAGACCTTTGACCTGAAGCTGCCGGTCGCCGAAGGCGCGTACGCAGGCGTCGATCCAAAAGGCACGACGATCACCTGGTGGCATCAGCACAGCGGTCAGCGCGAGCGCGCCGTGCAGGCAGCCGCTGAGAAATTCAACAGCCAGAATCCGTTTGGCATCACGCTCAACGTGGTTTCCAAGGGCAGCTACGACGACATCTTCACGGCAGTGACGGCAGGCATCCAGACGGGCGAGCTGCCAGAGATCGTGGTGGCGTACGGCAATCAGGCGGCGGTCTACCAGAACAATCAGGCGCTGGTCGATCTGGATGTCTTCGTGAAGGATCCGGTGCTGGGCATTCAGGACTTTGAGCAGGATATGTTCACGCGCTTCTTCGAGAGCGACTTGAATCCTGCGCACGACAATCAGCGGCTCGGCTTCAGCACCTACCGCTCGGTGGAAGTGCTGTACTACAACGTTGACGTGCTGACCGAGATGGGCTACAGCGCGCCGCCTAAGACATGGGATGAGTTCGGCGAGATGGTCTGCCGCTTTGTGCGCGAAGGTCGCGGCACGGATGGCTATCAGATTCGCACTGACGCCTCGTTCATCGCGGCGGGCGCTTTTGCCGCCGGCGGCGATATCTACGATCGTGCAGCAGGCGAGTTCACCTACAATAGCGATGCCGCCAAGGTGCTGCCGAAGGCGATCCAGAAGCTGCTGAACGACGGCTGCATCAAGAAGACGGTCGATCCGCGCGGTCGTAGCGATCAGGCTGCCTTCGCCAATGGCGCGGCGCTCTTCTACACAGGCTCGTCCTCAGGCATTCCGTTCGTCTGGACTGCTATCAAGGACTCGCCCAAGCCGTTCACCTTCGACGTGGCGCCGATCCCTGGCTACGGCGATAATCCGCCTGTGGTGAATGTGTACGGCGCAAGCAACAGCGTGGTCGCCAAGGGCAAGACGCCTGAGCAAATCCTCGCTTCGTGGATTTTCCTGCGCTGGTTCAGCGAAGCTGAGCAGCAAGCCGAATGGGCGAAGGGCACCAACTACTTCCCGGTGCGCCGTTCAGCCGCCGAGAAGCTGGAAGATGTCTTCGCCGCTGAAGGCACTGGTCGCGCCTATCGCAGCGCCTTCGGTCTGCTGGGCAGCACTAAGGAAGAGCCATCAGTGGACGTCTACCAGACCGTGCGCAGCGAGACCAGCAAGGCGTTCAACGACATCCTCGATGGCACCGATGTGGATCAGCGCATGGACGAGCTGACCAAGCTGGCGAACGAGCTGTTGGAAGCCTCGCGCAAGTAAGTTCCTTTCGCTCTAGCGACAGCAAGGGCGCGGTCAATCGATCGCGCCCTTTGCTTGGGACGTGCCGCGAACGCTCAGGAATTGCCGCCGAACCAGTTCAGCAGGCGCTTGACCAAGTTGCGCTTGCGCGCTTGCTCTTGCTGCAGCTCGCGATGCAGCTGCTCGGTCAGCTGTTTGAGTTCTTCCACAGTCATGCGTGCGCCATTGACCAGCACCCACTCGCCGCCTAGCTCGCGCAATTCGCTCGGCGCACGCTTATAGAGCGACTGGTAGATTTCTTGGTAGCGTGCCATAGCACTCTCAACGTTCATTGTTCACGTCACTCCGTTGCCCGATCACACGGCTTTAATTTTGCCTTGCAGTGCTTGTCAATGCGAGATTGCCGACGCCATTCGCTGCTGAACGCTGCGCAGATCGCTCGCTGCGTCCCGACTAACGCTATACGTTTGATTTTAGCATAAAATCAGGCATGGCAATACCGTTTATCGCGCGGCTTCGCCACACGCGCCGACCTGTGGTAAACTAGCCTGCATAGCCATAGCCAAGAGCGCACAGCCGACGGAGCGCTAGATGACCACACTTTACGTCTACATCGCCGGTCCGCACGGATCGGGCAAAACGACCTTTCTGCGATCGCTGGGAAATCCGAACGGCTTCACAGTGGACGCCGCCAATGGTATCGAGTACCGACAATTCGTGGTGGATGAGACACTCGACTTGCAAGTGATGGCGCCTATCGAAGCCTCGCGCTTCGATCATCTGCTGGAGATCGCGCAGCGCGACATCCTCGGCTACATCGTGTTGGTGGATAGCGCCGATCAAGAGACGTGGAGCATGGCGCGCATCATGTTGGCGCATCTGCGCGGCTACGCGCTGGTGCCGACCTTGATCGTAGCCAACAAGCAAGACTTGCTCGGCGCTGCCACGCCTGAGCAGGTCGGCGCGTGGATCGGCATCGAGTCGATGGTCTATGTGACAGGCTGCCAAGCCACTAAGCCGAAGAGCGTGCGCGACGCGTTCCTGCAGCTGCTCTTCTCGGTGCGCCATGAGATCGAGCGCTTGGACGCCTTGATCGCCGAGCTTGAGCGCACCTTCGGCGGCGATGACGCGCCGTAGCGTTGTGCCTTGTCCCGCTCACTTGCGGAGAATGCTGATGAGCCGCTTGCGTCTGTTCTCATACGTCGCCGTGCTGGCGTTGCTGGCGCTGAGCGCCTGCGCCGCGCCTGAGCCAACTGCCACGCCGACGCGCGTCCCTTCGCCAACCCTGACCGCCACGCCAACCGCGCCAACTGCTACGCCGACTCCTGCGCCGCTGCCGACCGCCGTGCCAGAGCCGACGCAGCGCGGCGCATTGCGCCTTTTCCACGCCGCGCCTGACTTGCAAGCCGTGGATATCTACGTGGAAGGCGCGATCATCGCGCAACGCCTAGGCTATGGCGAGTTCACCTTGCCGCTGGCGCTCAACGAAGGCGAATACACGCTGCGCGTCTTGCCCAGCCGCGCCGATCCTGAGCAGCGCGAGCCGCTCGTGCGCGAGCGTGTGCGCGTGCGCGCAGGCGATACGCTGCTCTACGTGCTGCGCCCTGCAGGCGAGACGCTCCGCGCGCTGCGCTATCCACAGGATATGCGCAAGACGGCGCTTGGCGAAGGACGCGTCGCCGCGCTGAACGCGCTGGTGGACGACGTCGCGCTCGGCGTCTTCTTGGATCAGGATATTCCGATTGGCGCGGCGCAGAGCGGCGGACAAAGCACTGCCGCGCGCGAAGTGATTGCGCGGCGCTACACCGCGCGCTTCCTTGACGACAATCAGACCGTGTTGGCTGCGCCGTTCACGCTCACTGCGCGCGATTCGGTCTTTTTGATCCTGTACGGCACGCTTGCGCAGCCGCGCTTGGCGACGCTGAGCCTGCCGACGCCGCGCGAGAGCCAAGTGCGCATCCTGAACGCCAATTGGCGCTTGCCAAACGCCGATGTATATCTTGACGAGCGCCTTGTGGCAGAAGGCATCGCTTTCGGCAGCCCAAGCGCGCCACTCTCGCTCACGGCGCGCACTTATCGCATCCGCGTGCTGCCCAGCGGCGCCGCGCCCGATTCGCCGCCGCTCTTCGAAGGCACGTTGCCCATCGCCGAAGATCGTCAATTGCTCCTCGCCATCTTCAGCGAGCGCTTCGAAGATCGCAGCCGCGTGCGCACGGCGCTCTTCACCGAGCCGCTTGACCTGCCGCCACCAGGCAGCGCGCGCCTGAGCGTTTTGAATCTCGCTCGTCAAGAGACGACGATCCAAGCGCTCGATCCGACCGCGCCGCTCAGCGCGCCTGTGCCGTATGCAGCGCTCAGCGCGCCGATTGCGCTCAGCGCAGGCAGGCATCGTCTAGCCTTCAACACGGTCGAAGAGACGCCGCGCACAGCTGAGACGGCTGAGGTCGTCCTCGAGGCGGGCTGGAGCTACATTTACGTCGTGCTGAGCAGCTTGAACACGCCGCCTGTCCTGATCGGCACGAATGTGCAGGCGCTCTTCGCCGCGCTGCCAACGCCGACCATCAGCGGCGGCGTGCGCGTGCGTCTGGTGAACGCGGCTGCCGAGCCGATAGCCGTGGACTTGGTCATCGGCGAGACGCCGCTCTTCACGGCTGTGCCTGCCAATAGCGGCACAGCGGCGCGCCTGATCGATAGCACTATGCGTCCTGTGCGCCTGCTGCGCAGCGAGACAGGCGAAGTGTTGGCTGAGCAGACGCTGCTCTTTGCGCCGAACGGCAACTTGGTCTTCGTGGCGCTGGGCAGGCAAGGCGCATGGCAATTGCTGCAATCGCAAGAGCGCGCGCGACCCAGCCGCAGCAACGCCGCGCTGCGCGTCATTCACGCCGCGCCTGATGCCGAGCCGATCTCGGTCGAATCGCCGTTGGTCGCGTCGGGCGGCGCCATCTTCGGCGACCGTCCCACGCCGACGCCGCGCGCCGCGCAATACTTCGCGCGTCTGGAATACGGCAGCATTTCCAGCATCGTCACGCTGCGCGCCAACACTTATACCTTCATTGCGCGCAGCGCCATTGATGGCGCGCCATTGGCAGAGCTGCGCGACGAAGCAATTGAGCCGAACGCGCGCTACGATCTGCTGCTGGTGCGCGGCGACTCAGGCTTGCCGCGCGACGTGCGCTTGGTGCTGGTCAAAGCGCAGGACGATTAGGCAAGTGCAGGTTGGCGCGGCTGAGCGCAGCTGAGAGATTATCGCCATAGCGCACAAGGTACGTGGTCACGCCGCCGACCTCAAGGCAAGCGCGCGTCTC
>DAOTWB010000076.1:0-2651 GCA_034436235.1 Anaerolineae bacterium
AGCAGATTGTATTGCTGGCGCGCGATCGCGAACGGCACAGCGGCGCGGAAAGTCGTCCATTGCTCAGCGAGCGTCTCCGCGCTGATCGGCACGTCGCTCGTCAACGGATAGTAACCTTTGCCGTGATCGTAATTGCCAAGCCAGCGCCACAGCGGCAACGTGAAGCCTTGATAATTCATCACAGCGTCCAGCTCGTCGCCTTGCAAGTGCGGCGTGCCGTCGAAGAAATGCTCGCCCATCAAATAGCGGTCGCGTCCTTCGCTCTTGACGGCGGCTCTGATCTCGCGTCCGATCTCGTGACCGAGCTGTTGCGCGCCTTGCCGTCCCTGCATATTCGCCACATCCAGACGCCAGCCGTCAATCCGATACGGCGGCTTCAGCCAGCGCCGCAAGATCGAGTCAGCGCTGCGATACATCAGCTCGCGCAGGCGCTGACTGCGATAGTTCAATTTAGGCAGGCTCGGCACGCCAAGCCACATCTCATAGCGATGTGGATGCTCGTAGAATGTGAAGAACTCGGCAGTTGGCGCGTTTGGATCGGCTTGCGCTTCAGTGAACCATCGGTTGAACCAGCCACAATGGTTGAGCGTCACATCGAGGATCATGCGCATATTCACGGCGTCCAGCGCAGCGCGCAAATTGGCGAGCGCACTATTGCCGCCGAGATACGGATCGATGCTGTAGAAATCGGTCACATCGTAGCGATGGTTGCTGCGCGCCGCGAAGATCGGATTCAGGTAGAGCGCGTTCACGCCAAGCGCTGTGAGATAGTCCAGCTTGTGCGTAATGCCGACCAGATCGCCGCCGTAGAAATCCAGATTACCACCTTCCTTCCACGTCAGGATCGGCTCGCCCCAGTTTCTGCGCTGCACTGTGAAGCTGCCGACCGTCCAAGCGCCCGGCGGCACATCGTTCGATGGATCGCCGTTGTAGAAGCGGTCGGGAAAGATTTGGTAGAAGACGGCGTCGCGCAGCCAAGCAGGCGCGGCAAAATTCGCCAACAGCTTGAAGTCGAAGTGATCGAGCGGCTCGCTGCGCTGAATGCCCAGCTGATTGTAGTGCCACATGCCGTCTGCGCACAGCAGGCGGAAGCGATAATTGTTGACAGGCATCGTGATCTTCAACTCTGCCACAAGGTAACGGCAGGTCGAGTCGCGGTATGCCTCTTGCATCAGCGCGAAGGCTTGCTCGCCATCAGGCGCGCTGCGCAGCGCGACGCCTTCAATTGGCGATTCAAGCGGCAAGCGCAACGTGATCTGCACGCGCTCGCCATAAGCAGGTAACGGATTTGAGACGTAGAGCGCTGAGCCATCGTGATGCACGGCAGCGCGCCAATCGAGTGCAGAAGTGTAGGTCATGATCAATCCTGAGCCTGTGTAGGTCGCTCTGTTTGTAGCGCAAAGCCGCGATCCGAGCAAGCGCCTTGCCGAACAGATCGGCGTGACGCATAATTATCAACGCAGTACAAACATTTTCGGAATGTGCGCTATGCTCCTCTCTCAATTGCTCGATCAGCTGCCCGATGTGCTTGAACGACCTGCTCAAGATGTCCTGATCAGCGCGCCGATCAGCGAAGATTCGCGCACAGTGCAGCGCGGCGGACTCTTCGTGGCGCGGCGCGGCGCAAACGCCGACTCGCACGACTTGATCGGCGCGGCAATCGCCAATGGCGCTGTAGCCGTCATTGGCGAGCGACCTGCTGCACAAGTACAGTGCAGCGTGCCATACGCGCGCGTGCCGAACGCGCAACAAGCGCTCGGCTATCTGGCGGCTGCTTATCACGATTTTCCTTCGCGCGCCTTGACCGTCATCGGCGTGACTGGCACGGACGGCAAGACGACGACCGCCAACTTGATCTTCAACATACTGAAGTGCGCAGGCGTGCCTGTCGGCATGATCAGCACAGTCAGCGCTGTGATCGGCGATGAGGAGCTGCCGACAGGCTTGCACGTCACCACGCCGACCGCGCCTGAAGTGCAGAGCTATCTGCGCCGCATGGTCGCGGCAGGTCTGACGCATTGCGTGATCGAGACGACTAGTCACGGCTTGGCGCAAGGTCGCGTGAACGGCGTCGAGTACGACATCGCCGTCCTGACCAACATCACGCATGAGCATCTCGATTTTCACGGCAGCTTTGAGAACTATCGCGCTGCCAAAGGCTTGCTCTTCAGCCGTCTCGCCGAGAGCTACACGAAGGCAGGCGTGCCGAAGTGCGCCGTGATCAACCTTGACGATCCAAACGCGGATTATTTCCTCGCGCTGAGCCAATCGGTCAGGCAGATCACTTACAGCGCACAAGGCTATGGTCAGGTCAATTTGCTGAATTGGCGGGCTGAGCCGTCAGGCATTCATGCGACCTTGCTGGATAGCGCCGAAGGCATCAGCATCGCCTTTCACACAGCGCTGATCGGCGTCTACAACCTGCAGAATATCCTCGCCGCTGCTTCGGCTGCGCTCGCCTTGTCAGTGCCGAGCGAGGCGATCAAGCGCGGCATCGAGACCTTGCCGCCAATCCCTGGACGTATGGAACGCATTGATGAAGGGCAGAATTTCACCGCCATTGTGGACTTTGCGCACACGCCGAACGCGCTAGAGAAAGCCTTGCAAGCCGTGCGCACGCTGACCGATAAGCGCGTGATCGCCGTCTTCGG
>DAOTWB010000077.1:0-2840 GCA_034436235.1 Anaerolineae bacterium
TATCAAGGCGTGCTGGCGATCTTCATCGGCAACGTGCTGCGCGGCGAGCCGATCACCATTCACTCCGATGGCGAGCAATCGCGCGACTTCGTGCATATCTCAGATGTGGTGCGCGCTTGGATGGACGCGCTTGAGCAGCCTGCGACCTACGGTCAGGTGATCAATCTCGGCACTGGCACGCCGACCACGGTCAATGCGCTGTGCGACGCCGTGCTGAGCGCTTTCGGCAAGGATCGGACAAGCTATCCTGTGCGCTACGCGCCTGCGCAGCCCGGCGATATGCGCGCCAGCGCCGCCGATATTCAGCGCGCTCAAGTGCTGCTCAATTGGCAGCCAAGTGTGCCATTTGCCGAAGGCATTCAGCACACCATCGCTTGGGCGCGCGCGCAGATAGAGAACAGAGCTGACGCAAGGTGAGCTGACGCAAGCGCGCCGTTGACCGCCGCCTCACAAGCGGCTATAATGGCTGCTCAACAGACGGAGAGGTCGCATAGTTGGTCTAGTGCGCTCGCTTGGAAAGCGAGTAGGGTGAAAGCCCTCGTGGGTTCGAATCCCACCCTCTCCGCACGATAGCGCGCCATGCGGCGCGTTTCGCGTCCGCTCAGAAGTTCTGACGGATGTATTCAAGAGCGGCTTCGAGCGTCGGATCGCCTTGTGGACGGCTGCCGTCGCTCGGCAGCTCAACTGCGATATCAGGCTGTAAGCCGCCTTGCGCGCTGCCGTGCCGCTCGATAGGCTTCTCGCTCGGCGTGTACCACGCGCCTTGCGTCACGCGCAGCTGAGAGCCATCGCTGAGCGTGAAAAGCCGCTGCACTGACCCTTTGCCGAACGTCCGTTGTCCGATCAGCACCGCCCGACCGCGATCCTGTAGTGCGCCTGCCACGATCTCACTGGCGCTGGCGCTGCTGCGATTGACCAAGACGACCATCGGCACGGACTCGGCAAAATCGCCGCCGCGCGAGCGGAAATGCCGCACCTCGCCGCTCGATGTCCTCTCTACGGCGATCACGCCTTCATCGAGGAAGAAATCGGCGATCTGGATCGACTCATCGAGGAAGCCGCCGCCGTTATCGCGCAGATCGAGGATCAAAGCGCGCGGCTGTTGCGCCAGAAGCGCCTCAAGCTGCGCCTTGATCTCATTCGGCGCTGTGCTGGTGAACTGTGTGAAGGTCAGGTAGGCGATCTGCCCGTCCAACATCTCGCTGTAGACATTGATCTGCTGGCGAGTCACGGTCAAGGTGAGCGGCTCAGGCGCGCCGTCGCGCTTGATGGTCAGCCTGACCTGCGTGCCGAGCGCGCCGCGCACGCGCTCAATGAGCTGATTGAACGTCCATTCCGCCACAGGCTCGCCATCTACAGCCACAATTTGGTCGCCAACGCGACCGCCTGCGCGCTCGTATGCCCAGCCGCGCCGCACTTCTGCCACCACAAAGCGCTTGTCTTCAGTCTGCGCCACAATGATGCCAACGCCGCCTTGCTGTCCGCTCATCACAGCGCGCTCGCGCTCGGCGCTCGGCGGCGGCAGGAAGAGCGTGTGTGGGTCTTGAAACGTGGCGAGCAAGCCTGTGATCGCGCCGTACAGACGATCTTTTTCGGCAGGCTTCTCATAGTAGAAGTAGCGGTCGGTCAGCTGCCAGACTTCTTCAGCAAGGCTCAGCTTGCTCTGCGCGCCGCTGAGCGCCACAATGTAGCCTGCCACGAAAGCGCTGAAGGCGGTCACCAAGAGCGCCACCAGCACGACCATCAGTTGCGTGCCGCGCAAGGACGCTTGCCGTGACGGCGTCTTCTCGTCCAACTCAGACCAAAACATAGGCGTTGTTTCCGTTTTTCATCGAGCAATACGCCAATTATAGCGTCAGGGCGCAGCGCCTGCCGCGTGCGATATGTCAGGCTTAGGCAAAGCTGCTACAATCTGAAAGCGCGCATCACTTTTGCCAAAAGTGAGCGTATCACACGCGGCGGTCAGCCAAAGCGCATGAGGCGCCGCCCTTAGCGATAGGATGAATGCATATGCGAATCGTCGTCATCACATCATGGGCAACCGATGTGATCAGCGGCAGCGGAACGGCAGTTTTCTTCAACGCGTTCCTCGCTGGGCTGCGCGAGCGCGGCTACGAGGTCGAGGTGATTGCGCCCAACTTCGACACGACTGATTACGTCGAGACGACCCTCAAACGCTTTCAGTTCAACACAGAGCTGCGCACGGCGCCGCGCCTGCGCAAGGCGGATGTCATCATCGGCTTTGACTACGACGGCTACGGTCTCGATCCTGCGCAGCGTCCGCCGTTGATCGCCTCTGCACACGCCATCTTCGGCGATCTATATCGCTGGGAACGCGAGCCGATCCGCACGATGGTCTACGCGCAGGCGTTCTTCGACCGCGTGAATATGCAGCAAGCCGATCTGGTGACTGCAGGCAGCCAGTACGCCAAAGATCAGATCGTAACGCTCTACGGCGTGCCTGCCGAAAAGGTGCAGGTTGTTCCGCATGGGATGCTCACGCCGAGCTGGCTGCCGCTGGTGAATGCCGAGCCGCGCCAAGCCAACGCTCATCCGATTGTGCTGGCGGTCGGCAAGTTATATCCGCGCAAGCGCGTAGATGTGCTGCTGCGCGCCATACCGCTGCTGAGCGAGGAATTCCCTGACCTAGAAGTACGGATCGTCGGCAACGGCTTGGAATGGGACGCGCTGCACGCGCTCGCCGATGAACTGAAGGTGAATGCGCATGTGACGTGGCTCTCGCACATTGCGGACGACGCGGCTTTTGCGCGCGAGTGGCGGCAAGCGGATGTGTTCTGTCATCCCAGCTGCCAAGAGAGCTTCGGCTATGTGTATCTTGA
>DAOTWB010000078.1:0-15152 GCA_034436235.1 Anaerolineae bacterium
GTGAACGACGTGCTGGTGATTGACGTGAACGTCGAGCCGAGATGGGAAAGCGGCGCGATAGGTATTTACTTGGCTACCACGCAGTCGCGCGTGCCGAATCCATTTGCAGAAGTGCGCGTGAAGCGCTTCAGCGCGCACGAGCTGCGCCGCGCGCGACCGAGCGAGACGCCGACGGTCGCTGCGCTCAAAAGCTAGGCGTCGCTCGCCGAAGAAAGCTCAGGGCGCGCCATTTGCAGCTCAAGCGTGGCGCGTGCGCGCTCTTCAGGCGCGACGCGCTTGATGACGATCAGCGTTACGTCATCGAACTGCGCTTCATCGCCTGTGAAGTTGTCCAGCGCTTGGATGATCGCGCGCTCGATCTCAGTCGCGCTGCGCTGCCGATGATGCAACACTGTGCTGTGCAAACCGATCAGACCGAATTCAGCGCCGTCGCTGCGCAGCGCGTCTGTGATGCCATCCGTATAGGCGACCAGCACATCATCGGCTGCCATCACGCAGCTGCGCTTCTCCAATTTGAGCTGCTCCACCACGCCGAGCGCGATACCTTTGGCAGCCAGCTCCATACTTGAACCATCGGCGGACATCAAAAGCGGCGGATTGTGTCCTGTGTTGGCGTAACTGATCTCGCCCGTCGCCGCGTCCCACACGCCATACCAGACCGTCACGAACATATCCGAGCGGCTATCTGAGAGCAGCAGCTCATTGACGCGCATGAGTGTCTCAGCAGGATCGTCGCGGCTGAAGGCAGCCGCCCGAATGTTGGTGCGGCACAGCGCCATGAAAAGCGCCGCCGGCACGCCTTTATCCGCCACGTCCGCGATCACAATGCCCCACTTGCCGCTTTTGAGCGGAATGAAATCGTAGAAGTCGCCGCCGATCTGGCGCGCGGCGCGATAAAACGTGGCGATTTGCCAGCCTTCAAGGCGCGGCAATTGTTGCGGCAAAAAGCTGTGCTGAATGCGCTGCGCAACGTCCAGCTCGCGCTCAAGGCGCTGCCGCTCGTTCGACTCAGCCTGCAGGCGCGCCGTCTGCAGCGCGAGCGCCGCCTGATGCGCAATGCCGCTCAGAATCTGCAGACGGCGATTGGCGTCGCCGTCCCGACGCGGCGGATCGACGAACATCGCGCCGACCAAGGCGCCGCGCGCGATGAGCGGCATCATCAACAGCGCCGACATGCCGAAGAGCCGCACGAGCGACTCTGGCAGCGGATGTTCAGTGCCGCTGCCGACCGTGACAGGCTCGCTGCACGTCTGCAGCAAGTTCAGCAGCGGATGATCGCTGATCACAAGCGCCCTGAAGTCCGCCGCCGCGCTCGGCTCTAGACCGCGCGCTGTGCCGTCGCTCAAGCGCTTCATCTCAGCGTCCCACGCCATGATGCCACACCGCTGCACGTCCACCAACATCAGCGTCAGGCTGACGAGCGTCTCAAGCATCTGCGAGAGTTCCAGCGAGCTGCTCATCGCCTCTGCCACTGAGAGCAAGGCTGAAGTCACCCACGCTTCCTCTTCTTTAGCGGCGAAAAGCTGTGCCACTTCAATGGCGAGCGCCGCTTGATTGGCGAAGGCATCAATGATCTTGATATCTTTATCGTCGAATTGATCAGCGCCGATCCGCTCTAGCGCCAGCAAGCCGATCTCGCGACCGCCAACTTGCATCGGCGCAAACAGCCGATCATGCGCGCGCTCGGCAAGCGCATCATCGGGCAATTGCAACTGGCGCAACAGCGACCACAGATGTTCAGGCGTTCGGTCATCGCACGGAAAAGTCTGATCGAGGACGGCTTGCGCGTTCACTTCGCCGCGCGCGGCGCGGACGATGTAATCGCCTTGCTCAGGACGCAAGAGCGCGATCAGCGCCGCCTCGTGATCCACCACTTTCCGCAAGCTGTTCAGCAGCTCATCCAGCACGCTCTTGACGTCGCGCGAAGAGACGAGCGCTTCGCTCACGTCGCGCAGCGTTTCCGCCAGCAGACGACGGCGCATCTCGACGGCGAACAGGCTCGCGTTGCGCATGCCAATGGCGACTGTATCCGCCAGCGCCTGCACAAGCGTGACATCTTCAGGCGTGAAAGCATCAGGCTCAGGCGATTGAATATCGAAGACGCCTAGCACATGATTGCCGATCATGATCGGCACAGTCATCTCGCTACGGCTATCTTCCAAGCCCGCACCGATCACGTACCGCTCGTCAGCTTGCACGTCGCCGCTGACCAAAGGATGTCCTGTGCGCGCCACCCATGGGATGAAACCTCGATCGTAGATGCTGCATGAGAGCTGCTCGATTGCCCAGCGTGCGCTGTGTGCGCCGCTGCCGCTACGGAAGACGACTCGCTCGCCAACGCGCACGAATAAATGCACGCGATCGTAGCCAAAATAATCGGCGACTAAGTCAACAACTTCATCCAGCAGATCGTTGATATCGAGAATCGAGACCACAGCGCGCGACGCTTCCGCCATCGCGTTGATCCGCTCAGCCTGCCGCCGTTCCGCGTCATAGGTCAGCGCTTCTTGAATGGCGAGCGCCAACTGCCCTGCCAAAGATTCCAACATGAACACTTCTTCGGTCTTGAAGGCATTCGGCTGATTGCTCTGCACATCCAACACGCCCAGCATCCGCCGATCCACTGTCAGCGGCGCGCAGAACTCGCTGCGCGTCTCGGAAAGAACTGCCACAGGCAAGTAGCGCGCATCCTGCGAGACATCTGCCACATTCACGGTCTGCGCGTGCATGGTGCACCAACCGACTAAACCTTCGCCGCTCTTCAGCTGCAGGCTGCGTCGGTCGAATTCTTCGTGGCTGCTGGCGCGCAGCCGCACAAGGTTTGTGCGCTCATCGTAGGTGAAGATATTCACGGCGTAGTAGCCGAATTGCTCATGGACGAGCGTCACGATCTGGCGGAACAGACTCGGCAACGTTTGTGTGGTCGTGATGCGCCGACTCAGCTCGCTGATCACGCGCAGCTGATTGGCGCGCTCGCGCGCTTGCGCGTAGAGCTGCGCGTTGCGGATCGCGCCGGCGGCTTGGTTCGCCAAGAGCGTCATCAAGCGCAACGACTCGGCTGTGTAGCGGTCGGACTCATCGCTCTGCACGGCGATCACGCCGATGCTCTCGCCGCCGGCGATCAGCGGTACGAACAGCGCCGATCGCGGCGGATTGATCGACTCGTAGCTTGGATGCGCAGGCAGCTGATTCCACTCGCGCTGAAAATCGCCGACGCGGATGCCTTGCGCCGTGCGCCGCACATAGCCGATCAAGCCGCTGTTGGCTTGTCCGCTGAAGCGCATCTCAGGCAAGCGCTCGCCGTGCCGCACCCAGACCTTGATCACATAGTCGTCGCCATCGAACAAGCCGATTTGAAAATCGCTAGTCTCGACGATCTTGTTGGCTTGCTGGTAGACGATCTCGCATATCGCGTCCAGCTTGAGCTGTGCGCCGAGAATGGCGCGTCCAACATTCGCCAAGATGTCTAGATCGGCGAGATGGGCAGGTGTAGCTTGTGCGCCGCGCCGATAGCCGCGCACATAGCCGACCAGCAGTCCAAGCGCCAGCGCGCCGACGCTCAGCAAGCTGACCAAGACGACCAACAGCGATGTTTCCACGCTTCATCCTCATCCTAAAGCGCGGGCAGCTTCATCAGTGGCATTGGCGAGCGTGAAGATGGTATCGAAGCCTGACATCTCGAACACTTCGCGCACGCGCCGCGTGAGCGCCGCCAACGCGATGCCGCCGCCTTGCGCCTGCGCGCGCCGTTGTGCGCTCAGCAGCGCCTTCAAGCCTGTGCTGGAGATGTAATTCACGGTCTGCATCTCGACCACAATGCGATTGAAGCCTGCTTCCAGCTGTGCGCTCAGCGCCGCCTCGAATTGCCTGCCCGTGGTGCTATCAATGCGTCCGCTTGGCGTGACCACGCGCACGCCATTGGCAAGCGTGCGCGCAGGAAACGCCGACTCAGGCTCAGGGCGCGGCTGCTCGCCGATGTTTGGATTGTGTTGCGTCATGATCAGCGTGTTGCGTCCGTTGCGATACTCGTATTGCACAGTATCCATCAGCTCTTGGATGAAGAACCAGCCCAAGCCGCCGGGCTGGCGATCCGTCAACGGCGCGCTGCGATCAGGCGCTGGCAGCGTGGTCGGATCGAAAGGCGGACTCTCGTCGTAAATTGTGATGCGAAAGACGCTTGGCAGCGTCTGGCAGACGATCTCGATGCGCCCTTGCACGCCGTGCTTGCCGTAGCCATGCTCGATGATGTTGGTGCACCATTCTTCAGTAGCAAGCTCGCAATCATCGGCTTGCTTATCGCTCAAGCCCGCCAGCCGCGCCGATTCGCGCACGAATTGGCACGCCTCTGGCACGTGCGCCAGCGCGCCTTGCAGGATGAAACGCCGTTCTTGCGGCATATGGTTGCAGCTCCGCGCCTCAGAAGCTGCCCACAGCCTCAACTTGCGTCGGAAAGATTTGGAATAGCTCCAGCAAGCCCGCCAGCTGCAGCACGTCGCGCACGCGCTGCGACGGACTGGCAATGCGCAGATCGCCGCCGCTGCTGCGCACTTTCTTGGCTGCCGAGACGATCTCGCGCAGCCCGGCGCTGCTGATGTACTCCACGTTGCTCAGATCGATCACGAGCTGAATATGACCGGCGTCAATCTGTTCGTTCAGCGCTTCGCCCAGTTTGGTCGCGCTCAGGCTATCCACGCGCCCTGAAACTTCGATGAGCGTGACGCGGCGCATCTCAGAGACACTGATGTGCATGACTTCCGCTCCAATGCGTTAAGGAATTATCAAGCGCGCATTATAACCTGAGTGCTAGACGCCGCCAAACATGCTATGCTCTGTGAGAGTGTACAAGTGAGCGCAGGAGATGTTCATGAGCAAGCCGCCTGAGATGTCGCCTTATGCACGTCACATCTTCATCTGCGTCGGCGATTCTTGCGATCACAAGGCGCGCGGCAAGAAGCTCTACGAGAAGCTCAAGGATATGCTCGGCGACCTGACCGACTATCAGAGCGCGTTGCGCGTCAAGCGCGGCAAGACGCCCTGCTTAGGCGTGTGCAGCGGCGGCGTGATCGCCGTCGTCTATCCTGAAGGCGTGTGGTATCACAACCTTGACGAGAAAAAATTGGCGCGCATTGTGGAAGAGCATCTACGCAACGGCAAGCCTGTTGAGGAATACATCTTTCATCGCCTTGCCGATAATCCACATGCCGCTTTTCCGCGCCAAGCGCAGGATTCCTAGCCGATCCATTGGCGTTGCGTTGTGTACAGATGCCGATACGCACCGCCTTTCGCCAGTAACTCATTGTGCGTGCCGCGCTCGACCAGCTTGCCATGCTGCAGCACCAAGATTTGCGCCATCTGCTCCAGCGCAACCAAGCGGTGTGTGATCAAGAGCGTAGTGCGTCCCTGCATCAGCGCCTGAAGCGCGCTCAGCAGGTCGCGCTCGGTCTGCGCGTCAAGGTTCGCCGTCGGCTCATCGAGGATCAGCAGCGGCGCGTCCTTCAGCAAGGCGCGCGCAATGGCAAGCCTTTGGCGCTCGCCGCCGCTCAGGTTCACGCCGAACTCGCCGACGCGCGTCTGGTAGCCTTCAGGCAGGCGCATGATGAACTCGTGAAGTTGCGCGCGTTGCGTCGCCGCGATGATCTGCTCCTCAGTCGCGTCGCGCTTGGCGATCAGCAAGTTCTCGCGGATCGTCGTGTTGAACAAATAGGTCTGTTGCGTCACCACGCCGATGCGCGCGCGCAGCTCCGCCGATGAGAGCTGGCGAATATCCACGCCGCCTAACGCGATCAGCCCTTCCTGATAGTCCCAGAAGCGCAGGAGCAGATTGACGAGCGTTGTCTTGCCGCCGCCGCTGCCGCCGACGATGGCGAAGGCGCTGCCGTGCGGCAAGGTGAACGTGATGTCGTCCAGCGCATACGGTTCGCCTTCAGCGTAGCGGAAACGCAGATTTTCCACTTGCAGCGTGCAGTCGCTCGGCATCGGCAGCGGCTGAGCAGGCTCGCTGACCAATGGCGCGGCGTCTACGACGCTGTACAGATTTTGCGCGGCGCTCAATTGCGTTTGCAAGTGCGCAGCAGCAGTTGGCAACGGCGCGATTGCCTCAAAACTGGCGATAGCAGCCAGCACAAGCGTGGCAAGGACGATGCCTTCCGCGCGCGGCGCCGCTAGGATCAGCACGGCGAGCGCGCACAGGTTGATCAGCAAGTTGATCAGCGCCGTCTGCAGCGCGCCAACGCGTCCGATGCGCCGCTGCGCACGGCTGAGCGCCTCGGCAGCCGCTTGAATTTTGGCGGCTTGGCGCGCCTCAGCGTTGAAGGCGACCACGTCCGCCATGCCTTGCGCCATGTCCACCACATCGGCGTTGAAAGCGTTGCGCGCTGCCACAGCCGCTGCGCCGCTGCGCCGAGTCAGTTGGCGCGCCAGCCAAGTCACGCCGAGCGATGCCGCCAGCATGAACGCGATCACAGTCACTGCCAGAATTGGATCGAACGCGCCGAAGAAGATCGCCATCAGCAACGCGGTCAGCATGGCGACAAGCGGCGGCGCAATGGCGCGCACATAGAACTCTTGCAGCGTCTCGATGTTGCCGATGGCGCGGCTCATCAGGTCGCCGCTGCGGAATTGCATCAAGCGCGCCGGCGCCAATGGCACGATCCGCTCGTAAAACCAGACGCGCAAACCTGCTAAGATGTGAAAAGTCGTCTCATGCGAGACCAAACGTTCCAAATAGCGCAGCACGCCGCGCGCCACGCCGAAAAAGCGCACGCCGACCACTGCCACAGAGAGCGCAGCGATGCTCGGTCGCTCTGCCGCGCGCGAGATGATCCATGCCGATGTGGCGAGCAGGCCAATGCTGCTGGCGACGGTCAAGAAGCCGAGCAAGACTGAGAGGCTGATCCAAGCGCGGTATGGCTTGATCAAATTGAGCAAGCGCGACAGAGTCGGCATGAGCATCACTCGCGTTGCTCTTTGGCGAGCGCAGAGGCGAGCTGCGCACAGACCAGCTCTAGCATGATCACATGCTCTTGGCTGATGCTATCCGGCGGCTCGCGAAAGGCGAGCACTACGCCGAAGCGCATCGCCTGACCAACAGGCACGGCGACCGCCGCGCCGAAACGTCCTTTTTCCAACAAAAAGTGCGAGTGATCGCTGCCGCGCACCGCGATCTGACTCTTGCCGCTATGCGCCACCTTGCCGATCAAGCTATTGGCGTCGGCGCGTTGCGGCATGGCGTTCATCACAGCGTTATCGCCCATCTGCGCAGTCAGTGCGAGCGTGTCGCGACCTGCCTCAGCCGCGTAAAAGGCGACGTGATCGTAGCCTAAGTCCATGATCGCGCTGACAGCAGCCTGCTGCTTGCCCAATCCTTTGGTAGCTTTGGCGAGCGCTTTAGCGAAGTTGCGAATCGGCGGCAAGGCGTCAGCACGGACGGTCTCAAGGCGGCGCTCTTCGGCAAGGCGCTTGATCTTGCGGATGAGTTCGTTATCCTTGAAAGGCGTCGTCGAGATGTCATCAGCGCGTCCGGGCATCCCGAAGTCCGCTTCTTCATCAACAGTCAGGATCAGCAAGCGCGGCTTCTCAAGGCGCACGGCGCGGATCAGCTCGAAGGTATCGCCTAGCGCGTTATCCGCCACGAAGACATCGAAATGGTTGTTGGAGTCGCGTAGCATGTCCTGAGCTCTCTCTAAGCTCGTGGTGTAGGTCACTTTCAGGCTAGGCTCTTTGGCGAGATTTTCGCGGTAGCGCGCTATCGAGGCAACTTGGGTGGCTACCAACACGCTGATCGTACTCATGATGTCTGTTCACCTCAGCGCCGCACGTGATTTTTGGAGACGTTCTGACACATAGGCGCGATTATAGGCGATCTGCAAGCAGTGCAGCAAGCCTTTGCAACGGACTGCGCGCTATCAAGGCTGCTGACGGCTCACAGCGCATTCTCAGCGCGCAGTTGCCAAGCGCATTCAGTTTAGATATACTAACCGCAAACTTGTCTGAGATAGCGCAAAACTGCTATTGCTGCTGAGAACTTGGCGCTGAGGTGACTATGAAACTGAGCCGTGAAGAAGTGATGCAAATTGCAGAGTTAGCCAAGCTGAGCTTGACCGAGAGCGAGCTGACCGCTTACGCTGAGCAGCTCTCGGCAGTTTTGGAATACGCCTCGCGCCTTGAACAGCTCGATACAGCCGATATTCCGCCGACGGCGAGCGTCTTGCCGTTGCAAAACGTCATGCGCGATGACGTGGTGCGTCCTTCTCTGCCGCGCGAGCTGGCGATCGCTAACGCGGCAGACGCGATTGAAGGTCAATTCCGCGTTGACGCTGTGCTAGAAGAGTAGCTTTTCGTCATCTTGCGAGGTCACATGCTCAAAAAACGCTTACTGCTGATTGAGGATGACTTTGACGTGGCAGAGATGCTGCAAGTCTACTTCTCGGCGCAAGGTTACCAGATTTTCAATGCCTACAGCGGCAAGGAAGGCATCGCTGCGGCGCGCGCCAAATCGCCTAATTTGATTTTATTGGACGTGATGCTGCCCGATATGGACGGCTTCGATGTCTGCAAAGGCTTGCGCACAACGCCGCTGACCAAGTTCATCCCGATCATTTTTTTGACGCAGCGCGATCGGCGCGCTGACAAAGTGGCAGGTCTGGAGCTGGGCGCTGACGATTACATCACTAAACCGTTCGATATCGAAGAGCTGCGCCTGCGCGTGCAAGGCTCGTTGCGGCGCGCCAGCCGCGAAGCGCTGACTGACGAGCGGACAGGCTTGCCAACTGGCGCCGCCATCGCCGAAGCTGAGCGCGCCTTTGCAGCGCGCGATGGCTGGTATCGCCTGCAGATCACTCTGAACAACTTCGGCGCCTTTCGCGATCACTACAGCTTTGTAGCGGCGGATGAAGTGCTGAACTTTTTCAGCCACACGCTCTCTGAATGCTTGGCGCAACATGGCACGCCTGAGGACTTCGCGGCTATGCAAAGCGAGACGCGCTACAGCGTCTTCACCTTCGCGCCGCAAGTCTCAGCGCTCATCTCAGCCTTGCGAGATAAGCTACAGGCAGGCTTCCCGACCTTTTACAACTTCGCGGATCGCGAGCGCGGCTATCTGATTGTCCAAGACGGTGAGTCGGAAGAGCGACACGTGCCGTTGCTCTCAGCTGAGATCAGCGTCTCGGAATACAGAGCGCCGACTGCCAGCGACGAGCCGCAAGCAGCCAGCGCTTGACACAACGCTCAGCTCACTGCTCTTGATCGTCATCAAGACGTTTCAAGAGTTCCGCCTCTTGGCGCAAGCGGCGACCTTTCAGGATGAAGTATGCCACTGTGAGCGCCATGATGATGCCTGTCGCCGCGTAGCCTAGGATCATATACTCAATGTTGCTCGGCGTAGAGACTTCCATCGCGATCATCCTTGTTTGGCGAGCAGACGCGCCTTCAGCGCTTGCAGGCGTGCCGCAGTGTTCTCCAGCCGCACGCGATGCCATATCAGCACGACGGCTGCCACACACCACCACGTCATCGCCACGCCCATCGTCGCGCCGATGCGCGGATCGGTGCGCACTTCAAATTCGCCCTGCGCCGTCGGATTTGCCACGCTCGGACCGATCACTACAGGATGCAAGGTATCATCGCGCACGCGCGGAATCAGGAAGACGTACACGACGCTGGCGAAGGCGAGAATGCCATACACAGCCGCAAAACGCGCCCTGCGATCAGGGTCTTCAATCGCACCGCGCAGCGTCAGATACGCCGCATACATCAGCCACATGACCGCCATGCCGTTCAAGCGCGGATCAGCCGTCCACCACGTATTCCAGATCGGACGCGCCCAAGCCGAGCCTGTCACAAGGCAGACCGTCATCAGCGGCAAGCCGACTTCAACGCTGCTGACCGCTAGACGATCCCATTTGGTGTTGCGCGTGAACAGGTAAGCGGCGCCGGCGATCACTGTGATGAAGAACGCCACAGAGCCGCCTGCATACGAAGAGACATGCACATAGAACAGGCGCTGCGCATGACCTTGCACGGCGTCAGTGCCTGCATAGAAGAATGCCATGTAGAGCATCACAAACATGCTCAGGAAAGTGACCACGCTCAAGCCGAAGAGCAGGCGTGTGCGCCAGACGGGATACTCGATTGTCGCGGTTTGCACAGGCGCGCTGAACGCATCGCCGGCGGCTTGGACAGTTGCCATCGCTCAGAATCTCCTAAAACCTACAGAAACCTTCAGATTCGCTCAGAATTATAGCAGTTAAGGCTTTATCATAGCAAGCGCTTATCATTCTTTGCCTGAGCGAGTTGCGAAGGCGCGTCTTTAAGCGCTAGAATGAGCCGCATGTCGTTTCAGAGCGCCGATCTCGTCCTGTGTAGCGTGGAAGCGTGGCGCGAGGTGAATCCATGATGGCTCAAATGCTGCTCAACGCAGCGATCTCAATCGGCGCGCCGCTCGCCTTCATCTTCTTCATCTACACAGCCAACATCTACAGCGACGGCAAGTTCGTCTCAACAGTCCTCACCAGCTTGCTCTGGGGCGCGACAGGCGCGTTTGCCATCGCTTTCGTGGTCAATATTTACGTCGCCTTGCCGCTCGTGAGCTCGGTCGAAGTGGTGCGCGGCATCACAGCGCCAATCACTGAGGAGATCGGCAAGGCGCTCTTCATGGTCTATTTGATCTGGCAGCCGCGCTTTCGCAACATCGTAGAAGGCGCCATTTATGGCTTCGCGGCAGGCATCGGCTTCGCTATTGCCGAGAATTTGTATTTCACCTTCACCAATGCTGCCAGCTTTACCGATATTTTAACACGAGTTCTCTCGACTACGCTAATGCACGCTGCAGCCAGCGCGCTCGTCGGCACGTTTTTAGGACGCTACCGTCGCTCGGAAGCGCGCTATCGCGCCATCTATCCGCTGCTCGGCTTTCTGTCCGCCATTTTGCTGCACGCCGCCTATAACAACAGCGTCACCTTGCTTGGCGAAGGTGCGCACTTATTGGCGGTGGCAGTCGCTGTTGGCGCGCTTGGCGCATTCCTGACGTGGCGGCAAATCCAGCGCGGCTTGCAGGATGAGAAAAAGCGCATTGACGCCATGCTGACCATGCGCGGCGTCACGGAAAAAGATCGGCGCGCCTTGCAGCAGATGGGAACGGATGCCATTGATCGTGTCTTTGAAGACCTGAGCGAGCGCTTCGGCAAGCGCATTGCCGATCAAATGCGACGTTTGATGGTTGTTCAGGCGAACATCGGCATTTTGAAGAGCAATTTGAACACGCCTGCTAGTGAGCGGCTCTTGACGGCTTGGCGACGCGAAATTGACGCGCTGAGCGCAGAGATGAGCGATTTGCAACGGCGCATCGGCACACTGGCGATGGTCTTCTTTCGCGGCGTGTTCTTGGATGAGCGCCAAGCGCTCTACGAGGACATCAGTCGCTCGCTCGCCGAGTCAGAGCATACTGAGGTACATCAATTTGACGCGCTGATGCTGGCTGCCGAGCGTGCCAGAACGTTTGAGCCTGCTGAGTTGGAGCGTCTGGCGCGCATGTTGCAACGCGCGCCGATCTTCCAAGATGTCTCGCTCGCCGATCTGGAGAACCTGAGCCGCTCAGTGCGCGAGATCGGCTTCGAAGATGGACAGCTGATCTTCGATCAAGGCGATAGCGGCGATACGCTGTACATGATCGAGACAGGCGCCATTGCGCTCTATCGGCTGGACGTGAGCGGTACAGAGCGATTGCTGCGCGTGTGCCAAGTCGGCGACGTGGTTGGCGAGTTGGCGCTGATTGACGGCTCACCGCGCTCGGCGCGCGCGCGCGCCAAAGGCAGTCTGCTGGTGCTAGAAGTGCAGCGCACGCACTTCAACATGTTCCTCAAGAGCCGTCCGCAAGTAGTGATCGCGATGCTGCGCTTCTTGGCAGAGCGCGTCCGCGAGACGACGACGGCGCTTGAAGCGAGTATGCACTGGGCGCGGCAAGTTGCGGCGGGCAACTTCACAGAGGCGCGCGCGCTGAGTATGCTCACAGCCGATGAGCGGGCGATCGCGCCTGATGAAGTTGTCACAACTGAGGCTGAGCCCGCTGTCTCAGTGGACACAGCAGTCCAGTTGCCTGTCGCGCTCGGCGGCGCCTTCGGCAGAGCAGCAGCAGCGCTAGAGCGACGCGCCAAAGCGTCGGCTGAGTCAAGCAAAGCGGAAGGCAGGACAAGCATCTGGGCGCGTTTTGACAAGGATGCAGACGAGACGAGCGATAGCACATGACGCAACGCGCAACGCAGACTGCACAATCGGAGATCAATTCCAGACAGAGCGTGCTGGCGCAACTGCAGACGGCGCGTCTTTTCAAAGGCATTCCGCCGCACGATCTTGAGGCGCTCATTGACGTGATGGAGCGCAAATCTTTTGCAGCAGGCGAGGTGCTATTCCGCAAAGGCGATATCGGCGACTCGATGTTCCTGATCCTGAGCGGCAAGGTGCGCATTTTCACGCAGGATGCTGCACAAAACGAGATCGATCTGGTCTATCTAGGACCGCCGCGCATCTTCGGCGATTTTGTGATTTTCGATCAAAAGCCGCGCTCTGCGTCTGCCGTCGCTGTGATGCCAACTGAGTGTCTCGTGCTGAGCCGTGAGGCATTTCTGAGCTTCTTGCCGCAACATACATTCGTCGGCTTGGTGATGATGCGCAACATCGCTGAGCAAGTGCGCCAAGTGACCAGCTTTTTGAGCAAGGTGCATGGTTTGCTCGACCTGATCGCTAATGATAAATTTGGCGAGGCGTTACAACAACTTGCGCAGACCACAAGCGATGACGAAGCGCTGCAAGCGCTCGTCACCACTTTCTCAGAGATGATCCAGAGCATCCAAGCGCGCGAAGCACAGCTCAAATAGCGAGCGCTGCGCTTTCGAAATATCCATCACACCTCTCGATCGCCTTTCAGTATCTCGAGACTAGCAAATGTTCTTCGCAAATTTTTTACTCCTGATACATTTTTGCACTTATCTCAAGACGTAACCTTTACAGTTTTTATAGACTACAGAAAGTCTCTTTAACTTTTCTTAACATTGGCGATTCTACCCTAGAACAGCGCGCTAACTGTGTAAAAGCCGTCAAAAACCTCGTTGTTTTCTTGTTAAATTCGCCTATAAGCGCTTGTGGAATCGTCAAGGCTACTCTATAGTTAGCATTGGACGCCAAATTGATCCACAAAGGAGCGTGTCTATGAGCCCGAGAAACCGACAATTGTTTCTCATCATTGGCGCGGTAGTCTTCATTGTGGCGGCAGTTGTAGTGATTCTGTCAGGCACGTTCCAGCAAGGCACGGTGGACGTGACGCCCACGCCTGAGGACGTGGCAATTCTCCCGACAGAAGAACCGCCGCCAACGGCGACTGAAGCGCCGCCGCCGACAGAGCCACCGCCGCCAACGGCAACTGAAGCGCTGCCGCCGACAGAGCCGCCACCGCCAACGGCGACTGAAGTCCCGCCGACAGCGACTGAGATGCCACTGCCAACGGCGACTGAAATTCCGCCAACAGAGCCGCCGCCACCTACAGCGACTGAGGTCCTGCCGACAGCGACTGAGACACCCACTCAAGAGCCGACGGCTACACCAACATCGCCTGTTCAGCTTCAAGACCTCAGTGTGGTGACGCCAACCAGCACGCCATCTGCGACTGCAACTGCTAACTTAAACGATCCGCAGTTACAGCTGTTCATCACCTGCAATGCCGATCTCACGGCGACTTTCATCGCTATCAACATCGGCGGCGGCGATGCAAACGCCACCTTCAGCGTCTTCGATCCGAACACTGGCATAACCACAACAGGCGGCTTGAACGTGCCGGCAGGTCAGACCGTCGTCATTGGCACATTCGCAGGCAATGCAAGCATCACTGTTCAGTACAGCACCTCGCAGCTGGCGTCCGTAACGCTGGGTGCAACTGGCACTTGCATTCCACAGCCAACTGCCACACCGACGCGGACGCTGACGCCGACTTTCACACCATCGTTGACGTTGACGCCATCGCTCACCTTCACGCCTTCGGCGACGCGCACGCCGACCAATACGCGCACGCCAACCTTCACGCCGAGTCCCGGTCCATCGCCGACGCGCACGCCGACCAACACGCCGCGTCCGACCAACACACCACGTCCGACCAATACGCCAACTTTCACACACACGCCGACGGCGACCGCGACTGACGGTCCATCGCCAACGCCGACCAACACCAACACGCCAAGACCGACGAACACGCCGAGCAACACGCCGTTGCCTACCGCTACGCGTACGCCGAGCAATACGCCGCCGCCGACTGCCACGCTCACGCCAAGCAATACGCCGAGCGCAGATGCCGTCTTGAGCTTGGGCGTGCAATGCAACGCTGATCTCAGCGCAACTTTCGTGATCGCCTACGTCAGCGGCACATCGGCTGCCAGTGGCACGTGGGTCGTCAATGAGCCAGGCGGACTTGGCGGCAGCGGCAGCTTCACCATCAACGCTGGTCCGCCTCTGAGCTACGGTCCATACGCCGGCAACGCCAGCATGACCATCAACTACACATCGGCGACGTTCGTCTCAGCCAGCTTGAGCGTCACAGCTACTTGCATCGCAGCGCCAACGGCGACGCCAACCAGCACGGCTACCAATACGCCGCTGCCAACTAACACAGCGACGGCTACCAACACAGCCACTGCCACGCCGACCAGCACGGCAACAGCTACCAACACAGCTACTGCCACGCCGACTAACACGGCGACGGCTACCAACACTGCCACTGCTACGCCGACCAGCACGGCAACAGCTACCAACACAGCCACTGCCACGCCGACCAACACAGCGACGGCTACCAACACTGCCACTGCTACGCCGACTAACACAGCCACGCCGCTGCCAACTGAGCCGCCACAGCTGAATATCCAGAGCGTCTGCTCACAGCTGCTTGAGGCGACCTTCACGCTGAGCAATCCGAGCGGCACGAACATCGTAGACGCGCCGTAAATCATCACAGATAGCAGCGGCGCGACCGTCCAGAGCGGCACGGTCTCAGTGCCGTCAGGCGGCAGCGCGACGCTAACTGTCACAGGCATTGCAGGCATGTTGACGCTGCGCGTGACAGGCGTTGTGACGGCGACCAGCACAGTTGAATGCATCCCGCCAACTGCCACGCCGAC
>DAOTWB010000079.1:0-45588 GCA_034436235.1 Anaerolineae bacterium
CAGCGCAGCGGCAGCGCTGTTCACGAATTGATAGGCGAGCGCAGCGCGCACAGGCTCTGGCGGCGACGGCAATTTGATCATCACCAGACCGTGCGACTCATCGCCTGCTAAGAGCGGCAAGGCGAGCGCGCAGCCATTGGCTGAAACCTGCGGCGTCAGGCTCGTAGCAGCCTCTTGGACAAGATTGGGCAGACTCAGGCGATTCTCTAGCGCAGACGCCTGCAACACTTGGACTTCAGCCTCAGCGCCGAGCAGCCAGTTGAGTACTTCGCGCAGCGTCTCGATCGCAGCGCGCGCGTCAGGCGCGCTCTCAAGCGATTGCTGCGCGATGTGGCAGGCGCGCAACCAGTCGTTCAAAGCGCTTTGCGCGGCAGATGGTGCGCTCGCCATAATCATCAGCGCTCACTTTCCCTATTGACGATCAGCGCAGCAGGCACGACCTCAGCGTTTGCCTCGCCAACCTGCAAGCGCGTGCCGAGCGCGGCAAAAGCAGGCTTGACAAAGCCGAGTCCGAACGCGGCGACGCCTGCCTGCGGTAAGAGCGGCTCGGCAAGGCTTGTTAGCACGCCGATCGTCTCATCAGCCGCTCGGATCGGCGTGCCGAGCGGCACAAGCGCGCTGAGCTGCAATTTCACCAATGTTTTGGCGAGCTTATTGCGGCTCTCCATGCGCGCGATGATCTCTTGACCGATGTAACAGCCTTTGCTGAAACTGACCGAGTCCCACAAGCCTGCTTCGAGCGGAATGTAATCTTCAGTCAGCTCGTGATGTGCGGCAGGCAAGCCTGCTGCTACGCGCAGCCGCTCGTAGATCGTCGCATCGGCAGCCTGCGCCTGATCCTCAGCGAGCCAAGCCGTGCGCAGCTGCTCCAACTGCGCAGGCGGCGCTACGATCAGGAAACCTTCGCCTGAGAGCGGAAACGTGCGCGCTACCAACAACTGACGCCCTGAGTCTTCGCGGAAGTGATGCAGCGCTAAAGCGGACGCGCCGCTGATCGCCTGCTCAGCGAGCGCCGCCGCATTGACGCCATGCAGCTCAAGCTGACCGAGCACCGCGCTCTGATCCTCAATCTGAAAACGATCTTGCCAGAAGACGTGCTGCCGCAGCCAACGCAGCACAATTTCAGGATAATTGGCGATCATCAGCGCCGTCTCGCCGCGATGATAGATCAGGACTCGGTCAATGATGCGCGCTGTCGCCGTTGTGAGGACAGTGCTGCAGCCTTCGCCAACTTGCAAGCGCTTCAAATCGTTCGTGGACATGCGATGCGGCAGATCGAGCCGATCGCGATCGCGCAAGACCAAACGCGCTTGCACTGTACTGCGGTCGAAAAGGAATGTCGGCAAAATGTCCATCGGCGTCACAATCCTTGCTCAGCGCGCCATTGCCGAATTTGCTCGGCGTGTTCGTCTTCATGCCAATAGGCGCAATCGGCGATCAAGTACACCAGCGGCTCGCCTTCAAGCCAGCGAAACTTGCGCACATCGATCAGCGTGCGTTCGTCAAGCGCTTCCACAGCGCGCAACAGATGCTTGTGAACGCCGTGAAAATCTTCCAAGACCAGCTGGAGCGGACGCGGCGCGTTGATTTGATACTGCTCAGCATTGAAGGCGTCAATGTCGTCAATCTGCACGATGTGCGGCACGAGCGAAGGACGATCCAAGCGCGAGAGCGCCGTGACCAGCTCAGATTCCCACACGGTCAAGTGCGCTAGGACATCTTTCACTGACCAGAAGCCGACCACGCCAGGGCGCAGCATGTCATTTGGTGACAGCCCTTCGATGGCTGCCAACAGATTGGCGCGCGCGCAGCGCAGTTGCTCCAGCACAGCCTGTTTTTGAGCGCTTTTTTCCATGATCGCACCTCAGCTGATATCGGCTGCCTCGCCGCGTCCGTAGCGCGCCTCAAGGCGTGCGCGCAGCGCGGCGTGCTGCGGCAGCGCGAGCGTCGGATCCTCTTCGTAGAGCGTGCGCGCCTCAAGCTGCGCCTCAGCGACCAGTTTTGGATCGATCGCGGCGCTCATCAGCAAGTTCCTGCCGCTCTGGCGCGTGCCGAGCAGCTCGCCGGCGCCGCGCAATTGCCAATCCAATTCCGCCAGCTTGAAGCCGTCGGTTGTCGTCTCCATCGCTTGAAGACGCGCATTATCAGCATCGTCGTCATCAGGCAGCAACAGACAGTAGGACTTGTGCGCGCCGCGCCCGACGCGTCCGCGAAATTGATGCAGCTGCGCTAAGCCAAACCGATTCGCGCCTTCGATCAAGATGACGGTAGCATTCGGCACGTCCACGCCGACCTCGACGACGGCAGTTGTCACCAAGATATCCAGCTCACCTTTGCTGAAAGCGCTCATCACTGCGTCCTTTTGCCGAGCCGAGAGCTTGCCGTGCAGCAATCCTAAGCGCCGCTGTGGAAAAATTTCGCTCTGCAGATATTCGTACTCGGCGACAGCCGCTTTCATCTCGGCGTTCGGCTGCTCAGTGTCTGCCTCGACCAGCGGACACACGATGAACGCCTGCCTGCCTTGCTGAATTTGGCGATCGATGAAGCGATAGAGCGCTTCGCGGTCGCGGCGCTTGATGATGCGCGTCTCAACAGGCGTGCGATTAGGCGGCAGTTCGTCCAATACGCTCAGATCGAGATCGGCGAAGAGCGTCAGCGCCAGCGTGCGCGGAATCGGCGTCGCCGTCATGATCAGCAAGTGCGGATTAGTGCCTTTGCCGCGCAGCGCGCCGCGCTGTTCCACGCCAAAGCGATGCTGCTCATCAATGACTGCCATGCCCAGCCGCTCGAAGCGCACCGACTCGCTCAATAGCGCGTGCGTGCCGATCACAAGGCACGGCACGCCTTCGGCGAGCGCCGTCAAAATCTCAGCGCGGCGCGCAGCCGTCGTATCGCCTGTCAGCAAATAGACGGGATAACGCGCTAATGCCTCAAACGCGCTGAACAGATTCGACAGGTTCTTGTGATGCTGCTCAGCCAAGATGCTCGTCGGCGCCATCAGCGCGGCTTGCGCGCCGTTCAGCAAGGCGATTGCCATGCTCAGCGCCGCGACCACGGTCTTGCCGGCGCCGACGTCGCCTTGCAGCAGGCGATTCATCGGCACGTCACGCGCCAAGTCGCGCCTGATCTCGCCTAAGACGCGCTGCTGCGCGTTGGTGAGCGTGTAAGGCAAGCCGTCAGTTAGCGCTGTGAACGTCTCATCCGTCACGGCGAGCGGCTCGGCGCGTTGCGCCTGCCAACTGAGCCGATTGCGCAGCACGCCAAGCTGCAATAAGAGCAAGTCGTCAAAGGCGAGTCGCCGTTTGGCTTTGCGCAACGCCTCTGCCGAGTCAGGAAAGTGCAGCTGTTTGATCGCCCAGCCCAGATCGGCGAGTTCAACGCGCTCCAAGATCGGCTCAGGCATGTAGTCAGGCAGCTCAAGCGCGTAGCGCTCCACCACTTTTTGGCTCAGCTTGCGCATCATGCCTTGCGAGAGATTCTTGGTGAGCGGATAGACAGGCACGATGGCGCGCGTGTTCAGCGCTTCGCGCTCAAGCGGCTCCCACTCAGGATTGGTCATCGTCAGGCGCTGTTGGTACAGCGTGACTTTGCCGCTGAAGACGACCAACATGCCGCGCTCGAAGCGCTTTTCAAGATAGGCTTGGTTGAAGAAGGTGGCGGTCAGCGCGCCTGTGCCGTCATGAATGGTGACGTGCAGCACATCGGCGCCTGGCTTGGCGCGATTGATCTTCACCTCGCGCACCATGCCGGCAGCCGTCACCACAAGGTTCGGACGCAAGCGGTTGATCGGTAACATGGTCGAGAAGTCATCGTAGCGGCGCGGAAAGCACCACAACCAATCTTCCAGCGTGTGAATGCCGAGCGCGGCGAGCCTTTCGGCGATCTTCTCGCCGACGCCGCTCACGACGGTCACGGGCTGTCGCAGCTCGCGCCAAAAAGCCGACTCGCGGGCAGGCGCGGCGCGGCGACGGCGCGACGGCGCTTGCGGCGCGGTCGGTTGTGGGCTGACGGCAGGCGCGCTGCCGAAGGTGCGCTCGCCGCTAGGCGAGTCCAAATCGAGCGGCGCAGGCGCGCGTTGTGCCGCTTCGGGCAGTTGTTCGTCCATATGCGTCTGCGCAACTTCAGATGAAACGTCCGTCGTGACTTGCGCAGTGCGCGGCGGCATCGGTGCGCGCGGCACGCGCCCTGTGATACGTCCGATCATGTATTTAATGGCGGCAGGTCGCTCTTCAGGCGCAGTTTGCTGACTGTATTGCTGCATCAGCTGCACCAGCTCGTCAATCAGCAAGTGATGCTCAGGCTTTTTCGCCTGTGTGCGCGCATCGGCTTCCCATTGTTTGGCAAAAGCGCTCAAGCCTTTATAGACGGCGTGATCCTTATAGCCTGATTCGCTCTCTAATTTCAGGACTTTGTAGAGCTTTTCGAGTGCTGAAGGCATAGGACACTGACTTTCTGCGCAAGGGATGCTTCATTTGTGCGGCGCGCTCAGGATCGCCGCGCCGACTGAGCCAGGTCCGAAGTGGACGCCGATGGCAGCCGCCACGTTCAGAATCAGCGTGCGCTCAGGATCGCTCGGCGCGATATCCGACAGCAAGACGCGCATCTGCTCAGCCAGATCGGGCGCGTTTGTGTGCAAAATGGCGAGACCTTCCAATGGCGCACGCCGCCGAATCATCTCAGCGACGCTCTCTATCGCCTTCTTGATCGTGCGCGCGCGCTGCTTGGAGTCGATCACGCCGTTTTTCACTGTGATGATCGGCTTGATCTGTAGCAGCGTGCCGACGCTTGAAACGATTCGATTGACTCTGCCGCCACGCCGCAGATAGTCAAGCGAGCCAGGAATCGCCCAGACATCGGCGCGCTCACGTGCTTCGGCGACCGCGTCGAGGATGCCGTTCAGGTCAGCGCCGCGCTCGCGCGCTTCGCAGGCTGCTACAATCTGCCAGCTGGACGCCATGCTCATCGTGCCTGTATCGCAGACCGTGATGCGCTCGGCAGAGACTTGCTGCGCGGCAAGGCGCACAGCGTTGTAGGTGCTGCTCACAGCAGGCGAGATGGTGAAGGCGATCACGTGATCGGCTTCGCTTAGCGCTTGGCACAGCACATCCGCCGCGACGCCTGCTGAAGGCGCGGACGTGGTTGGCGCCGCTTTGGACTCTGCCAAGCGGCGATAGAATTCGTCATGCGTCAGCGAGACGCCGTCATCAGGGAAGCTCTCAGCGCCAAAATTGACGAAGACAGGGATGACTGAGATATCCCAGCGTGCGCGCCATGCCGCAGGCAGGTCAGTGGCGCTATCGCACACGAACTTAATGCGCTGTGCTGCGCTCATTCTTTTTCTTCAACCTCATAAGAATGCCGACGGCTCTCTGGGCTGAGCGCCGCTTCGTAGACCATGATGCCGCTCGCCTTTGGACCGAGATAGCAGGCGAGCGACGGCTGATAGACGCCGATCGGATAATCGCGCTCAGCGAATTCAAGGTTCAGGCGCTCGATCAGCATTGCGCTCTGCTCAGTGAGCTGCGGCGCGCCTTGCAAGAGCAATAGCTGATCAACCTGCGAGAACTCTAGCATGAACTCGACGAATTTATCAACGGCTTGCGCAGATGTGCGCACTTTTTCCATTGCCAGCAGCTCGCCTTCTTCAATCGTCAGGATCGGACGGATGCCGAGCATCTCGCCCAGCAGTTTCTGCGAGCGACTGAGTAGATTATAGCGCTGTAAGTATGCCAAGCGCTCAACGGCGAAGATCGCGTATAAGCGCATGACCTGCTTGCGCAGCGCACGCACGATCTCATCGAGCGAGTCGCACGTCTCGGCAAGGCGCGCCGCCGCTTCGACCACCAGCGCCAAGCCTAAGCCGATGCTCTTCGAATCGACCACGCTGATATCGCAGCGTCCGAGCAGGCTCTGCGCGGCAGCCTGCGCGGCTTGTCCTGTCGGATGCATGGCTTGCGAGAGATGAATGGATAGAATGCGATCTGTCTGGCGCGCCAGGCGCGCGTAAACAGCCTGAAAAGTCTCAACTGACGGCGGCAGCAGCTCAGGCAGCGCGTCGTGCTGACTCAACTCAGCCAGAAAGTCTGCAGGATCGAGATCGACGCCTTCTTGGTACAGATTGCCGCGCCAACGGATGCGCAGCGGCACAACGCTGATGTCGTAGCGCGCTAGGAGTGAAGGATCGCTAAATTGTGCGCTGCTATCCGTTACAATCTTGATCTTACTTGGCATGTACAGGGCTAACAGTTCGTTCTCGTTCCGTATGCGCAAAAGGCTGCAATGCGCCTGCCTTCAGGCTCGCCTCTGCCTTTGCGAGTATCTTGAATGTAACACAGAACGCCGTGAGCGCACAAGAGACTCTCGACTAACGAAACACGAGCTGAGAGTCAGCCTTGAGCACTGCCTCAGGCGATTGCCGCTCGCTGCACAGCCGCCGCAAACCGTTCGGCTTCACCACATAATAGTTACAACCTGCCTCAAACGCTTCTTGGATAGTGACTTCATCGTCAATCACAGTACACATCGCCACCACAAGGTTCGGATCGAAAATGCGCAGCGCGCGCACCAGCTCTGTGCCGCTGGCATCTGGCAGACGCTCGTCTACAATCACCAGCTGCGGACGCACGCGTTGCACAAGTTGCATGCCGCCTTCGGCTGTGCCGCTCACATGAGTCTCGCTGAAGCCAAGCGCGCTGAGCTGACGGCAAATGATATCGGCTGAGGTCGGATTATCTTCAATCACAACGGCGATCATCGCATCTAGCTCTCCTGTCTCAGATAGGTTTGAAGGATATCCACAAGGGCGCGTACAGTGAACGGCTTCGCCAAATAGTCGTTGCAGCCTGCCGCTAGGCAGCGCTCGCGGTCGCCGACCATCGCGCTGGCAGTGATGGCGATGATCGGAATCTGAGCGAGCGGCTCGCGCAGGCTGCGAATCAAACGCGTTGCCGCCAGACCGTCCACATCGGGCAAGCTGATGTCCATCAGGATCAGGCTCGGCGGCGTTTCCAGCACGCTAGCAATGGCATCCGTCGCATTGCTGACCACGCGCAAGGGCAGCTTCAAATGCTCACAGACGCGCTCGACCACCACGACGTTCGAGGCGTTATCTTCCACGTAAAGCACGTGCGCAGTCGCCATGTTTCCCTCACAGACTCGGCAGGCTGACGTAGAACGTAGCGCCTTTGCCAAGCGCGCTCTCCAGCCAAATGCGTCCGCCGTGCAGCTCGACCAAGCGCTTGCTGATCGCCAAACCTAAGCCGGCGCCGCCTTTGCGTCGGTGCAGGCTGCCTTCCACTTGGCGGAACTGCTCGAAGATGAGCGCGTGATGCTCAGGCGCAATGCCAATGCCTTCGTCCTGCACACAAAAGACGACCTGTCCGTCTTGTGTGTAGGCATACAGACGCACGTTGCCTGCGTCTGTGAACTTGATCGCATTTGAGAGCAAATTGAGCGCCACTTGCCGCATCCGATTGGCGTCTGCCTGCACCATCAGCGGCTGCTCAGGCAAATACGCGCTGAGCGTCAGCTGCTTGCTGGCTGCCATCACGTAAGCAGTTTTCAGCGCTTCCTGCAGCGGCTGCCGCAGGTCAATTGCGTTCAGACGCAAGGTCAGTGTGCCTGATTCAATCTTGGCGATGTCCAGCACGTCGTTGACAATGGCGAGCAGCTGCTGACCTGCATCGTGAATGGTCTGGATATCTTGTTGCAAGCGCGGCGTCAATTCGCCGTCCATACCTTGCAAGATCACATCCGAGAGACCGATCACGGCGTTGAGCGGCGTGCGCAGTTCATGGCTCATGTTGGAGAGAAATTCATCTTTCAGGCGATCCATCTGGCGCAAGCGCTCAAGAGTCTCGGCTTGCTTCAGCCACAGCTGACGCCGAGCGACTACAGCGGTCAGGGACGGCAAGATCGCCTCTAAGACGGCGCGATCATCGGCGCTGAACACGCGCGGCTGCCGCCAATGGATGCTGAACACGCCTGACCACGCGCCGCCGCTATTCAGCAAGAGCGTCGCCATAGCGCGCACGCCTGCTTCCAGCAGGATAGCGCGCTCGCGCGCGCTGAGAGTCGCGTCTCGCTGCACATCCTCGATGAGCGTGAGCGTCTGTTGGCGTAGGATAGCGGCAAATTTATCGCTCAGCAGCGCAGGTTGTGGAATGCGCGCGTCTGATCGCACACCGCGTCTGTCGCAGACGGCGACCGTGCGCAGCAGGTGCGGCGACTCAGCCGTCTCAAAGTAGCTGAGCGCGACTGACGTGGCGTCCATCTCTTCGATGTATTCGGCAAATGTGCGCACGATGTCGAATTCGTCGCTCGCCATGAGCAGCGCGCCATTGATCTGCGCGACGCGCTCAGTGCGCCGCTGTATGCTCAGCGACGCCTCGCGCAGGCGAATGCGATCGACTGCCACTGCCACAAGGTCGGCAATGCCTTTGGCAAGGCGCAGCTCAGCAGGCGCGTATTGGCGCGGCTTGTCGGAGAAGAAATTCAGCGCGCCAAGCACGGTCTCGCCAAAGGTGAGCGGCACAGAGAGAAAAGCGGCATAGCCATAAGCGCGCAGATACTGCCTTGCCGAATCGTCCAGCCGTCTCACATCGCTGACGACCTGCGGCTGATGGTGAATGGCGAACGGCAGCGGCACGCCATTTTGAATGCGCGTGCCAACGCGCTCAGGATGTGCGCCCCAGACCGCCATGATCTCAGCGTAAGTCGCTTTCCTAATGTCATAATACTCAAAGTGCGTGATCGAGACGCTGAACGCGCCAAGCGAAGCGTGCTGACCGACGACCTGCACCAGTTCGTCATAGCTCTGAGCAGCGTTGACGGCGCTGCCAATGCGGTAGAGCAGCTCGATCTCGCGGTAGGCTTCCTCGCGCTCAAGCGTAGAGCGGTAGCCCAGTACAACTGCGGCGATGTTGGCTTGGAGCGTTTTGAAGAAAATGCGCGTCGCGTCGTCAAACTTTTGCGGCGTCTGCCACTGAAAGGCGAGAAAACCGAGCCAGCGCTCGTTAATGGCGAGCGGCAAAGCGATCACTGCAGCGTAATCCCATGCGCGCGCCAGCTCGCGCATCGCTTCGTCCGCCTGCGGATGGGTGAAGATGTTTTCAATGAAGTACGGCTGCCGCTGCTCAACGGTCTGCGCCACGAAAGGATAATCGGCAAGGCGAAACTTTTGCACAGGCATCTGGCTGAGCGGAATCAGCTCGCCAAGATAGTTCAGCGCAGCCACCAGACGCGCGCACGTAGGACGATTATCTGCATCCGTGTACAGAAAGTAGAGCTGGACAGCCTTTGCCTGAAAGTGCAGCAGCGCAGGGCGCAAAGCGCTCAGAATCTCTTCGCCGCTCTGCGCGCGCAGCAGGTCGGAGTCGATCTGCACCAATAGATTAGCCAACGAGCGACGACCGTGTGTGCGTCGCATCGAAGGAGATATCATGGCTTTCAATTCACTTGTGTGGTATTAATCCCTATGCTGACTCTAGCATAGAATTCTTCAGCGCGTCAATAAGCTATTCAAGCGACTGCCGGCTTCAAGAGCAACCGCGGGCATTTTTATCCTGCAACACATCCTCTTGCGCAGCCGAGCCTGCGCTACAATCGAGCCTTGAAGTGACTATCTCTCTTGCACGGAGTACTTATGGCACATCTGATACGACTCATCGCGCTATCGTCGATCATCTTGCTGACAGGTTGCGCAGAGCGCACAAGCCCGCCAACTGTCACAAACGCACCGACCGTCAATCCGCAGTTGCGCAGCGCAGAATGTCCGCGCTCTGCCCTTGAGAATTGGCTGCAGCGCAGCAGCAATCTGACTCAGGAACTCTCAGAAGTGGTCAACAACAACATCGCTATTCAGCCTGAGCGCGCCTCAGACGTGATAGACCGACTCGGCAGCATTCAGGCGGCGCTTGAGATAGCGCGTCCGCCGCAGTGCGCCGCGCTGCACGTTGACGCCTTGAGCGAAGCGCTCAGCCTTGCCGATGCCTACTTCAGCGCTTATCGGCAGGGACTGGCGACCGATCCTATCGGCAGCTTGACGCGCATTAATAGCGTCCTCGATCAAGCGCGCGCGCTGGAGCAAGAGCTGATGCGTCTTTATGATACGCTACCCTAAACGCGGCGCAGCTCATACCACGCCGAGCGATATCCGCTGCTGCTATCCGTGCCGAGCGTGGCGCTGACCAACGTGAAATTCGGCTCGAAGAGGCGCGCAACATGCTCAGGCGTGAAATCGAAGTGCGTCTGCGTCCGCCGCTGATGTGCGTAGAGCGCATATGTCGCGCCATGCGCAGTCAGGCGCGCCAGCTGCGCAGCATAGGCGCGCTGACCATCAGGCGAGAGCGCGTGCAAGCAGCCGATGTCCATTGCGAAGGTAAACGGCGCGCAAACTGAGCTTTCCAGCCAACTCAACTCAGTGACATCAGCGACGTAAAACTGCGCAAAGGCGCTCACGCCTGCGCGACACGCTTTACGGCGCGCTGCGCCAATCGCGTTCGGCGCGAAATCCACGCCAATGGCGCGCCAGCCGCGCCGCGCAAGATAGATCACGTTGGTGCCTGTGCCACAGCCGAGATCGAGCGCGCTGCCGATGGGCAAGCGCTCCGCCAGTGCCACGATCTCTGGCGGCGTGATGTTCGTATCCCAAGGCGTATTGCGGCGCAAATAGCGCCACCAAAAACGAAGGCGACTCATGGCGCTGATTGTAGCGCGGTGTGGCTAATTTTCCAGCGGGCGCGCTATAATGACTCATCCGATATGGCAGTGCGCAATCGCCTGCGATGAATAGGGCGTTCTTATGCGATTTTTGGTGACAGGCGGCGCTGGTTTCATCGGCGCGGCGTTAGCGAACAGATTGGCGGCGGAAGGACATGAGGTGCGCGTGTTGGACGACCTGAGCGCAGGCGATCCGTCGCGCTTGCACGCCGATGTGTCCTTCACGCGCGGCGATGTCAACGATATTCCCAAGCTGTGGACGCTTCTGCAAGGCGTGGAATGTGTCTACCATTTGGCGGCGCGCGTCTCTGTGCCTGAGAGCGCGCTCTATCCGCGCGAATACAACGCGGTCAACGTCGGCGGCACAGTGGCTGTGCTTGAGGCAATGCGCGATGCAGGCGTGCGGCGCGTCGTCTTCAGCTCGTCAGGCGCTGTGTACGGCGAGCAAGCGCAGCAGCCGCTTCACGAGTCCATGCTGCCCGATCCGCGCTCGCCGTATGCCGTCAGCAAATTGGCGGCGGAAGGCTATCTGCGCGTGATGGGCATCCGCTGGCGCATTGAGACGGTCAGCCTGAGGATTTTCAACGCCTATGGACCCGGTCAGCAGCTGCCTGCAGCGCATCCGCCTGTTATTCCGTCGTTTTTGCGGCATGCGCTGCGCGGCGGTTCAATCGTTGTCAATGGCGATGGCGAGCAAACGCGCGATTATGTCTACATTGACGACGTGGTCGCTGCGCTGGTCGCCGCTGCCACTGCTGATAACGTGGATCAGAAAGTGATCAACATCGGCAGCGGCGTCGAGACAAGCGTCAACGCCTTGATCGAGGCGATCAGCGCTGCGCTCGGCAAGCCGCTCACGCCGCTTTACGTCCGCAATCAGGACGGCGGCGTCTCGCGCATGTGCGCCGATCTGCGCCGTGCGGCTGAGCTGCTCGGCTTCACGCCGAAGGTCAGCCTAGCGGAAGGTCTGGCGCTGACGCTCGAGCGCGATCCGCGCTTCGCCTTCGCAGCGCGCTAGACGAACGCATGGCACTCTTGGTGATGAAATTTGGCGGCTCGCTCACGGCGAGCGCACAGCAGTTGCGGCGCGTGATTCAGATCATCCACGCCGAGTCACTGGCGTGGCAGCGGCTCGTCGTGATTGTTTCCGCCATGAGCGGCGCCACAGATACGTTGCGGCGCATTGTCGAGCTGGCGCAAGCGCGCGAGATGCTCGCTTGCCGTCGTTTACTCTCAGGCTTGCGCGCCGATCACATCGCGCTGATCGAAAGTTTGTTCACAGCAGCCAATGTGCGCGGTCACTTGCTCCACACGCTCGATCAACAATGTTTCGGCTTGCTGGCGCTGTGCGAGCGCATTGCACAGAGCAACACGCTGCTGTCACATCAACGCGACGAAGCGATGGCAATCGGCGAGCGCTTGATGGCGAGCATTGTGGCGGCGCTCGCGCAACAAGAAGGCTTGCGCGTCGCGCTTGTGCCAGCTGAGTCGATCATCATCACAGATAGCACGCATCAAAATGCGCATCCATTGCGCGATGTGATCGATCAACGCGCTGAGCGCATTCTGCAGCCGTTGCTGAAAAATGGCGTCATTCCGATCTTGGCAGGCTTCATCGGCGCTACGCAAGGCGGCAAGACGACCACGCTCGGGCGCGGCGGCAGCGACCTGACGGCGACCTTGTTGGCGGCTGCGCTCGGCGCGGATGAAGTGTGGATGTGGACGAGCGTGGACGGCATCATGAGCGCCGATCCTGCCCTTGTGCCGAATGCGCGCGTGATTCCTTCGCTCACCTATGAAGAAATCGGCGAGCTAGCTTTCTTCGGCGCGCGCCTGTTGCATCCTGCCGCCATCGAGCCGCTGATCCGACCCAACATTCCGTTGCGCGTGCGCAATCCGCACAACCTTGACCATGACGGCACGCTCGTCCATGCCAATTCTCTGCAGGACGGTCGCCGCGTGAAGGCAGTGACCGCTGTGGACGGCGTCTATCTCGCCCTGCGCGATCAGCCTTTCGATCTGGTGACTTTTCTGGCAAAAGTGCGCGAGCGAGTCACTAGCCTCGCCGCCGATCCTGTAGTCGTCATGCAGAGCTATCGGCGTGCCACACTTGTCTTCGTCGTGCCGACTAGCGAAGGTCCGCAGGCAGCCCAAGAAGCCGTGCGCCAATTGCAAGCGCTCCTGAGCGATTGGGAAGTGCAGCCCGTCAAAGTGATCGCTGCCATTGGCGCCAACACTGACCTGCGTCCAATCCTCGATAAGCGCATTCGTCCGCTTGCCTCAGCGCTCGGCGCGAGCGAACGCCGCCTGATCGCCGTGCAGCCTGCCGATGTGCGCGCTGCGCTGCAACAGCTGCATCGCCTGACCGAATCGGACTTCAGCGAGCGCTGATCTCACAGCACAGCTGGCAACGGACTGCCAACGCGCTGCTGCAACATGCCGAGCGCGGCGTAGGCTTCAGCGCGCACTGCTTCATCCTGATCGCCGAGCGCCTTGTAGAGCGCCTTGAGTCCGTTCACGTAGCCGATCTCGCCGAGCGTGCGCGCCGCCGCTGAGCGCACTTCGCGATTGCCTTCTTGCAACGAGCGCAAAAGCGCGATTGGCGCGTTCTCGCCGCTCGGAATCGACTCGCCGCGTTCGCTCATCCACTCAGCAAGCCATTCGATCTGATCGATCTGCGGTAAGCGCTTGATGCCGCCGCGATCAGGATTTTCGGCAAGATTGAAGGCTTGGTCGGCTGCGATGCGCACGTAAGCCTCAGAATCTTCCAGCTGCGTGCGATAAATCTGCGTGATCGCCCATGCCGCGCGAATGCGCGCCAAACCGAAGACGGCGGCGTAGCGCAGCTCAAGGTCGTCGCTCTCAATCGCTTCGCGTAGCAGCGCATGTCCTTGATCGGGCAGCGCAGCCAGCGCTTCGGCAATGGCGCGCTGCAGGTCGCGGTCGCGTTGTAGCAAGCCTTCAGTCATCGCGTCTAGCGCGGCATCCGTGCCAATTGCGCCGAGCGCGAAGCCGCAGGCAAGGCGCACGCGCCGATCCGAATCGTTCAGGAGCGGCTTGAGGAATTGCAAATACTCGCTATCGCCCAGCGCGCCGAGTCCAATGCAGCCGAGCCGCCGCACCAATGGATTAGGATGCTCCAGCGCGCGCTGAAAAAGCGTGGCAGCCGTCGCGTTATCGCGCGTTGTGACCAGCGCCGCCATGGCGCGCTCGCGCAGCAATGGATATTGACTGGTCGCCAGCAGCGCGCCGCCGCCTACGCGCTTGAAGAATTCCGCCCGCCAGCCGACCTCGCTCGGCGCGTCCATCAGCCAATAGGCGAGATTGAAGAGCGGCGTGTAGAGCAGATCGGCAGGTGCATTCAGCACCTCGCCAACAGCCGCGTCCATCGGCAGACGGATCGCGGCGAACGGCATGACATGCGTCCATGCGCGCTGTGTGGCGAGCAAGGCAAGCTCAGAAGCCTCAAGGCGCTCAGCGGCAAGATACGCCGTGAGCATCAGATGCACAAAGCTGTACTGATCGAACGGCTGTTCGACCAAAAGCGGCGACTTGAGCAGTTTGTTCAGATCGGCATCCAGGTTGCGCGTCGGCTTGCCATCGGCGCCTGTGAACGCTTCGCTCAACAACGCCTTAAGCCGCTCACGACTGAGCGGCGCGCCTTGTCCGCTCAAAATTTCCGCCGCCGCCTGCTGCATAACTGGACGCAATGCTTCATCAGGCAAGGCGCGCCGCACGAAGAAATCGTACCAGCCCAGCCGTCCGGGCAACTTCAGGTCGTTGGCGTAATCCGACCAGACCTTGAGCGTGACATCGAGAATAGTGCGTCCGCGATTGCCCGTCTTCACGCGCGCAAGCTGCTTGGCATCAGGCATGGTAGCGCGTTTGTCAGTCTTGATCCACGCCGCTGCCCAGCGATCTGCCAGCTGACTGTAATCCGCCTCGCGCCAGGCGCGCAGATAGCACGCCTGAAAGCCGATGTTCAGCAATGGATCGTAGCCGTTGACATCCGCCGCGACGATCACAAAATTTGCGCCGTAGAGCGCCATGAATTGCCGCAGCCACGTCAGCTTGGCAGGCTTTTCCGCCTCAGGCAGCTCGTCATAGCCGTCAATCAGCACCAGACAAGTGCCTTCGGCAAGCCGCCGATAGACCAACTTTGGCAACTGACTGGCTGCTGCGCCGCCGAAGCGCACTTGCAACGCCCTGACGATCGGCTCGGCAGGATCGAGCGGCTTGAGCGCCGCCTTGCTGCCCGACTGCGAGCTACGCTTGACCTTTGGCGCATCCTCGCCTTCGGCAGGCGGCGCAGGCGGCTGCACGCCGTGCGCTTCAGGACGCACGTCAATATCGCGCAAGTGGACGAGGACAGGCAACATGCGGCGGAAATCGGCTGCCTGATAGCTGGCTTCCTCAGTCGTCCTGAAGCGCGCGTTCAGCTTCTCCAGCGCGCGCCGCTGATTCTCTTGATACTGACGGCGCAGGCGCTCGCGCTCTTCCACAGGTCTGTTGGCGAGGCTGCGCTCGAGATATTCATCCTGCGATGTGTCAATCACGGTCAGCTCGATCTCGCCCAGCGCATACAGTCCGAGCAAGGCGAGCGTTGTGCTTTTGCCCATGCCGCTGCGCGCCAAGAGCGCCAAATGGCGCTCGCCTTTCTGCAAATCCAGCAGATTGAGCGTCTCGACGTTGTATGGCGCGTAGGCGGCAGGAAAATCGTGGATGATCGGCACAATGTGCGCGACTGCCGTCGATTCTTCGTCGCCCGGCTTTGGCGTCTCATACGGCGCGAGCAGCTGCGGCTCAATGTAGAGCGCGCTGAGCGGCAAGCGATCGCCTGCGATGTGATAAGTGTTGAAGAGCTGTGCAGCGCGCTTGGCGTAGCGCACTTCAGGCGGCGCGCTCAGGAAGCCGCGCGCTTCGCCCACGCCTTCTTGCGCACGCTGACGCACGCGCTGCAAAACGCCGCGCAGACGGTAAATTCCGAGCGCGATCAACAGACCGCTGACCAAGCCGATCAGAAAAGAGCCAAGATCGAAGCGCATGAGCATCTCTCCGCAAGGTTGCGCACGGCACAGTATAGCGCAGGACGGCGCGCTAGGCGATCAGCGGCGCGCTTTTTTGACGATCAAGCCGTGTTGGACATACCATTGGTAGGTATCTTCTAACGATTGGCGCAAGCTGATGCGCGGCGCGCCGAACGCTGATCGCGCCTTGCTGGAATCGAACAGCACGCGCTGCGCGCTCAGCCAGATTTGATCGGCGTTGATAGGCAGCTTGATGCCGATCCTGCTCAACGCGCCGACTATGTAGGCGAGCGGCGTCGCCAATGCTTTTGGCAGCAGCAAGCGCGGCGCGCGGACGCCGACGATCTCGCAGATCATGGCGAAAAGCTCGCGGTAAGTCGCATCTTGCGCGCCGAGGATGTAACGCTCGCCGCTCGCGCCGCGCTCAGCCGCCGCCAGATGTGCCTGCGCCACATCGCGCACATCAATGGCGGTCACTGCGCCGGCAGGATAGAACGGTGGCACCAGTCCGCGTGCAGGCTCAGCGATCAAGCTGCCGCTGATCAAATTCAAGTCGCCCGGTCCGAAGATCACTGATGGATTGAGCGTCACTACTGACAAGCCTGACTCAACCGCTTTCGCCACTTCCTGCTCAGCGAGCGCCTTGCTGTGACCGTAAGGGAAGCGCGACGGCGGCAAATTGAAAGCGACTGACTCATCGCTCGGCTTGCCATCGGCGCGCAAGCCAATAGCCGCCGCGCTGCTGGTGAAGATCACGCGCTGCACACCTGCCACGCGCGCCGCTTGCAGCATATTGCGCGTGCCTTCCACGTTCACCTGATACATCTTGGCGCGCTGCGCACGCCAATAATCGGCGACTGCTGCCGTGTGAAAGACCCATGTGCAATCCTGCATTGCCGCGCGCAGCGACTCAGGCTCGGTCACGTCACCCAGCGCGTGTTCAATCGGCAGATCGGCGATCAGATCAGTGCGCGAGCTGGCGCGCCGCAATACGCTCACGTCATGCCCTGCTTCCACTAACGCGCGCGCGATATGCGCGCCCAGAAAACCTGTGCCGCCTGTGACCAATGTTTTGACCATGTCCGTGTCCGATCTCGCTAGACGTTGGCGCGTATGTGCAGGATATCGCCATCTTTGACGATGTACTCTTTGCCTTCAAGGCGCAATTTGCCCTGCTTTTTGACCTCTGCTTCGCTGCCTAGCGCCAGCAGGTCATTCCAAGCGGTCACTTCAGCGCGGATGAAGCCGCGCGCCAGATCGGAGTGGATGACGCCTGCCGCCTCTTGCGCTGTGGCGCCGACTGGAATCGTCCAAGCGCGCACCTCATCAGGTCCAACTGTGAAAAAAGATTGAATGTGCAGCAGCTCATAGCTCTCGCGAATGGCGCGCTGCGCTCCCGGCTCAGCGATGCCGTATTCTTCTAAGAACAAGCGCTGATCCTCGCCTTCCAGCTGCGCGATCTCCGCCTCGAGCTTGCCTTGCAAAGCGATCAGGCGCACGTTCGGCATCTGATAGGCTTGCGCTTGCCGCACGTCATAGAGCTGCTCGCCTGAATTGAAGATGACCAACATCGGTTTGAGTGAGAGCAAGCCATAGCCGCGCACCAGACGGCGTTCCTCAGCCGTTGTCTCAAGGGCGCGCAACGGCTTCAGCTCGTCAAGGTGCGCTTTGAAGCGGCTGAGCGTCTCCAGCTCGGCTTCAAAGGTGACAGGATTAGACGGCTTGCCTTTGCGGCGCTCTTCGGTCAGGCGCTCAAGGCGCTTCTCGACGGTCACCAAGTCGCTGAGCAGGAATTCAGTGTCCACTGTGTTCAAATCGCGCAGCGGATCGACTGTGCCTTCGGGATGTGGCACGCTCTCATCTTCGAAGGCGCGCACCACGTGAATGAAGCCTTCCACTTGTTGCAGTTGATTGCGCAGCTCGCCGCTGATGCCTTCCTTGCCGATGCCGCGCTCCAGTCCGGCGATGTCGGTGTAGGTGATCGTGGCATGAATGGTCTTCTTCGGTCTGTAGAGCGCGCTCAGCCGATCAATGCGCTGGTCAGGCACAGGCACAACCGCTGTGAAGACTTCTAGCTTGCCGCCGCTGACCGCGCCTGTGGGACGATTGCTGCGCGTGAGCGCGTTGAAAATAGTCGTCTTGCCGCTGTTCGGCAAGCCAACGATGCCTAGCCGCATGAAATGTCCTCATCTTGAGCAATATCGCGCTAAGATTATACATGGTCTACGCAGAACGGCGTAGCGGATAGTGATGAGGATATGTTCATGCTCAAACGTTTCTTGATGATCATCACAGCGTGTGCGCTGCTGCTGGCATATGCCGAACGGCAATTGGCTCAGGCTGAGACAACGCCTGAGTGGGAGCAAATTTTGCCCGATGGCGACACAATCTGCGGACGCGGCACGCCATACGCCTTCTACGTCAATCGCGGCAGAGATCAGCGCAAATTGCATATTCATTTCATCGGCGGCGGCGCCTGCTGGAACAGCTTGAATTGTCAGCGATCGGTCAGCTTGTTCACCGATGAAGTGATTCCTTACGAGGCGATTCTGAACGACGCTTCGCTGCGGCAAGGCGTCTTCGACCTAGCGCGTCCTGAGAATCCATTACGCGACTACGCGACCGTGCTGATATCTTACTGCACAGGCGATGTGCATGTCGGCAATCGCGTGGTGAACTACTCGCCTTCGCTGACGATCTACCACAAAGGCTATGTGAACGCCAAAGCTGCGCTCGATTGGGTCTACCAAAATTTCCCTGAGGCGGAGAAAGTGCTGGTGAGCGGCTGCAGCGCGGGCAGTTACGGCGCGATCATGCACGCCAACAGCATTTTCAGCCGCTATCCGCAAGCGATGCATCGGCTGATCGGCGATTCGGGCGTAGGCGTGATCACGCCGCAGTGGGACGGCTTGGAGACGTGGGGCTTCTACGAGAATCTGGCGAAGGAGCTGCCAGAGCTGGCTGAGGTGCAACGCGATCCGTTCATCATCAACCAGCTCTACACTGCCAATAGCAAACGCTATCCTGAGGCGCTCTTCACGCAATTCACCACAGCCGCCGATCGCGTTCAGGTCTTCTTCTACGGCTTGCAAGGCGGCAGCGATTGGCAGACAGGCATGTACGCTCGGATCGAGGCGCTTGAAGCGCTGCCAAACTTCCGCGCCTTCATCAGCGGCGGCAACGAGCATTGCATCCTGCCTTACAATCGCTTCTACACCTATCAGGCGAACGGCGTGCCGTTCCGCGACTGGGTGGAAGCGCTGATGAGCAGCGAAGACGTGCCGACGCTGAAATGCCAGAACTGCCAGATCGCTGAGCTGACGCGCTAAGCAGGCACAGCCGCCGCCTGGCTTGGCGCGCTGCCGTCAGCCGTCTGATCTTGGCGGCGGAATTGGCTCATGTACAGATCGTAGTAAGCGCCTTTCTGCGCCAGCAGCTCATTATGCGTGCCGCGCTCTACGATCTGTCCGGCTTGCACAACCAAGACCTGATCAGCATTGCGAATCGTGCTGAGCCGATGCGCGATCACGAAACTGGTGCGTCCGTGCAGCAATTTCTCCAGCGCGCTCTGAATGATGCGCTCAGTGCGCGTATCCACGCTCGAAGTCGCCTCATCGAGGATCAAAATGCGCGGATTTTTCAGCGCAGCGCGCGCAATCGCGATCAGCTGCCGCTGCCCTTGACTCAAGCCGCTGCCGCGCTCGCCTAGCACGGTCTGATAGCCGTTCGGCAGGCGCTCGATGAACTGATCGGCAGCCACTAGCTTCGCCGCCGCGATCACTTCTTCATCGGTAGCATCCAGCTTGCCGTAACGGATGTTGTTCATGACCGTATCAGCGAACAGGAAGCTATCCTGCAGCACAATGCCGATCTGACTGCGCAGGCTTTCCAGCGTGACGTCGCGCACGTCTATGCCGTCAATCTTGACGGCGCCTTTCACGACATCGTAGAAGCGCGGAATCAGATTGATGATGGTCGTCTTGCCGGCGCCTGTCGGACCGACGATGGCGACAGTCTGACCTGGCGATGCTTTCAGGTTGATGCCGCGCAGCACAGGCTGACCAGGCTTATATTCCGCCCAGACATCTGCAAACTCGACCTCGCCTTCAATCGGCGGCAACGGACGCGCGGTCGGCGCGTCTCCGAAGTCAGGCTGTGTGTCCAGCAAGCCGAAAATGCGCTCGCCGCCTGCGATAGCGCTCTGAATATTTGTCCACAAAAGCGCGATCTGCTGGATCGGTTGATTGAAGCGCTGCACATATTGCAGAAAGGCGAAGACTGTGCCGAGTGAGATGACCGTGCCGAAGAGCGGCTCGTCGCGGAAGACGGCGATGCCGCCGACAACGACTACCACTGCCACTGCCACAAAGCCGAGCGCTTCCAGAGTCGGCGTGAGCGCGCTTGTGAAGCTGGCAGCGCGCACGTTCGCATCGCGATTGGCGGCGTTCACGCGCATGAACTCAGCGATATTCTCTTCTTCGCGGCTGAACGCCTGCGCTTCGCGCACGCCGACGATGCTCTCTTGCAGGTCGGCGTTCACGTTGCCCATCTGCTGACGGCTGCGCCGAAACGCCTTGCGCGCCTGATTGCTGAAGTGCAGCGTCGCGATGAACATGAACGGCACCGCCGAAAGGCTGAGCAAGGCGTAGACCGCGTTGGTCTGAAACATCTTGATCGCGATCCAGATCATCAGCAGCGCGCCGCTCGCCACGCTGATCAAGGCGAAGTTGATAGTCTGCTGAATGGTCTCCAGATCGCTCGTCAAGCGGCTCATGATGTTGCCGACCTCGTTTTCGGCGTAGTAGCGCAGCGAGAGCCGATGCATGTGCTGAAAGACCTCGCGCCGCAAGTTGTAAAGCACATGCAGACCTGTCCAGTTCATCAGGAAGAACATTGTGCCGCTCATCACGGCGCCGCCGATGAACAACAGCGCCAAGATAGCGACCAAGCCGAGCAAGCCGCTGATCTTCGCATCGCGGATAGCCGCTTCGCGCTCAGCGGCGCTCAAACTTGTATCGGCGCGGAAGCGCGCCTCAATCGCGCGCGCGTCATCTTGTGTATACGTGCAGACCGTGCCAGGACGCGGAAACAGATAGCAATCCACCGCCTGCCCGATCAGCTCAGGCGCCACCACTTGCGTCCAAGTGGAAGCGATGATCAACGCCGCCACTAGCAGCAGAACCAGCCCATAGCGTCCAAAGTAGCGTCCGAAGCGCAGCAGCGTCGCGCCGACATTCTTCGGCTTGCTCACCTCGCGCTCCATCACACGGCGTGCGCCGTCCAGACCGCCCATCATAGCTCAATCACTCCTTGTTCGTTCTTCGCGCTCAAGCGGCGACACTCTCGTCAATCTCAGCGTCGCTCACCAATTGCGAGCTGTAGATTTCCGCGTAAAGCTCGCTCGTCTCAAGCAGCTCTTCGTGCGTGCCGCTCGCGACGATGCGTCCCTTGTCCAAGACCAAGATTCGGTCAGCGTTCAGCACTGTGCTGATGCGCTGTGCGATCACAAAGCTGGTGCGACCTTTCATCAGGCGATCGAGCGCTTTTTGGATGTGATATTCGGTCACAAGGTCCACGCTGCTGGTCGAGTCGTCGAGGATCAAAATGCGCGGATTGAGCAGCAGCGCGCGCGCAATAGCGATCCGCTGCTTCTGTCCGCCGCTGAGTGTCGCGCCGCGCTCGCCGACAGGCGTATCGTAGCCTTGTGGGAAGCTCATGATGAAATCGTGTGCGCTGGCAGCCTTTGCCGCTGCGATCACTTCTTCCAAGCTCGCCTCAGGCTTGCCGAAAGCGATGTTCTCGCGAATCGTGCCGCTGAAGAGCGTCGTCTCTTGCAGCACAATGCCGATCTGGCTGCGCAGGCTCTCAAGCGTCACTTTGCGCACGTCCATGCCATCAATCAGCACGGCGCCTTCGCTCACATCGTAAAAGCGCGGAATCAGATTGATGATGGTCGTCTTGCCGCTGCCAGTGGCGCCGAGCAGCGCGATGGTCTGCCCTGGCTCAGCCACAAAGCTGACGTCGTTCAGCACAGGCGCGCTGGAGCCAAAGTAGCGGAACGTGACATCCCGAAACTCGACGCGACCTTTGATCTCGCCGAGCGGCACGGCATCAGGCGCGTTGGTCACATCGCTCTTGGCGTCCAGAATCTCGAAGACGCGCTCTGCCGAAGCGGACGCTTGCGCCATCAGCGAGACGATGAAGCCGAGCTGACCGACAGGGAAGAAGACGTAGATCAGGTACAGGCTGAAGCTCTGATACTCGCCCAAATTCAGCGTGCCGCCGATGATCTGGCTGCCGCCGAAATACAGCACGACCGCTTGTCCCATCTGCGCTACGAGAAACACGAGCGGAAACAAGAACGAGAACGTCCGTCCCACGCGCAGTTGCCATTCCAGCAGGTCGTGCGCCGCCTCGCCGAAGCGTTTCTGCTCATGGCGCTCGCGCACAAACGCCTTCACCACTTTGATGCCTGCCAAGTTCTCTTGCAGGATGGTGTTCACTTTTGAGAGGCGCATCTGCACTTGGAAGAAGAGCGGCTGGCTGATCATGCCGAAGATCAAGAACAGCATCAGCGCGATGGGCAGCACAGGCAACACGGCGAGCGTCAGGCGCCAGTTGGTGAGCAGCAAGATGATCAACGTGACGCCGAGCAGCAGGAACGCTTGCGCCGCCAGCACCAAGCCTTGCGCGATGAACAAGCGCAGCTTCTCCACGTCGTCTGTGGCGCGCGTCATCAGCTGTCCTGTCTGATTGCGATCGTGGTAGCTGAAGGAAAGGCGCTGAATCTTGGCGAAGATTTCGTTGCGCAGGTCGAAGGCGATGCCTTGCGAAGTCTTTTCCGCCATGTAGGCTTGCAAGAACGAGAACGCGCCGCGCATCACGGCGAAGGCGATGATGATCAAAGCGGCGCTCAGCATGATGCTCTCAGCGTTCAGGCGATCGGCGCGCAATTGCTCCAAAGAGCGCCCTGCAGCTGCCGCCGCCAGCGCTTGTCCAACTTCGGGCAGGTTCAGAATGGTCTTAGCGGTCACGCCGCGCGTGATGGCGTCAATGATGTTCTGGACGAGCTGCGGCACAGCCAGTTGCGCCAGCGTGGCGATGACCAGCGCGCCATAGGCGATGAGTGCAGCGCTGCGCTGCCTGCCTAGATAGCCAATGGCGCGCAGCAGACTTCGATTCATGAGCGACGGACGGAGGCGTTCAGAACGCCTTGAGACAGCTTGTCTTTGCACAGTGCTTTCCTTTCTAAAAGTCCAGATTCACTCAGCAGTATGGCGCAAGTGTGTTTGCACAATTTCGTTGAGACGCGCCTCGATTTCTTCGGGCGATTCAGACATTTGCATGATGATCTGCTGCAAGAGATCGAGCAGCTGCGCTTGTTGCGCAGGCGTCAGCGTTTGCCAAGCTCTGTGATAGCTATCCTGATACGGCTGACAGGTCAGCTGCTGCACCAGCGCAGCGCCTGTCTCGGTCAGCGAGAGCTGCACGCGCCGTCTATCGTGCGGATCGCGCTCGCGGCGCACGTAAGCCTGCTTGACCAAAGCGTCTACCACAGGCACAAGCGTGGCAGGATTCAACAACATGCGCTTGCTCAGATCGCTCAGGCTCTGCGTGCCGTGCCGCAGCACGCGCAGCACGCCGTACTGAAGACCGCTGATCGGCACGGCGTGCGCTCTCAGGTATTCATCCCAGTCACGGATCATCAGCTTGAATATCCAGTTCAGCAACACGCGCGATTTGACTTCGGCAAGTTCAGGCGGCGAGAGTTCATTTGGCATCGAATTATTCGTTTCCTAACTATTCGGCAGCTAAAAGTCTAGTCCTTTTCACAGCGCTTGTCAAGCCTCACAAGGCAGCCTTTTGACAAATTTGCAAAGTTCAGCCATAATCGGAAGCGCTTGCTGCACATCTTCAAGGCAAGTCATGCAAAGTGGTTTTAGGAGATTTGTTAAGATGTACAAGAAAGTCTTCGCTCTTGTGGTCGTTGTGGCGTTGCTCGCTATTGGCATGGGCGCCGCTTCGCAACCGACCGTCGCTCAGATGAAGATCGTCTACAATTCCTACGCAAGCGATCCAGTTCCGCGCGCTTACACTGAGAAGGTTGTGGCTGAGTGGAACGCCGCCAATCCGAACATGCCGGTTGAGCTGAACATTATCAACCATGAGGACTTCAAGCAGGCGATCCGCACTTACCTTGTGGCAGAGCCTGCGCCTGACGTGCTGGACTGGTTCGCCGGCAACCGTGCGCAGTTCTTCATCTCGCGCGGCTTGATCGCCGACTTCAGCGACGTCTGGGAAGCCGAAGGCTGGGATGAGGTCTATCCTGCAGGTTTCAAAGCGCTGGCGACTGTTGACGGCAAGCAGTACTTCCTGCCGAATAACTACTACTGGTGGGCGCTGTACTTCCGTCCTTCGATCCTGAAGGAAGCAGGGCTTGAGCCGCCGAAGACATGGGACGAGCTGCTCGCCGCGTGCCGCACGCTGAACGACAAGGGCATCATCCCGATCACCATCGGCACGAAGGCGCCGTGGCCTGCCGCCGCTTGGTTCGACTACATCAACATGCGCCTGAACGGTCCGCAGTTCCACCTCGACCTGATGCTGCTCAAAGAGAGCTACACCGATCCGCGCGTGAAGGCGACCTTCATGAAGTGGAAGGAGCTCTTCGACAACAAGTGCTACATCGAGAACAGCGCCGCGCTTGAGTGGGGCGACGCGCTGACGCCGATGGCGCAGGGCAAGGCTGCCATGTATCTGATGGGCGGCTTCATCACGGACTCGTGGCAATTGGCGGCGGCGGGCGACGCTGCGCTGCAAGCTGACCTCGACTTCGTGCGCTTCCCGATCATCGATCCGATGATGCCTATCGGCGAGGACGCGCCGACCGACGGCGTGTTCTTGGCGGCGCGCGCGGGCAACCTTGAAGGCGCGAAGAAGTTCCTCGCCTACCTCGGCTCGAAGGAAGTGGCGCAGCGCGGCGTGGATGAGCTGGGTCGTCTGCCGGTGCGCACGGATGTCAGCACTGAGCGCTTCACTGACGCGCAGAAGAAAGGCATTAGCCTGATCCAAAGCGCTGACATGGTCTTGCAGTTCTACGACCGCGACACGACGCCTGAGATGGCGGAGCGCGGCTTGAACGCCTTCGCGTCCTTCTTCGCCGATCCATCTGAGGCGAACATTGACGCGCTGCTCGCCGATCTGGAAGAGACTCGCGCGCGCTTGGCTGCTGAGCAAGCTGGCGAATAAGCACATCGCTAGGGCAACCTGATATTGCCTGACACAGCACGGTGGTAGGGGCGGGCGAAATCCCGCCTCTACGCTTATATGACGGGAAAACGCTTATGAGCATCTCAACTATTCTTCTATGGGCGATGGGCAGCGTCTTCGCTGCGAACCTGCTGATCGGCGTGGCATTTCAGGCGGTAGCCGCGCAGCCGCTGCACTTCCTCGTGGTCAGCGCGGCGCTGATCATCGGCTTTTTGGGCGGACTTTACCTGCGGAACTTGCGGCAAACAGGCTTAGCGAGTCCGTTGCGCGGCTTGCTGGCAGGCGTGAGCTTAGGCGTCGCTACGTCAGCAGGCATTTGGCTGAGCGCGCAGCTCGGCGAACCGCTATTCGGCGCAGAGACGCGCTCCGTGGTGCTGATGCAAGGCTTCACCAGTCAGATCGGCGTTTTATTGGCGTTCGGCGTGCCTTTCGCGGCAGGCGTTTACACCAGTTTTGCCAATGTGCCGTTTCTGTTTTTAGGCTTGCCGCTCACGCTCTACATGATCTGGATCATCGCGCCAATGGTCACTACAGCCTACATCGCCTTCACCAACTGGGATGGCATCCAGACGCTGAACGAGGCGCCGTTCGTCGGTTGGCGCAACTTCGAGCGATTGTTTGCAGATCGCAACTTCAACATCGCTTTTTGGAACAACGTGCGTTGGCTCGCCTTCTTCCTGCTGATTCCGACCAGCATGGGCTTGGGCTTGGCGATGATCTTCAACGGTAAGTTTCTGGGCGGACGCTTTTTCAAGGTCGCTTTCTATTCGCCATTGGTGATCGCGCCAGTGGTGGTCGGCTTGGTCTTCGAGGCGATGTATCGTCCGCAAGATGGCTTGATCAACTCGCTCTTGCGGATCATCTTGGGCAACGAGGTGCGCTTGCCGGGCTGGCTCGCCGATCCGAATTTGGTGATCTGGTGCATCATCATCGCGGCGGCGTGGCGGCAAGTTGGCTATGTGATGATCTTGTATCTGGCAGGCTTGAAGAGCCTGGACACATCGCTAGTCGAGGCGGCTATTGTGGACGGCGCCAATCCATGGCAGCGCTTCTGGAAAGTGATCTTTCCGCTGCTCGGTCCAGTGACCGTCGTGGTGGCTGTGATCTCAGTGATTGACTCGCTGCGCGCCTTCGACCTTGTGGCGATCATGACGCGCGGCGGACCTGCCAACGCCAGTGAAGTGCTGGCAAATTTCATGTACATGCAAGCGTTCAACAATTATCGCTATGGCTATAGCGCTGCCATAGCGCTTGTGCTGTTAGCGCTGATGCTGTTTTTCATCGTGCCGTATCTGCTGCACGTGCGGCGCACTGAATTGGAATACTGAGAATATTGATGAGTTTGGGAGCGTATTGAAATGACCACTGCTGCTCAACCTTCGAGCGCCGCCTATCTCTCTGCTGTGCCTGTGGTGCGGCGCGCGCGCAAAAATCGCTTTCAGCAATTCTTCTTCTTCAGCCTGATGCTGATCTTCACGTTGATCTGGCTGATTCCACTCTTCAGCGCGCTCTATACGTCAATCCGCGTGCAAGGCGACCTGACGCGCAACGGCTTTTGGTCGCTGCCCAGCGAGATCACCTTTGGCAACTTTGCCACTGCCTGGGAACGCGGCATGGTCGGCACTTACTTGGGCAATAGCTTCATCATCACCATACCATCGCTGATCGGAATGCTGTTCCTCTCTTCGCTGGCTGCCTACGCTTTGGCGCGCTACAAGTTCAAAGGCAACATGCTGCTGTACTTCATGTTTGTGGCAGGCACAATGTTGCCTTTCCAAATTTTGTTGCTGCCCGTCTTCTACCTGACCACGCGGCTTGGCTTGTACAACCAATTCGGCGGCTTGATCTTGATCCACACTGCCTTTCAGCTCGGCTTCTGCACCTTTGTGCTGCGCAACTTCATGCGCACTGTGCCGGGCGAGATTCTAGAAGCAGCGCGCATTGACGGCGCCGGCGAATTTCGCCTGTATTGGCAGATCATGATGCCGCTCAGCTTGCCTGCCTTAGCAGCGCTTGCCACGCTTGAGTTCACGTGGATTTTCAACGACTATCTGTGGGCGATTGTGCTGATCAGCACTGCCAGCAAGAAGCCTGTCACAGCAGGCGTCGCGGCGCTCAAGGGACAATTCAACACGGATTGGCCTGTCCTTGTGGCAGGCGCCCTGATCGCCACACTGCCGACCGTCTTCGTCTTCACTTTCTTGCAGCGCTACTTCATTCAAGGCTTGACGCTCGGCTCGGGCAAGTGATAAGGCAGCGCAGCGGCTACCTGTGAGCGGCTGCTGCGCTGTTGGGCTAGGCAGACTGCGAAGAAGCTGCGTCGAGCAGGTTGAGATCAACGCGCGGCGCGTCGAGCTTGGCGACGCACTTGCGCGCGTGCTTGCGCACGTGCGGATCAGGATCGTCGAGGTACTGCTGCGCAATGTTGATCAGGCTTTTATCGCCGAGCGTGCCGAGCGCTTGTAAGAGCGCAGCGCGCATCGTCGCTGAGTCGGTCAGCGCCAGCAGCTCGATCAGTTGCGGCACAGACTCAGTGGCGCGCAGCTCTTCCATGATGGCGATGATGCGCAGCTGCACAATGCTATGGCAGCTGGGCAGCGCAGCTACCAGCGGCGCAATCGCCTGCTTAGGATAGCGCTCAGCCAGCGCGTTGACGGCGGCGTGACCTAAGAGCGGATTTTCGGCGCGCACAGCCATCACCATCGGCACAAACCAGCGCGGATCGTCAATTTGCGCAAGGATGTTGGCAGCGCGCCAGCTGCGCGGCAGGCGCGTGTACAGAAGCGCTTCGATCAGCTGTGGCACTGCTGCGCTGCCGTATTCCAACAGACGCTTGCTCAAAAGGTTGCTGGTGAATGGATCAGCGCTATCCAGCTGATCGATCAGGCTTTGAATCAGGTTGCTCTCAGACATTTGTGCTCCATTGATATAGTGCGCCAAAGCATGTTCGTTGGCTAGTATTAGCTTTGGAGAAGTGCTATCGCGCAACAGCTTCATCGTCGTCTTGGTACAGCCGTAGCACTCCATGCCTTTGAAGCATACACTAACTTTCGGCAAAAGGTAGCTGGCAAGATGGACAGTTTAGACCTAGCCACTCAGAGCAAGCCTGCTGACGCGCAGCTTTGCAGCGCAGCTGGTGAAGGGAAATCTGCCGAATGAGCAGCGCTTAAGGCGTGGTCTGGCTGTACTTCAGCTTGCGCTCAGCGATGATGCGGTCGAGCGTGCGGCGCAGCTCAGGCATGGGCGGCAGCGGCTTGTACATCAGCGCGTCAGCCTGCGCCTTCGCCTTCACAGCGATCTCTTCCTCAGGGCTGAGCCGATAAGCGGTGATCAGGACGACGGCTATCTTGCCCAAACGCGGACTCTGCCGCAGGCGTGCGCCTACCTCTGGCCCTGAGACTTCCGGCAGGCGGATATCAACGATCGCCAACTCGGGCAGCTCGCCCGTGACGTTGCCTCTATCCACATCTTCTATCCAAGCGACCGCCTCGCCACCATCTACGAAGGCGATGCCTTCAATGCCCCAAATCTCGAACATGGCGAGCAGCACATCGTAGATATCTGGCTCGTCTTCAACAACCATCCATGTAGACAACGCGTTTTTCCCTCATAGACTGGTGGCGCGGCGCACTTTGAACTTCAGCCTATAAGTTTAAGGCGAAATACGAAAATAGCAAGAGAACAGGTGAGAAACAGTGTGTTCAGAGCAGTTGCCAATCTCAGCAGAGCGCTCTCTAGCCTGATCGCGCGCGCTCGGTTACAATTGCCCGCATGAGCGATTCACACACACTTAACAGCGCTTCGGCGCATTTGCGCGGTCTGCTTTTTGTGCTGGTCGGACCTTCAGGCGTAGGCAAGAACGCCATCATAGAGCGCGTGTTGTCACAGTTGCCCAGCCTGCGGCGCTTGCCGACGTACACCACGCGTCCGAAGCGTCCGAATGAAGAAGAAGGACGCGATCACTTCTTCGTGACGCCTGAGCGCTTCCAAGCGATGGTCACCGAAGGCGCTTTCATCGAGCATCAGGAAGTGCATAGCGGCAAGTTCTATGGCACGCCCTACCGCGAGCTTCACGACGGATTGCGCCAAGGCGCGCATCTGATCGCTGATATTGACATTCGCGGCACGACCGCGATCCGCGCTATCTTTCCCGATAACCTGATTTCGATTTTTGTGCTGCCGCCCAGCCGCGACGCGCTGCGCGAGCGCATTATGCAGCGCGGCAATATGGACGCCGCCGATCTAGAAGATCGCTTGAAGCGCGCTGAAGAAGAGCTGCAGCGCGCCGATGAGTGCCACTATCGCGTCGTCAACGATCAGCTGGAGACTTGTGTGGCAGAAGTGGTGAACATCATCACAGCCGAGATCGCTGCGCGCGCGCCTGCCAAATAGCAAAGGCGAACGTCGCCGCTCGCCTTTGCCGCTGAGAGAAACACCTGAGCGCTGCGCTAGGCAACAGGCATCGTGAAGCTGAACTTAGAGCCTTTGCCAAGCTCGCTCTCTACCCAGATGCGCCCGCCGTGCATCTCGACCAAGCGCTTGGTGATGTTCAAGCCTAAGCCTGTGCCGCCTGCGCGCCGCGACGATGAGCCATCCACTTGGCGGAAGCGCTCGAAGACAACTTCAACATGCTCTGGTGCAATGCCGATGCCTGTATCTTCGACGCTGACCATGACGGCGCGCTCATCTGGCACGTGCTGCGCCGTGATACGCACGTAGCCTTCGCTGGTGAACTTCACCGCGTTGCTGACTAGGTTGTTCAAGATTTGACGCAGGCGCACGTGATCGGCATATATTGACGGCAGCTCAGCAGGCAGCTCGACCTTGATCTCGACAGGCTTATCCTTGACCAAGATAGCAGTTGCGCGTTGCACTTCATCAACCACGACTGCGAGCGGCAGCGCTGCGCGATCCAGCTCAAGGCGCTCCGCCTCGATCTTGGCAAGGTCTAGGATGTCGTTGATCATGCTCAACAGATGCTTGCCGCTATCGTAGATCGCCTGCACATCTTCCATTGCCTCGTCAGGCAGCTCGCCGTCCACGCCGTCCAGCATCACTTCGGCATAGCCGATGATCGAATTCAGCGGCGTGCGCAGCTCGTGCGACATCGAAGCGAGGAATTCGTTCTTCAAGCGGTCGAGCTTGCGCGCTTCTTCCGCCGTCTTCACTTGTTGTTGGTAGAGCCGTGCGTTTTGAACTGCCACAGCGATTTGGTCGGCGAGCGCCGTCTGAATGCGCACGTCTTCTTCATCGAAGCGGTTGACCGTCTCGCTTTGCACGTCCAGCACGCCGATCAGCTGATCGCCCACGATCATCGGCACCGCCATCTCGGCGCGCGTATCGGGCAGCAGCGGATTGGGCAGGAAGTTATCGTCCAGCGTCACGTCGTTGACGATCACGCCGCGCCGTTCGCGCGCCGCGCGCGCCACAAGCGAACGCAGACTGTTCATGCGAATGCGGCGACCTTCTCTGCGCATGATCCGACCGACTTCGCCTGCACCGGCGGTCAGCACTAGGCTCTCTTTCTCAGGATCGTACAGATAGATATGCGCATGGTAGAGCCGGAAGCGCTCTTTGGTCAGGTCAGCGACTGTTTGAAGCAAGCGATCAACGTCCAGCACGGTCGCGGCAGCGGCGCTCACTTCAGAGACGACCGCCAGCTCGGCTGCGCGGCGCTCCAGAGCGCGTTGCTGCTTCACCTCGTCAGTGATATCGCGCGCCACGAAGTAGATTCTGTCGTCCGCTTGGTTAGGCTGCGCGTTCCACGCCAGTGTGCGATAGTCGCCGTCCTTCGTGCGATAACGGTTGACGAAGTAGACGACAGGCTTGCCTTCTGCCACTTGGCGTTGCGCTTCCTCAGCAGTGTACGCAACGTCGTCAGGATGGACAAACTCGATATATGGACGCGCGGTCAGCTCTTCAAACGTCCAGCCGAGCGTGCGCGTCCAGGCAGGATTCAGACGCTTGAAGTAGCCGTCCGTCAAGCCTGCCACGCCGATCAAGTCAGCCGAGTTCTCGTAGATACGCGCTGTCTCTTCAAAGGCTTGACGCGCTTCTTGCTCCAGCAGGCGATTTTCCAAGCCGATGGCGATTTGATCGGCGAAGCTCTGCGCCAGGTCGCGCTCGCGCGTGCTGAACTGATGCAACCTGCCTGTGTAGTTGAAGAAGAGCGCGCCTTGCGAGCGACCTTGCACGATAATTGGCACGACCATCGCCGAGCGGACGGCATCCGCGCCTTGCAACTGCTCAGGCGGGAAGTTCGGATACTCAGCGGCGTTGGTCAGCAAGACGACCTGCTGCTTTTCCAGCGCTTCCACGCCGTGCGGATAGCGCTCACGCGCTTCGCGCACGCCTTGCACGCTCTCAGCAACGCCGATGCTCGCCACGCCGCGCCATTCATGACGCGCTGAGTCGTATTCGAAGTAAGCAGCGTTCTCAGCCTTGAAGACGGGCAACATGCTCTCCAAGATGTACTCCATCGCGATTTCCAAGCGCTCAGGGCTGCGCAGCTGCGCGCTGATCTGCGAGGTAGCGTTCAGGACGAGCAAGTCTTCTTGCGTCTGCGCGTATTGACGTGCGTTCTGGATAGCCACAGCGATCTGATCTGCCAAAGTCTTCTTAATGCGCACATCTTCTTCTGTGAAGCGTCCCGCTCGATCGCTCTGCACGTCCAGCACGCCGAGCAACTGATCGCCGACGATGAGCGGCACTGCCAACTCAGCGCGCGTCTCGGGCAGCAGCGGATTGGGCAGGAAGTTCGGATCGAGCGTGACGTCGTTGACGACCACGCCGCGCCGCTCGCGCGCTGCCAGCGCCACGATTGAGTGCGGATGCGTGATGGCAATGCGGCGACCTTGCGCCTTCATCAGCTCGCCAGGGCGGCCGGCGCCTGCGCGCAGCCTGAGCGTCTTGCCGTCTTCATCCAGCAGATAGATGTGCGCATGGTAGAGTTCAAAGCGCTCTTTGGTCAGGTCAACCACGCGCTGGAGCAGCTCGTCCACTTCAATCAGCTGCGCGGAAGCGGCGCTCACTTCGGCGACGGTCGCCAGCTCGCGCGCACGGCGCTCGATGATCTCTTGCTGAGCAATTTCATCGGTCACGTCGCGGACGACGAAATATGCGTAACGCCTATCAGGGCTGGTTGAGGCATTCCACGAGAAAATGCGATAATCGCCATTTTTTGTGCGATAGCGATTGGTGAACGAGCTTGTCGGCTTGCCAATGGCGCGCTCAGCTTCCCACTCTCGGACGGTCGCTTCCACATCGTCAGGATGCACGAAATTGATGAACGGCTCTGCCATCAGCTCAGCGCGCGTGTAGCCGAGCGTTTTTTCCCAGCTTGGATTCAGCTCGATGAACATGCCTGACTCCAGGTCAGCGATGCCGATCATGTCCACTGAATTCTGGTAAAGCGTGTTGAGCTGCGTGAGCGTGCGCTCCATCTCTTGCTGCGCTTTGCGCAAGGCGGTCACGTTCTGCGTCATGACCATGCCGGCGATGATCTGTCCATCTCTATCGCGCACGGGCAAAGTGAATTGCTGGTAAATCTTGTTGTCGAACGGCACTTCGACGACGTTTGTCTCGCCGACGAGCGCGCTGACGTACTGTGGCTCAATCGCCTGCGCGATCTCAGGCGGCCAGGCTTCGTAGATCGTTTTGCCTTCCAGCATCTCTTTGCTCAAGCCTGCCTCTGCCAGACCTAAGCCGTCCACCAACTTGTAGCGCAGCTCATGATCGTAGAGGATGATCGCGCCGTTCGGGAAGTTGCTGGCGAAGGCGCGGTAGACTTCTTCGCTCTCGCGCAGGGCGGCTTGTGTGCGCTGAATTTCTTCGAAGGCGCGCGTGTTCTGCACGGCAATCGCGATCTGCGCGGCAAGCGTGCCTTTCACGCGCACGTCTTCTTCAGTGAAGCGTCCCACTTGATCGCTCTGCACGTCCAACACGCCGATCAGCTGATCGCCGACCAGCATCGGCAGCGCCATCTCGGCGCGCGTATTCGGCAGCAGCGGATTGGGCAAGAAGTCAGGGCTTTCCGTCACGTCGTTCACGATCACGCCGCGCCGTTCGCGCGCAGCGAGCGCCACGATTGAGTGCGGATGATTGAGCGCGATGGCGTGACCTTTCTGGCGCATCACGCGCCCTGCCTGACCGGCGCCTGCCGCCAGCATCAATTTCTGATTCTTCTCGTCCAGCAGATAGATGTGCGCATGGTAGAGATTGAAGCGCGTCTTGGTCAGATCGGCGACTGTCTGCAGCAGTTTGTAGGTATCGCGAATGGTGGAAATGGCAGTGCTGACCTGCGCCACGGTTTCCATTTCGGCGGCGCGCCGCTGAGCGTTCTCTTGCTCTTTCTTCAGCGCCGTGATCTCATAACGAATGGCGACGTACTTGCGCGGCTTGCCGCGTGAGTCCAGCAATGGCACAATCGTGGTATCCACCCAGTAGATGCTGCCATCTTTGGCGCGATTGCGGAACTCGCCGCGCCAGACCTTGCCATTGGCGATGGTCACCCACATCTCGCGGATGTATTCCTTCGGATGATAGCCGCTATTGATAATGCGATGATCCTGCCCGATCAGCTCTTCGCGGCTGTATTTAGAAATTTGGCAGAATTTATCGTTAGCGTACTCGATGATGCCGCGCACGTCAGTGATCGCCACGATGGCAGCCTCGTCGAGCGCAATGCGGAATTGCTCCGCTTCGCGCAGCGCCTCGCGCAGGTCGGCTTCAGCGCTCGCTTGCGCGTCGCCGTTGGCAAAGTGCTGCACGGCAGCAAGCACGGCTTCTCTGCCGTGCGCTTCAGCCAGCTTTTCCAGCGCCTCTAAGATCGGTTTCGAGTCCACTTGTTGTAACATAAAACGCACCATTCTCTAGGTGTTCGCTCTCTACGCACCTTTATAGAATTAATTTCGTATAGGGCGTATCACAATGCTATTCCAATGTTCAATTTTCATAGCGTTGCTGCGGATAGAAGCACCTTTTCCAAGCGTTGAAAAAGCGTTTGAAATGCCGCACAATCTGCGCTTGGCGGATAGGCGCGCAGCAGCGCGATCAATTTTGTGATGTTTCGAAGGAGAGTCTTTTGTGATCGTCTGTGAGAGCATTGAAGCGTTGCGCACGGCGCGCGCGCAGCGGACAGGCGCGCTTGGCTTTGTGCCGACGATGGGCTACTTACATGAAGGACATCTGGCGCTGGTGCAGCGCGCCGCGGCTGAGAACGATCATGTCGCCGTCTCTATCTTCGTCAATCCGACGCAGTTTGGACAAAATGAAGATTTCGGCGCTTATCCACGCGATCTGGAGCGCGATCTGACCTTGCTGAGCGCGTTTGACGATCTGATCGTCTTCACGCCGAGCGTCGAGACGATGTATCCGCATGGCTTCCAGACCTATGTGCAAGTTGAGGCGATCTCGCAAGGTTTGGAAGGCGCGCGCCGTCCTGGACATTTTCGCGGCGTGGCAACAGTGGTCGCCAAGCTGTTCAATATCGTGCAGCCGCGACGCGCATACTTCGGACAAAAAGACGCGCAACAATTGGCTGTCATCCGCCAAATGGTGCGCGATCTCGCCTTTCCTATCGAGGTGATCGGCGTGCCAACCGTGCGCGCTGCCGATGGTCTGGCGCTCAGCTCGCGCAACAGCTATTTGACGCCTGAAGAGCGCGCTGCTGCGCCTGTGTTGTATCGTGCGTTGTGCGCGGCGCAGGTGCGCTATGCCGAAGGCGAGCGCGACGCGGAAGCGTTGCGCGCAACAATGCGCGCCGTGCTTGCCGCTGAGCCATTGGCGCATGTAGAGTACGTCAGCGTGGCAGACGCTGAGACGTTGCAAGAGTGCGCAGGCGCGCTCAACAGCGCGGCGCTGCTCTCAATGGCAGTGCGCATCGGACGCGCGCGCTTGATTGACAACATCGTCGTCGGCGCGGATCGGTAAATTTGGCGCGGCATTGCTAGACTCTGCTTGACGCTAAATGTGAGTGGAGACGTGCAGCTGTGCAATTTCCGCGTGAGTATTTTCAACGCTACGATGAATCGCCCGATGAATTGTTCTACAACGTTCCGCGCCTTGTGGTGCATATTGACGACGGCGCGATCGCCGCGACCACACAGCTTTACGGCGAGCTGCTGCCTGAGTCAGGTCACATCCTAGACCTGATGAGCAGTTGGCGCAGTCACTTGCCGCCGAGCTTCAAAGGCAAGGTCAGCGCGCTCGGCATGAACGCTGAAGAGATGCAGCAAAATCCACAAGTGGACGAATTCGTCGTCCAGAACTTGAATCAGACGCCGCGCTTGCCTTACACGGATCAAACTTTCGACGGCGCAGTCTGTACAGTCTCAGTGCAATACCTGACCGATCCTGTCACAGTCTTCACCGATGTGCGGCGCGTCCTGAAGCCTGCGGCGCCGTTCATCATCACGTTCAGCAATCGGTGCTTTCCCTCGAAGGCAGTCGCGATCTGGCAAGTGGCGAGCATGGCGCAAAAGGCGGCACTGGTGGCGAGCTATCTAGAGGCAGCAGGCTTCGCCGATATCCACGCGCAAGATCGCTCGCCGCAGGTCAGGCGCGGCTTGTTCGGCACGGGCAGCGGCGATCCGCTGATCGGAGTCTGGGGACGCCGTCCGCAGAGCGATCTATAACGCGCGATGTCTCAGCCCTTGACGGCGCCGCTCAAGCCGCGCACGAATTGGCGCTGGAACATCAAAAACACGATGATGATCGGCACAGTGGCGACCATGATGCCTGCCGCGACCGTCCGCAAGTTGCCCGTGAACGCGCCTTCTAAAAACGCCAAGCCGAGCGGCAAGGTGTACAGGCTCTCTTGCCGAATCATCAGCAAGGGCCACAGGAAGCTGTTCCACGAGCCGATGAACGAGAAGATCGCCAGAGTCGCCAAGCCGGGACGGATCAGCGGCAGCAAAATGCGCCACCAAATGCCGATCTCGCTCGCGCCGTCTATGCGCGCCGCCTCGATCAGCTCATCAGGGATCGACTGGTAGGTCTGGCGCAGCAAGAAAATGCCGAAGGCGTTCGTGCCGAACGGGATGATCAAGCCTTGCAGCGTGTTGCCGAGTCCCAGAATGTTGACCGAGATGATGAACGACGGAATCAACGTCAGCTGCTCAGGGAAGATCAGCGTGCTGAGGATCAGGTAAAAAATGGCGTCGCGACCGCGAAAGCGCATCTTGGCGAGCGGATAGGCTGCCAGTGAGCAAGTGATCAGCTGCAACGTCACCACTGAGACTGCCACGATGAAGCTGTTCACAAAATACGCGGGCAGATTCACGTCCGTCCAGACGCGGTAATAGTTCACGGTCGTGGCAGGGAAAGCGAACTGGTCGAGACCGACGCTTTTGAACCATTCCGAGAAGGCAGGCGTGAAATCGCGCCACCAGCCGTGCCGCGCGCCTTCGGGCAAGTTACTATCCCACGGCAGCGCCGTGTAAGCGCCTTCGCGGCGCGCTTCGTTCTGACCGTAGCCCCAGCCGATCAAGCCGGGATACGGAATCAGCTCTGGCGGACGCTCAGGACGGAAGACGCTGGCAGAGTTCGGGCGCACGCTCATCAGTGCCGTCCATAAAAATGGCACGACCGTGACGAGCGCAAAGCTGATTAAGACGATGTACCAGCCTGTGTTGGCGAAAAATTTGCGAAAGCGCTTGGCGCGTCGCAGCTGCGCTGCATTCTCACTGACGGTTGTCACGAGTCCCTCGCTCCAAGAAGCGCAAGTTGGCGATTGAGAAGCCGAGCGTCACAAGCGTGAAGACGACGGCAATGGCTGCCGCATAGCCTGCGTTCAGGTTCACAAAGCCTTGTCGGTATAGGTAGAACATGAGCGTGAGCGCACTATCCAGCACGCCAGCGCTGCCGTCGGTCATCACAAAAATTTCCTCAAAGACTTTGAGCGCTGAGATGGACGAGATGATCGCCACGAAGATGATCGCAGGGCGGATGCTCGGCACTGTGATGTACAGATGCTGCTGAAAACGATTGGCGCCATCAATGGCAGCCGCCTCGTAAAGCTCTTCAGGTACAGCCTGCAGCGCCGCCAAAAAGATGACCATGTAAAAGCCAATGCCGCGCCAAATGGTCACTAACATGATCGAGATCAAGGTTGAATCAGGATGCGTCAAGAAGTTGATCGGACTCTGGATCACGCCGAGCGCCAACAGAGCGCCGTTGATCAAGCCGCTCGGCTCAGCGAAGACGATCTCGAAGATCATGCCGACCGCCACAACAGACGTGACCGCCGGTATGTAATAAATGGTGCGGAAGACGAAGATGCCGCGCAACTTGCGATTCACCACAATGGCGAGCCAGATCGAAAGCACGATCAGGATCGGCGTGACCACCAGATAGATGAACGAGTTCCGCAAGCCGCGCCAGAAAAGCGGATCCTGCAGCAAGCGCGCGTAGTTCTCCAAACCGACCCACTGCGGCGCAGTCACGATATTGTAATTGGTGAAGCTCAGATACACGACGGCGATCAGCGGGACGATCAAGAACACGATGAAGAAGGCGAACGACGGCATCAGAAAGCCGTAGGCGACCAATAGACGTCGCCGCTCACGATGTCGCCTGCCTTGCGCAAGCGACGCGATCTCATCAGAATAAGGCGTGCTAACCATGCGGCAATTCTCCGAGAAAACTTAGCAGAGAGGCGGATCACGGATGATCCGCCTCTCCGATGGTGCCGTAGCGTAGCGAACGGATGCTATTGCGCTGCTAGGATCGCGTTGATGCGTCCTGCCATGTCGTCAACGGCTTGCTGTGGCAACTTCACGCCGAGCAGCGCAGCTTGGAACTCGCCCAAGACGATCTGCTCCACTTCGGCAAGGCGCGGGAAGTTCAGGATATCCGTGTTGACGGCTGTGGTGAAGTATTCCTTCGCCAAAGGACGCAGGCTGTCAGTCAGTTGCGCGCCGGTCGTCTGGAAGAACGGATCGTCGTAGCTCTTCAGGTTTGAAGAGTAGATCGGCACTTCGCGCGAGAAGGCAGTCTGCGTATCGGCGTTGGTCAGGAAGATGGCGAACGCCAGCGCTGCATTCGGGAACTTTGTGTCTTTCGGAATGACCAGCGTCTGCACGCCGCCGATGCTGCGGATGTTCGCCGCGCCGGTCAGCGCGTTCACCAGCTTCAGGCTGTTGTAAACTTCTTCGTTATTCTCGCGGACGAGACGCAACAGCTGCGGACCGGTCTGCAGCAGCAGGATTTCGCCTTCGCTGAAGCGGTCGATCATCTCGCGCACGTCATCGGTCAGGCTGGCGCGCGGAATGTAGTCGTTATCCAACAGCTCCTTGTAGGCAGCCAAGATGCCTGCCGCGCGCGGATCGGTGTTGAAGATGACGCGCGTGCGATCCTCGTTGTAGACAGGGATGCCTTCGCCGACGAAGCTGTTCAGCACGCCTAAGCCTGCCAATTCGCCCCAGGGGAACGAGTACAAGTAGTACTTGCCGCCGCTCTGCTCGCGGACGCGCTTGGCGAATGCGTAGGACTCTTCCCAAGTCTTGGGCAGGTCATCAAGCGTCAGACCCAGCTCATCGAGGATGAGCGTGTTGACCGCCATCACGTTTGAGAGCGCCAAATACCATGGGATGTGGTAAGAGACGCCTTTGAAAGTGACTTTATTCCACGCGCCGTCCACGTATTCAGCGCGAATTTGCGGATACTTGGCGCCGACTGCCTCGTCCATGTTCATCAGCACGCCAGCTTCCGCCAGCTCAGCCACCCAGCCGTCGCTCATGTTGATGACATCGGCAGGATTACCAGCGGCGAAGCTATTGCGGATGTTATCGCGCGCGCCAGCGGCAGGCTGACCTTCCATGATCACTTTGACGCCCAGGATAGGTCGCCTCGAAGTTCTTGATGACCTGATTGAGGTAGTCCTCGAAGTCAGGCGTGAGCGCCCAAGTCCAGAAGCGGATGGTCGCGCCTTCTTCCACGCCTTCGATCACGCGCCAGCGGTCGTAATCGGCTTGGCTTGGATTCCAGAAGACGCCTTTGGTATCGCGATTGGGACGATCAGGGCGATCTTGGGCGAAGGCGACGTTGGTCACAACGGCTGCTAGAGCCACAATCAATAAAACAAGGGTTAAGCGTTTCATCGGTCACTGTTCCTTTGCATTAAGACGATTAAGGTCTACATCAGTCAGGTGAGCGCCAGTGTCTGCGCTTTTCGCTAGGTGACGATAGGGACGTGCGTGGTGACGCGAAAAAAGTAGCGGCAACGGTCGCCGCGCACCAGCGACTTTGAGAACTCAATTGGCGTGCGGTCGGCTGAGTAGGCGAGCAAGCGCACGAGCATGGCAGGCGTGTTCGGCTCAACGCGCAGATGCAGCGCTTCATAAGGCGTGGTCAGCGTTGGCTCAAGCGTGTGTTCGGTCTCGCTGATGCGCACGCCATACAAGCGTTCCAACACCTGATAGAGGCTCTGATTCTCAAGGTCTTCCGTCAGCAGGCGCGGGAAAAGGTCGTAAGAGAGGTAGGATGTCTCGACCATCAACGGCTCATCGTTCGCCAAGCGCAAGCGCTTGATCAGGACGATCTGATGGTCGCTCTGCAAGCCGAGCCGATGGGCGACGATTGGCTCAGGCGTTGTGACCATTTGCTGCAAGACGCGCGAGCTGGGCGTCAAGCCTGCCTCGCGCATCCGTTGGCTGAAGCCAATCACAGTTGGCGTGAACGGTTGCATCAAGCGGCGCTCGCTCACAGAGTTGCCCACGCCTTGCCGCCGTTGCAAGAGTCCTTTGCGCACCAGACCGTCTATGGCTTGCCGCACTGTCATGCGATTCACGCCATAGTATTGGCTGAGCAAGCGCTCAGAAGGCAACATATCGCCCGCTTTCAAGAGATTGTTCTCGATCAGCTCGATCAAATTCTCTTGAATGCGCTCATACAGACGCAAGGATTGGTTCTCAGAAAGACGAAAGTACTCGGGCGGCAGCACACTGCTCACTCACATGCTGGTCTAGACCTGTATACAAGCATAGCGTTTTTTGCGGCGGTTGTCAATACGGCAATTCGGCGCTGATCGGACGCGGCGAAGCAACTTTACCTTGACCCGCTCTAGCCCTTACGCTATACTTCGCGCTTGCACTGAATATGCCTACAGGATGCCGCTTCATGCGGTCTCTTGATATTTTGGAGGGACGAGAATGGTTAAGCGCACATGGCAACCACGCAAGCGTCGCCGTCTGCGTGTGCATGGCTTCCGTCAGCGGATGAAGACAAAGAATGGACGGCGCGTGCTGAAGGCGCGGCGCGCCAAAGGCAGACATCGGCTGACCGTGCAGGTGCGGCACGTCAAGAAGGTCAATTGGAATAGCTGAAGACGTGCAGCGTGCATGGCGCTTGCGGCGCCAAGCTGATTTTGAGCGCTTGAAAGCGCACGGCAAGCGCTGGCAGCACGCCCTGCTGACGCTCTCAGCGCTGCCGAACGGCTTGCCGCATAATCGCTACGCTTTTATCGTCAGCAAGCGCTTGGGCAATGCCGTCGCGCGCAACCGAACGCGCCGCCGCCTGCGCGAGGCGGTGCGGCGCGCCATTTTGAAGCAAGGCTACGATATCGCGCTGATTGCACGCGCCAATTTGGCGCAACAGCCGTATAATATGATCGTACAAGCGTTAGACGAGCTGTTCCGCCTCGCTGAGCTGCGCGGCGAACAAGCGGAGAGTGGATCATGAAGCGCCTTGCGCTCGCGCTCATTCGGCTTTACAAAGCGACCCTTTCCAAAGTTCTGCCGCCTGCCTGCCGCTTTGTGCCGTCCTGCTCGATGTATACCTACGAAGCGATTGAGAAATATGGCTTGCTGAAAGGCGGATGGCTTGGCATACGGCGCATTTTGCGCTGCCATCCTTTCCATCCAGGCGGCTACGATCCCGTTCCCTGAGCGTGTATGAGGCTAGTCTTTTTGAACACACACACACATGCATCTTCTGGGCCGCGCCGCACGCCTTTCGGCGCGGCGTTGCTATTGGGCGCCCTGTTGCTGCTCAGCGGCTGCACAGCGCTTGTGCTGCCTGAGAGCTGGGCAGGTTTGACGGTAGATGGTGCGCTGACCGACGGGCGCTACGATGCGCGCTACATCTACGTCGCCTATCGCGACGTCGTCTTCCGCATTGACCTGACTCGCGATGCAGTTGGGCGCGTTTTAGAGCCGAATCAGCGCTCGACCGACCGTTTTGTGGATTGGGCAGCACGCTCTAACAACAACGGTCAGATGTTTGCAGCGCCGGCGCTGGAAAAGCGCGAAGAAGGCGTGCGCGTTTACGTCGGTTCATACAATCATGCGGTCTATGCTTTCGCGCCTGACTCAGGCGTGCGCAACGCGCCGTTGCCAAGCTGGGCAGCGCCAATTGGCACGGAAAAAGTGATCGCTGAGGCGCTCGTACACGGCGATCGCGTGTACGTTGGGCAAGGCGATAAAGGCATCAAAGCGTTCAGCACGGCGACAGGTGCGCTGCTAGCGAGCTTCGACGGCACGAGCTTCGGCGTTTGGTCAGCGCCTGTGCTGGATGAAGCGCGCAACGCCATTTACTTCGGCGCGATGGATCGGCATGTCTACGCGCTGGACGCCGACACGCTCGAATTGCTGTGGCGCGTCGAAGTCGGCGGCGCCGTGGCGGCATCACCATTGTTGCACGAAGGTGTTCTGTATTTTGGCACGCTGACCAGCGAGTTGATCGCTGTGGACGCGCACAGGGAATCGCGCATGGCGATCACCAATCAATCCGATCGCATTTTGCGGCGCTACAAGGCGGAAGGCTGGATTTGGTCTACGCCAACGCTTGTTGACGGCACGCTCTACTTCGGCGACTTACGCGGTTATGTTCACGCTGTGGATGCAGCGACGTTCACGCCGCGCTGGAAAGCGCACGATCCTGAGCGGCGCGGCGGCATTCGCGGCAGAGTGGCAGTGGTGGACGGTCGCGTGATTGCAGGCTCTGAGAGCAAGCACTTGCGCGCTTACAACGCCGAGAGCGGCGCGCTGGTCTGGACTTCCAGCCCTGCCGAGGCGGAGCGCATTCTGGGCGATGTGGTCGTGGTCGGCGACATGGTCATTACGACGACCAAGAGCGAAGAGCGGCTTGTGGTCGCCTACGATCTGCTCAGCGGCGGACGCTTGTGGAGCGTTCGGAAGCCTTCTCAGGATGATGTCAATCGTTTGGCGCAAGCGCCGCGCTAGATAAGACGAGGGAAAGACGGGCTATGGACTTTCTGACCGATCCGTTCATTGTGGTGATGCTCGGTTTGTACAGCGTGCTGGGCGAGAACTTGGTGTTGGCGATCATCGTCTTCACGATCCTCAGCCGCGTGATCACCTATCCACTGATGCGCCAACAGCTGAAATCTTCCAAACGTATGCGCGAGATCGCGCCCAAGCTGCAGGCGCTGCGCGAAGAGTACAAAGGTCCGCAGAATCGCGAGGCGTTGGCGAAAGCGCAGATGGAGCTGTATCGCGAGGAAGGCATTAATCCATTAGCAGGCTGCTTGCCGCTGCTGATCCAAATGCCGATCCTGTTCGGTCTGTATGGCGCGATCTACGCCACGCTCGCCACAACGCCGCTCCAGTTCCTCGATATCCAAAATCGCTTGCTCATTCCCGAGCTTTCCGCCATGCTGCCGCTCAAGAATCAGTTCTTGTGGCTGAACCTTGGGCAGCCCGATCCATTTTTCGTGCTGCCCGTCTTGGTCGTGGTCAGCACATGGCTGCAATCTAAGCTGATGATGCCGCCTATCACCGATCCTAAAGATCCATCGGCAGCTGTGTCGCGGAATATGACCACCATCATGCCGCTGATGGTCGGTTTGTTCTCGCTCTCGTTTGCCTCAGGCTTGTCCATTTACTGGGTCGCCTCGAACATCGTCGGCATCATCCAGTACGCTATGATGGGTCAGATTGACTGGAAGAACGTCTTCAGAGCGCCCAAGCCTGCGCCTGCTGTCGCCGCCCCTAAGAGCAGCCCTGCCGCCGTGCCAGAGCCGCGCCGCCAAGAGCGCGAAGTGGCGACCGTGCCTGCCACAACGGGCAGCAAAAAGCGCAAGCTCTCTGAGACCATGCAACGCCCTGCCAGCGCCAGTCGCCCTGATATCAGCCGCAAGCCGACGACTCAGGCTAAGTCTAACAAGGCGCGTAAGCCCAAAAAGTAACCTGCGCGGCACACACTGAAAAGGTGCTTTGTCATGAGTCAGCTATTGTCTATTGAGTCCACTGGCGCAGATGTGGAGAGCGCGATAGCCAAAGGCGTTCAAGAGCTAGGCGTGAGCCGCGAGCAGGTCATGGTGGAAGTGCTGGAAGAGCCGGGACGCCGTCTGCTCGGGCTTGGTGCGAAGCCTGCGCGCGTGCGCCTGACCGTCATCCGCGCGCCTGAGACGCCTGCGCCTGCCGCTGAAGTCGCCTCGTTTGAAGAAGAGGACGAAGAAGAAGCTGCCGAGCCTGTCTCTGAGCAGCAGCTGGCAGAAGCAGCGCAAGTTGGCGAGGCAGTGCTGCATAAACTGTTACAGGCAATGGGCATCCGAGCGACCATCAGCGCGCAGCCTGCTCAGCAGCAGAGCGGCGAGCCGCAACACTGGACGCTCGACGTGCGCGGCGCTGAACTGAGCGAGCTAATCGGACGGCGCGGCGAGACGTTAGCCGCGCTGCAATACATCACGCGCCTGATCACAAGCCGCCAGATCGGACGGCGCGCCTATCTGGTAGTGGATGTGGACGGCTACAAAGCGCGGCGCGAGGCGATGTTGCGCCGTTTGGCATTTCGCATGGCAGAGCAAGCCATTCAGCGCGGACGCACGGTCTCGATGGAGCCGATGCCGCCACACGAGCGGCGCATTGTCCATCTGACGCTGAAAGATAATCCTGATGTCTCCACAGAGAGCGTTGGCGAAGGCGACAATCGCAAGGTGACCATCGTGCCACGCCGTCAGCAGCAATCTTAGCCGCGCTGTGGAGACCTTTTTGTTGATTGGGCATATCGCCCGTGACGAGACGCCGTCAGGCGCGCGACTCGGCGGCACAGTGGCATATGCAGGCACGGCGATGGCGGCGCTTGGCGCTGCGCTGCATTTGGTGACGAGCGCGCGCCGCGATGAGCCGGTGTTGGCAGAGCTGCCTGCCGCGCTGGATGTGCATCTGGTCGCTGCTGAACATAGCACGACCTTCATCAATCGTTATGAAGGCGCGACGCGCTACCAGACGTTGCTAGGGCGCGCTGTGCCGCTCACGCTTGAGCATGTGCCGAGCGCTTGGCGCATGCCATCTGTTGTTTGCTTATGTCCGCTCGCCGATGAAGTTGATCCGAGCCTTGTGCGCGCTTTTCCGAAGGCGCGGCGCGCTGCTGCGCTGCAAGGTTGGTTGCGCACGTGGGATGCTGACGGCACAGTTCGGCGCAAGGCTTGGGCAGAGGCAGACTGGATACTGCCGCAGCTCGATTGGGCAGTGCTGAGCGAAGAAGACATCGAGCGAGATGCTGACCTTGAAGCGCATTACGCTGCGCTTGCGCCGCTTTTGATCGTCACGCGCGCCGAGCGCGGCTGCACAGTCTACCAGCGACATATGTCGCCGCTGCACATTCCTGCGCCGCAGGTCGAAGTGGTGGACGCGACTGGCGCCGGCGACGTCTTCTTCGGCGTCTTCAGCGTGCTGTATCAGCGGACGCGCGACGTGAGCTACGCAGCGCGAGCGGCAGTGCAGCTCGCCAGCCAATCCGTGACGCGCATCGGACTGGCAGGCAAGCCGCGCCCTGACGAGATTCAAGCGGCGCTCAGCTCAGCTCAGCCTCACTGACTGCACGCCACAACGCGCACGCTCTCAACGGCTACCCAGCCGCGCCGTCCGTCTTCCAGCAGCACTTCATACCAGCCTGTCGAGCGTCCTACAATCTCCAGCTCGTTGTTCGGCGTGACGGAAGTCAACACGCCGAAGGCAGCGCCCGCGCCTGCCCGCACGTTGATATTGCGTTGCGGCACGGCGCATTCACGCACCTCGCCGACGCTCCAGACGCGCACTGTGCCGTCCCAAGCTGCGCTGTAAAGCGCTCGTCCATCGGCTGACCACGCTACAAAGGTCGCCCAAGCGTCGTGACCGCGCAAGACGTGCAGCGGCGCGCCTGTGGCAACATCCCAGATGCGCACTGTCCGATCTGTGGCAGCGCTGGCGATGCGGCTGCCATCGTCGCTAAAAGCAGCCCACAGCACAGCGCCTTCATGTCCGCGCAAGGTCTGCAGCAACGCGCCTGTTTGCGGCTGCCACACTAGAATATTCCGTTGCGTGTCCGTGCTGAGCAGCAAGCCATCTGGGCTGTAGCGGACGCTGTTGATCCATGCCTGATGTCCGTTCAGCGTGCGCAGCAACGCGCCATTTTCAACAGTCCAGAGCTTGATCGTGCGGTCAGCGCTCGCGCTGGCGATCTGCCGTCCATCAGGGCTGAAGGCGACCGCCGTGACCCAGTAGCCATGTCCTTCAAGCGTCTGCAGCAACTCGCCCGTCTGCGCATCCCACAGCCGAACTGTACCATCAACCGACGCGCTGGCGATCCGCTTGCCATCAGGCGACCAGGCTGCAGCCAGCACCCAAGAAGT
>DAOTWB010000080.1:0-16155 GCA_034436235.1 Anaerolineae bacterium
TGCTTCATGACTTGGCGCGGCTTGAGGGCGAAGACCGCCGGGCGCGCTTGCTGGCGGCGCTTGCCGACTCCACGACCGCGCTCGAGCTTCTACGCGACGTGCCGCTCGCTTACGCTCAGACCCTCAACAACCGTGCGGTAGTGCTGAGGGACTTGGCGGGGCTAGAGGGCGAAGACCACCGGGCGCGCGTGCTGGCCGCGCTTGCCGACTCCACGACCGCGCTCGAGCTTCTTCGCGACGTGCCGCTCGCTTACGCGACGACCCTCACCAGCCGTGCGTTACTGCTTCAGGACTTGGCGGGGCTTGAGGGCAAAGACCGCCGGGCGCGCTTGCTGGCGGCGCTTGCCGACTGCACAACCGCGCTCGCGCTGAGACGCGACGTGCCGCTCGATTACGCTCAGACCCTCGACAACCGTGCGGGAGTGCTGAGGGACTTGGCGGGGCTTGAGGGCGAAGACCGCCGGGCGCGCTTGCTGGCGGCGCTTGCCGACTACACGACCGCGCTCGAGCTCCTACGCGACACCCCGCTCGATTACGCGACGACCCTCACCAACCGTGCTAACCTGCTGAGGGACTTGGCGGGGCTTGAGGGCGAAGACCGCCGGGCGCGCTTGCTTCAGGCGCTGCGCGATGCTTGGCAGGCTGTGGAGCTGTTCGAGCAATATCAGCACGCCGTCTACTCCGAGATCGGTCAAAGGGTTCTCAGAAATATCAAGTCCGAGTGCGGCGCTGACTTCGAGGGCTACTGGCAGGCGGCGGTCGGTCAGCCGCAGCCGGCGTGGCTGCAGCAGGTTGATCAAATGGCGCGCTTGCAGCAGCTCGCGGAGATGCTCATCGCGTGGGTGCAAACGCCAGATTGGTCAGCCTCGCGCGCCTATCTAGAGCAGCATCAAGACGAATTGCTCACCGATGCGGCTGAGCAAGCGCTGCAACTGCTCATCCAAGCCAATCCGAACGTGCGTCAGTTGCCACAGCATCTCGAAATTCTGCAAGCATGTCGCGCACAGGGCATCGCAGCAGCCTATGCGCCTCGCGAGTCAAATCAAGCTGAGATGGCACAACTGCTGCAGCAGCTATTTGAATCCTTCATGAACATCTCGAATTCGGCTGAGATGGAGCAGTTCGTGGCACAGACGCCTGCACAGCAGCTGGATATGCTTGAAGGCTTTTTGGATTACTTCATTCCACGGCAGCCGTCATCGGAGCAAGCCGTGTTGCGTCAGCGCCTTGAGGACTTGCGTCAGCGGCGGCACGGCAGCTAGGCAGGCAGTGCGCATAGCTGATCGCACCTTGCGCGGCGCGATCAGCTATGCGATGCTAACGTGCAAGCGTGCTATAATTTGTGAACGAGCTGAACATTTGTGACGGGTATGGCTGATGCAAGCGGAAACTTCTCTGAATTGCGATGTTCTGGTGATCGGCGGCGGCGCGACGGGCGCGGGCGTGCTGTTCGATTTGGCGCAGCGCGGCTTGCGCGCGATCTTGGCGGAGCAGAACGACGTGGCGACGGGCACGTCAGGGCGCTATCACGGCTTGCTGCACTCAGGCGGGCGCTACGCCGTGCGCGATCCTGAGTCGGCGCGCGAGTGCATCGAAGAGAATTGGATCGTACGTCGCATCGCGCCGCATACCATCGAAGATACGGGCGGGTGGTTCGCGGCGTTTCCGCCTGACGATCCGAGCTACATTCCGCGCTGGTTGGCAGGCTGCGAGGCGGTGGGCATTCCAACTGAGCCTATCAGCATTGCGCAGGCGCTGAGAGAAGAGCCGCACTTGAATCCGAGCGCGTACGCGATCTATCGCGTGCCTGATGCAGCCTGCGATTCGTTCGAGCTGATCCACACGCTCGTCGAGGCGGCGGCGGCGCTGGGCGCCATCACGCTGAATTATCATCGGGTGTGCGCAATCGAGAAGGCGGGCGGCAAAGTGATCGGCGCGCTGCTGGAGAATCGGCGGACGGGCGCGTTGGTGCGCGTTCACGCGGATGCGATCGTCAACGCGGCAGGGCCTTGGGCGGGCGAGGTCGCGAAATTGGCGGGCGCGGATATTCACATGACGCACGATCGCGGCGTGATGGTCGCCATGAATGTGCGCTGGGTGAACACGATCATCAATCGGCTGGCGCCGCCGGGCGATGGCGATATCTTGGTGCCTGTCGGCACGGTCTGCGTGATCGGGACGACGTCGGTCGTGGTGGAGCGACCTGACGATCTGGACATTCCTGCCGAAGAAGTGACGCAAATGCTGGACGCGGGCGAGATCATGGTACCAGAATTCCGCAAGGCGCGCGCGCTGCGCGCTTGGGCGGGCGTGCGTCCGCTCTACGATCCGCCGCAAAAGCGCGAAGGCGAGGCGGAAGGCGGCGTTGGCGAAGATGGGCGCTTCATCACGCGCTCGTTCCGCGCGCTCAGCCATGCCGATGTGGGCGCGGCAGGGATGCTCTCAATCGTCGGCGGCAAACTGACCACGTATCGCCAAATGGCTGAGCGGATTTGCGATGAGGTCTGCGCATATTTGAAGGTGCAAGCGACTTGCCGCACGGCTGAGACGCCTTTGCCAAAGCCGACGTGGTTCGGCGGCGGCAGACGCAAGCTGCACGTCCTTTCGCATCGGTTGCATCAGCTGGAGCACGCGCCGACGCACAACAATCTGATCTGCGAGTGCGAGATCGTCACGCGCGATCAGCTGGAGACGGCGATTCGCGCTTCGGGCGAAGGCGTCAGCCTTGACGATCTGCGTCGCGACCTGCGCTTGGGCATGGGACCGTGTCAGGCGGGCTTCTGCGGCTATCGCGCGGCGGGCATCCTGGGCGAAGTGGCGCATTTATCGCCTGATCGGGCGATCAAGGCGCTGGCGGCGTTCATTGAGGAGCGCTTTCGCGGCAATCGTCCGCTGCTGTGGGGACATCAATTGCGGCAGGCGTTGCTGGACGAGATGATCTATCGGCGTGCGCTGGGCGTGCCAACGCTTCAGGCTGAGGCGCAAGCAGCTGCCGATTAGCGAGGATGTTGGATTGGACGATCTATTGATCATCGGCGCCGGCTGGGCGGGCTTGAGCGCAGCTGCCTTCGCTGTTCATTTGAAGCCAAGCGCTAGAATTCGCCTGATCGCGCAAGGCATCGGCTCGCCAATTGTGACGCCGGCGTGGCTGAGCCTGCTCGATTCGGCGCAGGGCGATGTGATCGAGTCCGTGCGCGATCTCGCCGTGCGCTATCCTGAGCATCCTTACGCGAAGGCAGGCGTTGACGCGCTGCGCAAGGCAGTGCAGTTGTTCGCGCAGATCGGCGCAGAGATCGGCCTCGGCTATCAGGCTGAGCTGCCGTTGCGCAATAAGCGCGTCTTCACAGCGCTGGGCAGTCAACAATCGCCTGCCGTGCTGCCGTACGGCTATCAAGGCGCGGCAATCGCAGGCGCGCAGCCGCTCTTCATCGGCTTCGAAGGCGGGCGCGACTACTATCCTGCGCTCTCAGGTGCGCATCACGCGCTGATCGCGCCGCCGATTGGCGCGCGTCCATGGGACTTGACGCCGACCGACTACGCGCGCTACTTCGATCAGCTGCCTTTCCGCGCTGAGGTAGCGCGTTCTGTGAAGGTGCGCTTGAACGGCGCGACGTCGGTCGCTTTTCCTGCCGTGCTGGGCTTGGAGCAGCACGCTGAGGTTGTCAGGATGTTGCAAGATCAGCTTGGCGTGCCTGTCTTCGAGCTGCCGACGTTGCCGCCAAGCGTGCCCGGCACGCGGCTCTATAATAAATTGCGGCGCTATTTGCTGGATCGGCGCGTTCGGCTGCAAGTTGGGCATCCTGTGCAGCGCGGCGTGCGGGAAGGCAAGCGCGTGCTGGGCGTCGAAGTGGCAGCGGCAGGCAAGCCGCAGTTTTTCGGCGCAAAAGCGGTCATTTTGGCGACGGGCAATTTGTACGGCGGCGGCTTGTTCAGCGACGATGGCGGGCGAGTCTGGGAAGGCATCTTCGGCATTCCTGTGCAATACAACGCAGATCGGCAGCAGTGGTTCAATGCGCACATGTTAGCGCCTGAAGGTCATGCTGTGCATCACTTCGGCGTGCGCGCCAACGCTCACATGCAGCCGCTGGACGCCGATGGCGCGCCAGTGGCTGAGAATCTGTTCGTAGCAGGACACATCTTAGCGCATCCGATGGACGCGCCGTCGCCATTTGAGACTGCGGAAGGCGTCGCGCTCGCCACGGCGTATCGCGCCGTCGAATTGGCGCTTCAGAAGGAGAAAACGCGAGATGAGCGAACGTAAAAGAATCCTGACAATCGGATATGGCAATCGCACGCTGGAAGCGTTCCTGGCGTTGCTGAAACAGTATGACGTCAGGCACTTGCTAGACGTGCGCTCAGTGCCGTATTCAAGGTTCAAGCCTGAGTTCAACCGTGAGGCTTTCAGCGCCTTTCTGAAAATGCATGGCATTGAGTACAGATACTGCGGAGACGCGCTCGGTGGTCGCCCAGAAGATGAGTCGCTTTACACGCAAGACGCTAGAGTGGACTATAACGCTGTGAGAAACTCTGAGAAGTTTCAGCAAGGCTTGCAGAATCTGATCGAACACTGGGAAGCATGGCATCCTGTCGTCCTGATGTGCAGCGAGCTTGATCCTGACCGATGCCATCGAAAAAGGTTGATAGGCGAAGCTTTGATCGGCAAAGATATTCCTGTCGCTCACATTGATCAAAATGGTCATGAGCAGCCTCATGTCAGGCAGCAATCGCTGCTGACCGACGAGCCTGCGCCAACATCCTTGAAGAGTTATCCTGATCGGTTGAAGTCTCGCAAGAAGTAGCGACTCATGGTTGACAGGCTATTGACCATAGGCGTCTACGGATTCACAGAGACGGCTTTTTTTCAGCAACTTGCCGAAGCGCAAGTGGATTTGTTTTGCGATCTACGCTCGCGGCGCGGCATGCGCGGCAAGCAATACGCTTTTGTCAATAGCGCGTACTTGCAAGAAGCGCTTAGGCAACGCGGCATACGCTATCTACATCTCAAAGAACTAGCGCCGAGCGACGCGATACGTGAAGCGCAAAAAATCGCAGATAGAAGACAGCGCATCAGCAAACAACAGCGCGAGACGCTCGACGATGCTTTCATCGAGCGCTATCAACGCGAACGACTGGCAACGCTTGACCTGCCTGCGCTGATCGCCAAGCTGGAAAACGCACACAGACCGTGCTTGTTCTGTGTCGAGCGCTTGCCAAGCGCTTGTCATCGCTCCTTAGCAGCAAAGTTTTTGTCATCTCATCTTGGAGTGGAAATACAACACTTATTGCCTTAAGGTTCTTGCCATGAGAAGAGTAGTTGTCGTGAGCAGAACTAAAATGAACACACTTGTTTGCGTCGGCAGCTTAGATGTGGATAACTTAGAAAGTCTGAGATTGCTCGATGCAGAAGGCAACAACCTTCCCGCGGATGTAGGCTATGAGATTGGTCAAGTGTGGAAAATAGAAGGCTATCGTCCGCAGAACATCGAGCCGCCGCACGTTGAAGACTATTGTGTCACCAACCAGCGATTACTCAAAACGATTGACAAGCATGTTTTGCGAGACTTCGTGCTTCAACGATTGAATGTGTGGCGCGGTGGAATAGATCAACTTTACAACGGCTGTCTGAGAGTCACTACTCATGGTAGCGGTTACATCACAAGGCAGTGCGTTCCTGATCGAAGCACATGGTTCTGGCTGCCAGATGCGCCGTTGAGACTCGTCAAAGGCGAAAGCCGTTATTATTTCTACTCAAGCCGTCAAAGATACTTGCGCCTCAAGCACGTTGGCTTCGAGCCTGTGACTGATGAGCTGCCGAGAGGAACTTTGCTTCGCCTTTCACTGGCGCGCTGGTGGGATAACGACGCAGACGACCTTGATGAGCGCTGCTATTTGCAGCTCTCGGGCTGGTACTGAGCGCGCCGCTCAGCATTGATGAAATCTCACGGTAAGATAATGCGTTTCTTATAGGCGCGTGCGCCAGATTGCGAGATAATTGGACTATGACGACCGAACTGCGCGAGCTTCCTTACCTGCAAGAGACGCCTTTCACGGCGGATCATTGCCTGAAGTGCAATATTTGCACGCAGGCGTGTCCCGTTGTGCCAGTGACCGATCTTTTTCCCGGTCCGAAGACCGTTGGTCCGCAAGCGCAGCGCTTCCGCGATCCTGACCTACCATCGCCTGATCAATCGGTGGAGTACTGCTCAGGCTGTGGCATTTGCACGCTGGTCTGTCCGCACGGCGTGCGCGTGATGGAGATCAACACGCAGGCGAAGGCGAAGTTGGCTGAGGCGAAAGGCTTCAGCTTGCGCAACTGGATTCTCGGTCACAACGCTTGGTGGGGCGTGCTTGGCACGCCGTTCGCGCCGCTGCTGAACTGGTTGTTCCGCTTCAAGCCGTTCCGCTGGTTAGCGGAAAAGACGCTCGGTATTTCAGCGCGAGCGGCTTTTCCAACTTGGGCGGGCTACACCTTCCGCAGCTGGTGGCGCAAACGCGAGCGGCGACGCATTGTGCCAGCTGACGACTCGCGTCCTGTTGTTGTGTACTATCATGGCTGTAGCACGAATAGCTACGAGCCGCGCATTGGCAAGCTGGCAGTGCAGATTTTAGAACACAACGGTTTCCGCGTGATTGTGCCGCCGCAAGCCTGTTGCGGTCTGCCGTTGCAATCGAACGGCATGTTCGCAGAGGCGCGTCGCTTTGCGCGCAAGAACACGAGCGCGCTCGCCGATTATGCGCGGCGCGGCATTCCGATTGTCGGGACGGCGGGCAGCTGCATCATGGCGCTCAAAGGCGATTATGAGCATGTGCTAGGTATGCACGACGCCGATACAAAAGCATTGGCGAGCGGCATATACGATATCTGCGAGTTCTTGTGGAGCTTGCATCAGCAAGGCAAACTCAAGACAGATTTCCGTCCCGTGAGCGCTTTTCCGCCTGAAATGCGCGACTTGATCGGCGACTCGATTGTGCCGTATCATGCGCCGTGCCAGTTGAAGGCACACGGCATGGGTCGCCCTGCGCTGGATTTGCTCGATCTGATCCCTGAGCTGCGCGCCGTTGAAATGGACGCCGAGTGTTGCGGCATTGCCGGCACGTACGGCTATAAAGCGGAAAAACGTCAGATCGCCGAAGACGTCGGCGCGCCATTATTCCGACGCATCCGCGAGAGCGGCGCGCGGCTCGCCGTCTGCGATACTGAGACGTGCCGCTGGCACATTGCGCAGATGAGCGGCGCGCGCGTCGTCCATCCGATAGAGCTGTTAGCGTATGCTTATGGCATTGCGCCTGAGCAGCCTGCTATCATCTAACAAGTGAGAGAGAGGCTATACGAATATGCAAAAGCCACCTAAGAATTTGCCGCCAGAGCGCAACGACAACTCGGATCAGCGTCCGACGCGTCCGCCAATTCCAAACTGGGTCGTGATCGCGCTGCTGGTCGGCTTCGGTGTATTGTTCCTGACTCGCATTCCGTCCATCGTCGGCGATCCTGTCAGCAATGCGATTGAAGTGCCATACTCAACCTTCCGCGCTCAGGTTGAGGCGAATAACGTTGTGCGCGTAGAGATGCGCGGCTCGCAGATTGTCGGTCGCTTCCGCAGCGAAGTGCCGATCAGCGGCACAGATGCCAGTGGCAACGTGCGGCGCGGCAATGTGCTATTCTTCAGCACGTTCCTGCCGCCTATTGAGGATCGCGAGCTGCTGCCGAAATTGGTCGAGAACGGCGTGACCGTCGTCACGTCCGATCCATCGCCGTCAACGCTCTTGATCCTGCTGCTCAACTGGGGACCGTTGATCCTGATCGGCTTGCTCTTATTCTGGTCGTTCAGCCGTGCGCGCCAGCAACAGAGCGGCATCTTCAACTTCGGGCAGACTCGCGCGCGACGCTACAATGAGGAGAAACCACAGGTCACCTTTGCCGATGTCGCAGGCGAAGATGCGGCGAAGGCAGAGCTGGCTGAGATGGTGGACTTCCTGAAAGACCCTGATAAATACATTCGGCTTGGCGCGCGCATTCCGCGCGGCGTGCTGCTCGTCGGACCGCCCGGCACGGGCAAGACGCTGCTCGCCAAGGCAGTGGCAGGCGAGGCGAAAGTGCCGTTCTTCTCGCTTTCCGCCTCTGAGTTCGTGGAGATGTTCGTCGGCGTCGGCGCGTCGCGCGTGCGCGACCTGTTCACGCGCGCGAAGGCAGCCGCGCCGTCCATCGTCTTCATTGATGAGATTGACGCGGTCGGACGGCAGCGCGGCGCAGGCTTAGGCGGCGGCAACGACGAGCGCGAGCAGACGCTCAACCAGCTGCTCGTGGAAATGGACGGCTTCGATGCGCGCGAGACCGTGATCGTGATGGCTGCCACGAACCGTCCCGACGTGCTTGATCCTGCGCTGTTGCGTCCCGGCCGTTTCGACCGCCAAGTGACGGTTGATCTGCCAGACCGCGCCGGTCGCGAGGCGATCTTGAAAGTTCACACGCGCGATATTCCGCTCTCGCACGATGTGCGCTTGGATGTGCTGGCGGCTATCACAATTGGCTTCAGCGGCGCCGATTTGGCGAATTTGGCGAATGAAGCGGCGCTCTCAGCGGCGCGCAACGGACGCGAGCGCGTCATTCAGCGCGACTTTGAGCTGGCGCTGGATCGCATCATCATGGGCAGCGAGCGTCCGCCGCTCTCCAACGAGCAAGAGCGCCGCACGGTCGCTATTCACGAGGCAGGTCACGCTTTGGTGGCTGTGCTGACGCCTGAAGCCGACCCTGTGATGAAGGTCACCATTGTGCCGCGCGGACGTGCGCTCGGCGTGACGCAGAGCCTGCCGAGCGATGATCGGCGCAATTACACGAAGGAATATCTGTTTGCACGCTTGGTGGTGCTGATGGGCGGACGCAGCGCCGAAGAGGTCGTCCTGAGTCAGATCACGAGCGGCGCTGAGAACGACTTGCGCGTGGCGACGCGCCTTGCGCGCGACATGGTCGCGCAGCTCGGCATGAACGAGGAACTCGGTCCGGTCAATTACGGCGACTCGGATCGGCAGCCGTTCTTGGGCTATAGCCTTGCGCAGCCGCGCATCTACAGCGAAGAGACGGCGTCGCTGATCGACCGCGAGACCAAACGTCTGGTTGAGCAAGCGCACAATCGCGCGCGCCAGTTGTGCCGCGAGAATCGCCACTTGCTAGAGGCGCTCGCCGATGCGCTGATGAACAACGAAGTCCTCGATCAGTCGCAGGTGATGGATATCCTCAGACCTGCCTTGCCCGTCAGCGGCGACTAGCCTGCACGCTAAATGAACAGTCCCTCGTCTTGCGGCGAGGGACTGTTTTTTCAAGCGGCGTCAGGCTTCGATCTTCGTGCCGAGAACTTGCAGGAACTGCGCCATCCACTCGGCGTTAGCAGGCCACGCCGGCGCTGAGACCAACTTGCCATGTGTGTGCGCCTTATTAGCAGGCAAGCTGATGAACTTGCCGCCTGCCAGCTTCACGTCAGGCTCAACGGCAGGATAGGCAGTGCATTCCTTGCCTTCCAAGACCTTCGCCGCCGCTAGGACCATCGGACCGTGGCACGTGGCTGCAATTGGCTTATCCGCCTCTGCGAAGTGCCGCGTGATCTCCAGAACGCGCTCATGCAGACGGATATACTCAGGCGCACGTCCGCCGGGGATGACCAGCGCGTCGTAATCTTCTGGGCGCACCGAGTCGAAGTCTGCGTTCAGCTCAAAGTTGTGTCCCGGCTTCTCGCTGTAGGTCTGGTCGCCTTCAAAGTCGTGAATGGCAGTCCGAATCTTCTCACCTGCCTTCTTGCCCGGACAGACGGCGTGGACTTCGTGACCGACCGCTTGCAAGATTTGGAAAGGCACCATCAACTCATAGTCTTCAACGTAATCGCCGACCAAAAACAGAATCTTCTTGGGCATACAAACTGCTCCTCGAATAAATTAACCGATGCGTGCTTGCGCACAATCAGAAGTATAGCACAATCTCAAAACTGCGTTGGCAGTCGCTTTGATGAGCCAACTACAGCAGTTTGCACTAGCCAAATTCGCGGCAAGCTGTTATACTGTTAGCATGGATGACGCCGCATGGATGCGACTCGCGCTGGCTGAAGCAGAACGCGCCATGCTCCACGCGGATGTGCCTGTGGGCGCCGTGGCAGTCTACGAAGGTCGCGCAATCGGGCTTGGGCGCAATCGGCGTGAAGTGGATCGCGATCCGACGGCGCACGCTGAGCTGATCGCGCTGCGCGAAGCGTCACGTGCGCTCAGGCATTGGCGGCTGGATGGCGTCACGTTGTACTGCACGCTTGAGCCGTGTGCCATGTGTGCAGGCGCGATGGTCTTAGCGCGCTTGCAGCGTCTGGTGTACGCCACTAGCGATCCGAAAGCAGGCGCGGCAGGCAGTGTGCTGGACATCTTGCAGCATCCGCGCTTGAATCATCGCGTGCAGGTGGAAAGCGGTCTGCTGTCTGAAGAGGCGGCGGCGCTGCTGGTCAGTTTCTTCGGGCGGCTGCGCGCCGAAGGGCAGCGCGGCTGAACAACTGTATACCTCAAAACACTGGAGAGGTGCCAGAGTGGTTGAATGGGGCGCTCTCGAAAAGCGTTGTGCAGTAACCCTGCACCGTGGGTTCGAATCCCACCCTCTCCGCACGTTTTTTAATTCATGAGCCGCCGCATCCTGCTGATCTCGCGCTGTCCGCCCTATCCGCTGCACTTGGGCGATAGGCTGATCATCGGCAACTTATTCGCACAGCTGAGCGAGCGCGGCTACCTGACCGATCTGCTCGCTTTCTCCGAGCGCGCGAGCGACCTGGCTGAGCTGCCACATTACCGCGATCAGTTTCATCAGGTCACTTTGCTGCCCGATCCGCCGCGCACAGCGCTGGACTACGCGATGCGGCTCAGCGCGCCATTTCCGCAACGCGCCGCGCAGGCTTGGTCGCCGCCGATGTGGGAAGCCATCGCGGCGCACTTGCGCCAGACTCGCTACGATCTGATCCAGCTGTTCGGCGGCGTGCAAGTGTACGAATACCGCGATCTGGTGCGGCATCTGCCGAACTTGATCGTGCCGTACGAATCTTACAGCCTGTTTTTGCAGCGCCAGCTTGCGCAGACGCGCTCGCTGCGGCAGAGAATCGCGTTGCGGCTGCGCTTGAGCATGGCGCGCCGCTATGAGCGCCGTATGTTCGAAGGCTTCGATGCCGTGGTCGTGCTGACCGAGCAGGATGCTGCCGCTTTGCGCGCGCTCGCGCCCGATCTGCCGCTGAAAGTGATTCCGAACGGCGTAGACCTAGCGCGTTTCACGCCGCAGAAGACGGCTGACGGCGCGCACTTGCTCTTCGTCGGCAATTATGAATACGCGCCGAACTGCGATGCAGCGCTCTGGCTTGCCCGCGAGATTTTCCCGTCAATCAAGGCGCACCTGCCGCAAGCTGAGCTGTGGCTCGTCGGCAATGCGCCGCCGCCCGATCTGCGCGCTTGCGCTGCCGCCGATCTGCATGTGACAGGTCACGTGCCAGACCTGCAGCCGTATTATGCGCGCGCTGCGCTCTTCCTCTCGCCGCTGCGCTTTGGCGCAGGCATCAAGAATAAAGTGCTAGAAGCGATGGCAATGGCGTTGCCCGTCATCGCGACGCCGTTGAGCGCTGACGGCATATTGCCCAGCGACGGCTTGCGTCTTGCCACAACTGCCGCTGAGTTCGTCGCACATGCCTGCGCGCTCCTGCCCAATCCAACGCTCAGAGCGCGGCTAGGCGCTGCCAATCGCGCCGTCATTGAAGCGCGCTACACTTGGTCAGCTGTGGCAGACGCCTACGAGTCGCTCTATGCGCAGCTCAGCCGCCCAGCGCGCTGAGCGCATACACGGTCAAAATCGCCAAGCCGCCCGCGTAAAGCGCCGCGAAGTACCACGTCTTGCTCAAGCGCCTATCGTCCACAAGGCGCGCGCCGAAAAGCGTGGTCGGCTCAGGCTCAAGCCGATAATGCGCGCCGATGAACCACGTCAAGATGATGCCGCCCAAGAAGCCGCCGCCGTGCGCCCAATTATCTATCGAGACCGCCGTTGGCGCCACTTGCGTGAAAATGCCCAAGCCGAAGTTGATCAGCGCTAGGATGATCAGCGATTGCAGCTGCTCACGCGCTGCGCTGCCCAGCAGCTCGCGATTTCTGTACAGGAAGATCATCTCGGCGCCGAAGATGGCGAAGATGGCGCCGCTTGCGCCGACCGAGAGACCGCGCGTGAAAAACAGGCTCGCTAAGCTGCCCGTCAAGCCGCCTAGGAAGTAGATCAGGGCGAAGCGCGGCGTGCCGAAAACTGCCTCGACTGTCCGTCCGAATACCCAGAGCGCCAGACCGTTGAAGAGCAGATGCACCTCGTTAGCGTGCAAGAACATCGCCGTGAACAGGCGGTAATGCTCGCTGAGGAAGACCACGCGCGCGTAGTTCAAAGCGCCCCATGCTGTGAGCGGCTCGCCGCGCGGAAAATTCACCTGATTGTAGACCACTTGCACTGCAAAAATGCCGACGATGATCGCGAGCAAGATGTAGGTCAAGACTGGACGGCGACTGGGCAGGTTCAAGGCGAGGATTTCAGGCGAGCGTTCCATAATCTCAACATCCTGTTGCTCAAGTGCAGCGCCAAGTATAGCACAGAGCGCTATGTTTGGCGTTTCTCAGCGGCTGCGCCAAAATTGGCTTACAGCGTGTGAGCGAAAGGAAACTCTCGTGAAAATTTACACCAAAACAGGCGACTCAGGCGAGACCAGTCTATTCGCAGGCGGCAGAGTGCGCAAAAATCATCTGCGCGTGGAGACCTATGGCACAGTGGATGAGCTGAACAGCTGGCTCGGTCTGGTGCGCGCCATCGGTGTGCCGCCGCGCGCTGAGACATGGTTGGAGCGCATCCAAAATGAGCTATTCGTGCTAGGCGCCGATCTCGCCACGCCGATGGACGCCAATCCGTCATGGCTAGTGCGCATGGACGAGACGCCGATCAGCGCTTTGGAACGCGACATTGATAGCATGGATACTGAGCTGACGCCGATGCGCGCTTTCATCCTGCCCGGCGGCACGCAAGCTGCCGCTGCGCTGCACGTGGCGCGCACCGTTTGCCGCCGCGCCGAGCGGCTGTGCGTCGCGCTCGCCGAGCAAGAGCCGATCAATCCGCACAACATGGTCTACCTCAACCGTCTCTCAGATTTCCTGTTCACGCTCGCGCGTTGGGTGAACTTGCAAGCGGGCGAATCTGAGACGAAGTGGGAATCGCGGCGTTAGCGTCTCAACCTGCTGATGTAAGGATAGCGGAACGTTCTGCCGCGCAGCGCCTGCACCATGCCGACGCAGCCGTAAAAGAACGCGCCAAACGGCACTGTCAACAGCGCAAGCCACAAAAGCGCTGCGCCAAACCATAGGAATGGCACCAAGACGACGCCAACGATTGTCATGGTCAATATGATGGTCAGCACAATGCTCAGCACAGCGCTGCCAATTGTGAGCGCCAGCCAGCCGAGCGTCGAGGCGGCTAGGGCGAGCGTCGCTTGAAGCGCGTGCTGCGCGACGAACGGCACACGCTGACGATTCGCCAAGTAAATCAGCAGCGGCACGATGATCGCGACAGGCAGCAGCACGCCTGCGCTGGCAAAACTGAGCGGAATGCCGAGCAGCAGCATCAGGTGCGCTATCGCCGCGTATAAACGGTCATTGTCGCTCGTCACGACATATTCGGGCGCATAAGACGAGTCGTAAGGCGTGCGCAGAAAGTCTGCGAGTTGCGCGCGCAAATCGCGACTGGACTCGGCGTCATTTTTGCGCTTAGGCTTCGGCGGCGCGTCGTAGTCGTCGTCAAGGCGCTCCGCGTGATGCAACGGTGCGCCATCGCGTCCATAGTCGCGGACGAGCGCGTCAAGGTCAAGCACATCGTCATCATACGCGGCAGGCGCGTCGCGTTTCGGTTTCGGTTGATCGGTCATGTGGCACTCAATCGCTATATTTTGCATTCATAAAGCATTTACGCAGCACGGCGCGCTCAGTTGCTGCCGTGCCGAGAGCGCCCCTGAGCGGACGCGCGCTGCCGCATCATCTGAACATCTTATCTGGGCGCAGGACGCTGGGAAAGAAATCGTGTGTTTCCACGCCGAAAGAGAACAAACTGAGCGGATAACGGAAAGTCTTGCCTTTTAGCGCTTGCGAGATGCCAACGAAGCCGTAAAAAAATGTGCCAATGGTCACAGCTGTGGACAAAAGCCATAAAAGCGGCATCATTAGCGCTACTACTATGAGTACAGGGAACATGAGTGCAAAAAATACGGCTATAAAAGTGGCAGCTGTGAGTCCGAGCCAGCCGAGCGTCGCGCCTGTCAGGACGACGACAGCTTGAAGGCTGTGATGGGCTAGGAATGGCGAGCGCGAGCGGTTTTGTGCGTAAATCTGCCGCGAGATGATGAGCGCGAGCGGCAGCAACGCGCCAAGGCTGGCGAAACTGATCAGAATGCCGATCACCACCATCAGATGCGCTATCGCTGCCTGTTTGCGATGCTCAGGATTCTCTTCCACATAGTCAGGCACATGCGCCAAATTATAGGATACTTGCAGAGAGTCTCTGGGCGGCTGGATCACAGCGTTGCGATTCAGCTGGTCGTTTTTGCGCTTCGGCTTGGACGGCGCATCGTGATCGTCGTCGAGATATTCAGTGTAGTGCGATGGCGCGTCATCGCGTCCGTAGCTGCGGACGAGCGCGTCAAGGTCAATTACATCGTCGTCATCGTCCGAAGGTGCGCCGCGTTTTGGCTTAGGTTGCTCCAACATAGCGCATTCAATCTCCAAGATTCAAGTAAACGTTCATCGGCTGTGTGCCGCGCAGCGCGCTACAGCACTATCTGAGCAGCTTGTATAAGCCTAAGCCGTCAGGAAATAGCTCATGTGTTGCTGTACCAAAAGAGAACAAGATAGAAGGATAGCGGAAAGTTCTGCCGCGCAGCGCCTGCACAATGCCAACAAAGCCGAAGAAAATTGTGCCAATTGGCGCCGCGGCGAAGGCAATCCACAGAAGCGGCAGTATTAGCACCACGAAGGGAAGTACAACCATGAAAGGTATGGACATAATCATGCTGCCAATCGTGAATATGAGCCAGCCGAGCGTCGCGCCTGTCAGGACGACGACGGCTTGAAGGCTGTGATGGGCTAGGAATGGCGAGCGCGCTCGGCTGTGTGCGTAAATCTGCCGCGAGATGATGAGCGCGAGCCACATCAACATGCCGAAGCTGGCGAAACCGATCAGAACGCCGATCACTGCCATCAGATGCGCCATCGCTGCCTGTTTGCGATGCTCAGGATTCTCTTCCACATAGTCAGGCACATGCGCCAAATTATAGGATACTTGCAGAGAGTCTCTGGGCGGCTGGATCACAGCGTTGCGATTCAGCTGGTCGTTCTTGCGCTTCGGCTTGGACGGCGCATCGTGATCGTCGTCGAGATATTCAGTGTAGTGCAATGGCGCGTCATCGCGTCCGTAGCTGCGGACGAGCGCGTCAAGGTCGATCACATCGTCATCATTGCCTGAAGGAACGCCGCGTTTTGGTTTAGGTTGCTCAAACATAGCCCAATCAATCTCCGCAAGCTAAGCAAGTATTTACCTGCGTATACGCAGCGCAGCGCGCTCAGTTGCTAGAGCGACGCGGTCGGCAGCGTTTTGAGCGGCGTGCCGCGCAAGGCTGCGCGCAGCGCTTCGCGATCATCCCAAGGATATTCGATCTCGCCAAAGCACATGCTCTGCTCGTGACCTTTGCCGCAGGCGATCACGACGTCGCCTTGCCGCGCCAATTGGCAGGCGAAGGCGAGCGCTGCGCCGCGATCTGGCACGCGGAAGAAAGTCTCGCCTTCCACGCCGCCAACGCGCCGCGCGCCTTCCGCCATCATCTCAAGGATCGCATCGAGCGACTCAGTGCGCGGATCCTCGGCAGTCAGCACGCAAATATCCGCCAATTGCGCGCCAACTTCTGCCATCAGCCGCCGTTTTTCCACGTCGCGCAGCCCTGCGCTGCCGAAGACGGCGATCACGCGCTTATCGGTCAGCGTGCGCACGGCTTGCAAGGCTTTCTCTAGCGCGTTCGGCGTGTGCGCAAAGTCCACAATGGCGGTGAAATTCTGCCCTTCATCAATGCGTTCCATACGTCCAGG
>DAOTWB010000081.1:0-11462 GCA_034436235.1 Anaerolineae bacterium
TATCATCCGATTGTCCTCGCGCCTGCTTCTGTGCAAGAGGCAGTGGATTTGACCGTCCTCGCCTTCGATCTCGCCGATCACTATCGGCACTTGGTCATCCTTGCCGCCGATGGCTTGATCGGGCAGATGATGGAGCCGGCGGAATTGCCGCCCATGCGCGACCTGCCGACTGAGCGCCCTGCTTACGCGCTGACCGGCGCCAAAGGGCGTCCGCCGCGCCGCATTGCCTCGTTCTACCTACAGGCAGAGGCGGAAGAGGCTTACAACTTGCAGATACAGGCGCGTCTGGCGCGCATCCGCGAGCGCGAGCAGCGCAGCATTGAGCATTTCACAGAAGACGCGCGCTTTTTGGTGGTCGGCTACGGCAGCGCAGGGCGCATCGCGCTGAGCGCGGTGCAACAGCTGCGCGAGCAAGGCGTGCCAGTCGGTCTGTTCCGTCCGATCACGCTCTATCCATTCCCAGAGGTGCGCTTGCGCGCATTAGCGGCGCAGGTCGCGGCAATTTTGGTGGTGGAGATGAACGCCGGTCAGATGCTGGAAGATGTGCGTCTCGCCATCGCTGAGCGCGTGCCGATTCATTTCTACGGTCGCATGGGCGGCGCTGTGCCGATGCCTGAGGAGATCGTGAGCGCCTTGCGCCAGATGTTGCCAATGGAGGTGCTGTCATGAATGAGCTGCTTTTAGAGGCGACTACAGCGCACATGGAGACGGTCTACTGTATGCCACAGGCGCTTGGCACGCAGCCGACGCACTACTGTCCGGGCTGCACGCATGGTGTGGCGCATCGCTTGCTGGCAGAGGCGCTTGACGAGCTGAATATGCGCGAGCGCGCCATTTTAGTGGCGCCGGTCGGTTGCGCTGTGTTCGCCTACCAATACTTCGAGATTGACGGCTGCGAAGCACCGCACGGTCGTGCGCCGGCGATGGCAACAGGGCTCAAGCGCGTTCAGCCTGAGAGCATTGTGATCACTTATCAAGGCGATGGCGACCTAGCGTCCATTGGCGCGGGCGAGATTCTGCACACAGCGGCGCGCGGCGAGCCGATCACGGTCCTTTTCATCAACAACGCTATCTATGGCATGACAGGCGGTCAGATGGCGCCGACCACGTTGAGCGGACAGCGCACCACGTCCTCGCCGTTCGGTCGCGAAGGCGCGCCGCTGCAGATGAGCGAGCTGTTGGCAGTCCTGCCGCAGACCGCTTATATTGTGCGGCGCGCGCTGCACACGCCTGCGCACATCCGCAAGGCGAAGAAGGCGATCCTGACGGCGCTCAAGGTGCAGGAAGCAGGTCTCGGCTTCAGCATGGTCGAGCTGCTCTCCAGCTGCCCGACCAACTGGGGAATGTCGCCTGCCGAGGCGCTAGAGTGGATCGAGACGCACATGCTGCCTGTGTTTCCCGTCGGCGATTTCAAAGTGGCGGCAGCCGTCAAGGAGCTTTGAGATGCAACACGAACTGATCTTCGCAGGCTTCGGCGGACAAGGCATCATGTTCGGCGGACAGCTGCTGGCGTACGCCGCGATGGATCAAGGCTATCACGTCACATGGATTCCGTCTTACGGACCTGAGATGCGCGGCGGCACCGCCTACTGCACAGTTGTGATCGCCGATCGCGCCATTGGCTCGCCTGTCGTCAAGCATCCCAGCATCGGCGTGATCTTCAACGCGCCATCTTTCGATAAATTCGTGCCGATGCTGCAGCCGAACGGCTTATTGGTCTACAACCTATCGCTCATTCCGCAGCGCGCGCCGCGCCAAGACCTGATCATCGTGCCTGTGCCTGCCACTGAGCGCGCGCCGACGCCGCAACTGACCAACATGGTCATGCTTGGCGCGCTGCTGACCGCCAAACCGATCTTGAGTCTGGACGCGCTGAGAGCGGCGCTGGAAGCGCACATGCCACAGCATCGGCGCAATTTGCTGGCAGCCAACTACGAAGCGCTGGCAATTGGCGCGCAGCTCGCCGAGCAGATTTTGGTCTAGCCTGTGTGCGCAGAGCGATCTTGTCTCAAGATCGCTCTGCAGCGCCGTCAGAGCGTCTCAAGCCATGCCTTGAAGCGCGCTTCTAGTCCGTCGCGCACGTTGCGGAACGCCTCAGCCTTCGCCGCTTCGCCTTCCACAGCCGCAGGATCGGGAAAGCTCCAATGAACGCGCTCAGCTTTGCCCGGAAAGATCGGGCACGACTCAGCCGCCGCATCGCAGACCGTGATGATGTAATCGAACGGCTGCCCTAGAAACTCATTGAGATGTTTGGAGCGATGATGTGAGATATCTATGCCGCGCTCAGCCATCGCTTGAATGGCGAATGGATTGACGCTCGTGGCGCGCGTGCCTGCGCTAAACACTTCCATGCGATCGGCGGCGAGATGGCGCAACAAGCCTTCCGCCATCTGCGACCGTGCTGAGTTGGCTGTGCATAAGATCAAAACGCGCAACTTTTGCGGCGCTTCGCTCATGATTGACCGTCCTTTGCGCTGAAACGCGCTACCCTGAATAGATTCAGATCGTAAGCGATCGGATTGCCTAACGCCATATCCGCCAACAGTTTACCGATCAAGTTGCCGAACTTGAAGCCGTGTCCGCTGAAGCCTGCGCCGAAGACAATGTGCGGATAAGCAGGATGTGCGTCGAGGATGAAATGCTCATCAGGCGTCATGGTATATAGGCAGACTCGCGCTTCGCGCACCGCGCCTGCCGCCAATGGCACGTATTGGCGCGTCCATGCTTGCACGCGCTCGATGTACGCCGCGTCAGGCGTGCGGTCAACCTGATCAGGATCGCACGGATCATTGTTGCCGTGAATGCCGATCTTCACACCGCTGCCGTCTACGTTCGGCAAGCCATAGAACCATGTCGGACTGTGAAAAATGAAGACAGGACAACGATCGGGCAGGTAGAGCGCTTGATCGCATGGCTCGAAGAAGACGATCTGCTCGCGCGTCGGCTGTAGCGGCAGGTGCAGGTCTAGCGCGCTGAGCAACTTGCCCATCCAAGCGCCGCCCGTCAAGATCAACTTGCCCGCTTCATAGACGCGGTCGGCAGTGTGGACGCGCACTGAGTCGCGCAGCGGCTCAATGCGGCGGACAGGCGTCTCAGCCAGCAACTGAGCGCCCAGCACGTGCGCCAGCTCCGCTTGAGCCAACACGCAGGCTGAAGCAGACAGATAAGCCGCGTCGTGCTGGTAGAGCGCGAACATGCTCGGCGCAAGGCTGAATTGCGGAAAGCGCCGCATGGCTTCTTGCGCGTCAAGCCACTCGAACGGAATGTCCGCCGCTTCAAGCGTCTGGCGCGTCTGTTGCAGCGTCAATGCATCGGGCTGACCAAAGTCAAAGCCGCCGACTCGCACCATGAGCCGCTTGCCGCTCGCCTGCTCCAATGCGCGCCACAGCGCGAATGACTCGCGCGCCATTCGCACGTACAGCGGATGCGTATATGCGTAACGGATGATGCGCGACTCGCCGTGCGAGCTGCCCATGCGATGATCCAGCTCAAATTGTTCAAGCGCAAGCACGCGCTGCTCAGCTTTGGCGAGATGATAAGCAGCCGCGCTGCCCATCACGCCTAAACCGATCACGATGACATCATATGACCTGCTCATAAGTTCTGCCGCCTGTTGTCCTGCGATTGACGATGCGTTCCATTGTTGCACAGACTGCAATTTTGCGGCAAGCGCGGCGCTGTGCCATACTTCGCAGCATGGTCAAGGAAGAGACATTGCACACAGCGACTGCGACTGCATTTCGGCGCGATAGCCTGACTTGGCAAGGCTACTTTCTGATCGCATACCTCGCCTATTTGCAAGCTGCGCTCGGTCCGCTGATGCCGTTTTTCCGCGCTGAGCAGCGCTATGGCTATCCTGAGGCGAGCGCGCATTTCAGCGCGCCTGCCATCGGCGGCATCGTGGCAGGCATCATCGGCGCGCGTTTGGTGCTGCGCTTCGGACGCAAGGCAGCGATCTGGTTTGGCGGCGCAGGCATGGCGCTCGGCAATCTGCTCCTAGCGCACGGCGGCATTTTGCCGCTCAGTCTAGGCGGCATGGTCTTGGCAGGCTTCGCAGGCACGCTTTTGCAGAACGCCATTCAATCGTCCCTCTCAGATCGGCATGGCGAGCGGCGCGCTTACGCCTTGACCGAGCTGAACGTCGGCGCCAGCCTTGCCGCGCTGAGCGCACCGTTGCTGATCAGCGGCTTCGAGCGAGTCGGACTCGGTTGGCGCGCCGCGATCTACGTCTGCGTCGCCTATTTCGCTTGCATGTGGCTGTCCTTTCGGCGCGTGGCTGTGCCGATGCCTGCGCAGCATAACTTACCAGCGCAGACGCGAAAGACGCCGTTGCCACGTCTGTTTTGGATGTACGCCGTCGTGTTGTTCTTGATCGGCGCGATGGAATGGAGCATCGTCTATTGGAGCGCCGATTTTCTGGAGCGCGCCATCGGCTTTGAGCGGACGCTCGCCGCTGCCCTGACCACGTTTTTCTTCGTCGCCATGCTGATCGGACGCATCATCGGCAGCCGCCTGACGCGGCGCTATCACAATACCACACTGCTGGCGGCAGCGATGTATCTCGCTATCGGCGGCTTTCTGCTGCTTTGGTTAGCGCCGCTGCCGCTCCTGAACGTGATCGGGCTGTTCATGGCAGGCTTAGGCACGGCGAATTTATTTCCGCAAGGCGTCTCACTAGCGCTGGGCATTGCATCTGCGCAGGTGGACGCGGCAAATGCGCGCATCGGTTTGAGCGTCAGCCTTGCCGTGCTGTTGGCGCCGCAGCTCTTAGGCAATCTCGCCGATCAAATCGGCATTCAGAGCGCGTATGGCGCAGTCTTGCTCTTCCAAACTGCAGCGCTCGCGCTGATCTCAATCGCCAATCGCGCTGTGCAGCGCCAACTGTCTGCCTAGCGCTCGCGTATGGCGCGCACGCGATCCAGAGCGGCGCTGGCAGCTGCCTCGGCGCTCAGCTCGCCTCTCAACAGCCGCGCGAAGCTCTCTTGCAACGACTCGGCGACGGCGACGTTGACCGAGTCGGGCAGCGGCAATGGCGTGCGGTCGAGCAGCATAGCGGCGAAGGCGGCGTAATCAGGCTCTAACCAAGCGTTCAGCGCGGCGCGGCGCGCAGGCAACATATTGGCTCGCTCGCTGAATGCTGCGAAGCGCCTCGGCTCTTGCAGCCAGTCGATCAGCGCCAGCGCGCGCCTTTGGCGCTCAGGCTCAGTCGTCGTGAGCGCCCATAGCCAGCCGTCTACAAGGCTGAGCGACGGCTTCTCGCTTGAGATGTGCGGCAGCGCAGCGACCTGCCACGCAGCCGCCTCGGCAGGATTACTCAAGGCGCGCTGCCGCAGAAAGAACGTCGAGTCAACTTGCGCAAGCGTATTCTTGCTCGTCAGGAACGTCGTCCAGTACTGCGTCGGCTCAGCGTAGTCCAGCACGTCATCCAGCAGGCTGCCTGCCGAGCGCGCTTCATCGTACAGGCTCATCAAGATGAGCAGCGGCTCGTACTCCAAGAGCGGCTCGCCATTTTGGTCGGCGAACTTGCCGCCAAGCGCGATGTAATGGCTGAGCAGTGTGCTATTCGCGCCACGCGCAACTTTGGCAGGAAACAGATATAGCACTTGACGGCTGATGAGCGTCTGCCATGCTGAAGGCAGCGACTCATCGCCGCGATAGACGGCGTGTTGCAGCTCCAGAAAATGCGGAATGCCATAGAATTCGCCGTCATAGCGCGCTAAGGCGAGCGCTGTCGCGAAGTAGGCATCCTGCGGCAAAAGATTCGAGCTGAGCGGCGCGATCAAGCGCGCAGCAGCAGCGCGTGGTAGATCGCGCGCGCGCAGCAGGACGAGATCGGGCAAGACGCTCGGCGCGACCTGCGCAGCGCTATTGAGCGTCTCAAAAATGCCGCCCAGTCCATCAGCGCGGCGCAAACGCACATTGACGATGTGTCCTGCTTGGCGCGTGTAGTCCTGCACCAGCTCGCTGAACTGCGTCGCCGTGAGCAGCTCGGACTCGTAGGCGAACAGCGCGGGAAACCATAAGTTGATGGCAGGCGGCACGGCAGTTGGTGTGGCGCTCGGCGTTGGCGTGCTGACTGGAGTTATCGCCTGTGCGCTGCGCGCTGAGACTGGCGGCGCACAGGCAGTCAGGGCGAGCGCGCTGAGCGCGACGGCAAGCGTGCTCGCGCAGCGCGCGATCACTAGCCGCGTTCCTCGCAATATTTTGCGTATGCCTCAGCGTCCATCAGCGCGTCAAGCTCGGCGAGATCGCTCGGCTTGATGCGGATCATCCACGCTTCGCCGAACGGATCGGCGTTGATCTTCTCAGGCGAATCGCTCAGCGCGCCATTGACGGCGACGATCTCGCCGCTGAGCGGCATGTTCAGGTCAGCGGCAGCTTTTGTGCTTTCGACCGTGCCGAAGCGCTCGCCTGCCTTGAGCATCGTGCCAACGTTGGGCAGCTCGATGAACACAATGTCCGAGAGCGCGTCTTGCGCGTAGTCCGTGATGCCGATCACAGCTTCTGCGCTTTCCACGCGCACCCATTCATCCGTCTTGGCGTAGCGGCAATCGGCAGGCGTCTTCCATTTTGCCATGTAGAGATAGCTCCTCAGGTGCGAACAACAGATGCCGCAAATTCTAGCGCAATCAGGATAAAGGTGCTATCTGTCCTTCGCTCGCCGCCATGACCAACGCGCGATACGCGCCGTCGCGCTGCAAGAGCGCCTGTGGCGCGCCGCTCTCCACCACGCGACCGCCGCTCAAGACCACCACTTGATCGGCTCGCGCCACTGTGCCGAGCCGATGCGCGATGATCAGCGCTGTGCGTCCTTCGCACAAGCGCTTGAGCGCAGCGTTGATCTGATGCTCAGTCTCGGCGTCCAAGTTGGCAGTCGCCTCGTCAAGGACGATCACAGGCGCATTTTTCAAAAAGGCGCGCGCCAGAGCGATACGCTGCAACTGACCGCCGCTCAACCGCGCGCCGCGCTCGCCGATGTGCGTCTGGTAGCCTTCGGGCAGGCTCAGGATAAAATCGTGGACGGCGGCTGCGCGCGTTGCGGCATAAATCTCATCCTGCGTAGCCTCAGGTTTAGCATGGCGGATGTTCTCCAGCACGCTGTCGTTGAACAGATATGGCTTTTGCGGCAACCAAGTCACTTGATCGCGCCACCAAGCGAGCGGCAGCCTATCCAGCGGCACGTCGCCAACGCTGATCCTGCCTTCGCTCGGCGTCAGGAAGCCGAGCAAGAGCGCGGCGACCGTGCTTTTGCCCGCGCCGCTGTGTCCGATCAGCGCCGTTTGCTTGCCGTGCGGTATCTCGAAGCTCACGCTGTGTAGCGCGGCGCGCTCGCCATACCGATAGCTGACCGCTTCGAAGCGAATCGTGTAACTCGGCAGGCGGCTTGGCACTTCAAGCGCGGACGTTTGGACGTGCGGCTGTGCATCCAAAATGGCGAAGACTCGCTTGGCAGCTGCGGCGCCGTTTGTGCCTGCGTGAAAGCGCGCGCCGAGCGTGCGCAACGGCATGTAAAACTCAGGCGCGATGATCAGCACGAAGAGCGCGCGGTCGAAGCTGATGAAGTCATACAGCAAGCGAATGCCGATCTCGACAGCGATGATCGCAATGCTGATCGTGGCGAGGAATTCCAGTGCCAGCGATGAGAGAAAGGCGATGCGCACCACGCTCAATGTCGTCCGTCGGAAGCGATCAGTGATGGTGCGGATCATCTCGGTCTGTGCGCCTTCGCGGTTGAAGAGCTTGAGCGTGGTCAAGCCTTGCAGCACATCCAAAAAGTGCGCGCTCATCAAGCTGAGCGCAGCGTATTGCCGTCGCGCCAAGTGACCGGCAATGCCGCCGATCAAGATCATGAAAAACGGGATGAGCGGCGCGGTCAGCAGCATGACGATGCCGCTGAGCAGGTCAATTGGAAAGACGAACAGCAAGATGATCAGCGGCACAATAGCGGCGAGGAACAGCGCAGGCAGATATTGGCTGAAGATGATCGCAATATCTTCAGGCGCTTGGCTGAGCGCGTTAGCGAGTTCGCCGCTGCGCTCGTTTTGTGTGTAGCTCGGTCCGAGCTGTAACAAGTGCGCCGTCAGACGCAAGCGCAGGTCGCTTTTGACGCGCTCGCCGATCTCATGCGCCGTCAAATCCGTGAAGTAGGTCAGCGCGGCGCGCAAGAGCGTCAAGATGAGCAGTGCGAGCAGTAGATCGCCGATCTGCTCAAGGCTTTGTTCCAGCATGAACAGACGGTTGATCGAATCGGCGAGGACGATTGCCCACAACACCAGCAAGATCGCGTTCAGGACTGCGCCGCTCAGGTGCAGCATCAACAGCCGACGCTGATCTCTCATGAAAGCGAAGAGCCGCTTCTCTTTGAACATACGCACGCAAAGGTCACACAAAAGCCTGCTATGGCGCTGAGTTTACCGTGAAATGTAATAAAAGTGGGCAAAAAAGCGCTCTGATGGATAGGATCAAGGCAGAAGAAAGTCTCGCTGGAGAGTCCACGTTGCTTTTGACCATTGAGCGGCTCACAACGCTTGAGCAACTCGCCGCCATTCGCACTGAGTGGAATGCGCTTTTGGCGCACAACGCCGTCAATGAAGTGTTCCTGACATGGGAATGGCAAGATGCTTGGTGGCGCGCTTATCAGCACGGCGAGCTGTACGTGCTGATCGGACGCGATGCACATGGCACGTTGCACGGCATCGCGCCATGGTTCATAGATACCAGCAATCCTGAAGAGCGCGTGTTGCGTCCGATCGGCTGTGTTGACGTGACCGATTATCTCGATATCATCGCGCCGCACGCGCGACGTGAAGCCTTCTGTAGCAGCCTTGCCGCGTATCTTCAGGCGCACCGTGACGCCTTCGCGCGCATCAATCTGTGCAACGTGCATGGCAAATCGCCAACTTTGGTGGATTTGCCCGCCGCGCTTGAGAGAGTCGGCTTCCACGTCGCGCTCCGTCCGCAAGAAGTCTGTCCTGTCATTCAGCTGCCCGCGACCTTTGAGCAGTACCTTGAGAGTCTGGATAAAAAGCAGCGCCACGAAGCGCGCCGCAAGCTGCGCCGCGCCGAGAGCGCCCAAGAGCAGGTCGCGTGGCACATTGTCAGCCCTGAGGACGACCTTGAGCGCGCCCTTGAGACATTTCTGAGCCTGATGGCTGCTAGCCATCCCAGCAAGGCTGAGTTCCTGAGCGACGCGCGGAATCGGACGTTCTTCAAGCTGGTGATGCCGCGCATGGCAGCCTGCGGCTGGCTGCAGCTCGCCTTCTTGACGGCAGGCGGCACACCGATCGCCAGCTATCTGAATTTCGATTACGACAATCGCATTTTAGTCTATAACAGCGGCTTGCAGCCCGAAGGCTACGCACATCTGAGCGGCGGCATTGTGCTGCTGCTCCACTTAATTCAGCACGCCATTGAGCGCGGACGCCGCGAATTCGACTTTTTGCGCGGCAATGAAGTCTACAAATATCGCATGGGCGGACAAGATCGCCCTGTGATCGAGATACAAGCGCGCTTCATCGCCGCTTGACGAGGATGATCATGCTGAACATTGCGCGCATCGCCATGCTGAGCGTCCACACTTGTCCGTTGGCGCCGCTCGGCGGCAAAAAGACGGGCGGCATGAACGTTTACGTCCGCGAGCTGAGCCGCGAGCTGGGCAGGCGCGGCATTCAGGTGGACGTTTTCACGCGCAGCCAAGCGCCTTGCAATGCGCACATCGCACAGCCGCTCGGCGAGAACGCGCGCGTGATTCATCTGTCTGATGGCGACGACGCGCCGCTCGATCCCGATCAAGTCTATGCGCGCCTGCCTGAGTTCACTGCGAACCTGCTGCGCTTCGCTCAGGCGCACGCTCTGCACTACGACCTGATCTACAGTCACTACTGGCTCAGCGGCGTTGTCGCGCATACGTTGCGCGCCGCTTGGCGCGTGCCTGTCGCCCAGATGTTCCACACGCTCGGCGTGATGAAAGATCGGATCGCGCAGCCGCACGGCGTCAGCAATTTGCAGCCTGCCGACCTGCGCTCGTTCAATGAAGCCGACATCATGTCTTGGGCAGATTTGCTGGTCGCCGCCACGCCTGCCGAGCGCGCTCAGATGCTCTGGCTGTATCGTGCGCCGCGCAGCCGCATCGTCATCGTGCCGCCCGGCGTGAACACTCTGCATTTTCAACCGATGCCTGCTGAGGCAGCGAAAGCAGCGCTCGGCATCCCTGCTCAGCAGAAAATGCTGCTCTTCGTGGGACGCATCGAGCCGCTCAAAGGCGTGGACACGATCCTTGAAGCGCTCGCCTTGCTCAAGGCGCAGCGCCCTGACCTGCTGCAGGGACTCACGCTGAGCATCATCGGCGGCGATCCAACTGCGGCGCGCGGCGAGAACGCTGAGATGGATCGGCTGAAGGCGCTGCGCGCTGCGCTTGGCTTGGAAGAGAGCGTGATCTTCTTAGGCGCGCGCGATCAAACGACGCTACGCGCGTATTATGCAGCAGCAGAAGCGCTGATCATGCCATCAGACTACGAGTCGTTCGGCATGGTGGCGCTCGAAGCGATGGCGTGCGGCACGCCTGTAATCGCCTCAGCCGTCGGCGGACTCGCTTTCCTCGTGCGCGATGGCGTCAATGGCTATCACGTGCCCGTGCGCGAGCCGCAGGCATTGGCTGAGAAAATCTGCGCCGTGCTGTGCGCGCCTGAGCAGCGCGCCAAGCTCGCCGCGAATGCCGCGCGCGACGCCGCCGAGTACGCTTGGTCCCGCATTGCCGATCGCCTGCTCAGCGCGTTCAGCCGTCTGGCGCTGCCGATTCGCCAGCGCGTCACGTCCTAGCGCCTCTCTTCAAGGATGAGCGCCGCGCCTGCCTTCAGCGCGCCAAGCGTGACCATGCCATTTTGCACGCTGTACGCGCTGCCGCTCAGCAGATCGGTCAAATGCGCGCCTTCAGGCACGCCGCCGTGCCAAACAGGCACGCTGACCGCTTCACGCGCTGCGCGGCAGCCGATCACGATCAAGCGCTGCGCCGCGCTCTGCCGCTGATATGCGATCAGGTCGGAATCGGCGTACAGCTGCTGAAAGCCGCCTTCGCACAGCGCTGACGCACTGCGCCGCAACGCGATCAAGCGCTTGTAATGCGCCAATAGCTCATGATCCCACGCCGCTTCATCCCAAGGCATACAACGCCGATTATCAGGATCGTTCTCGCCTGCCAGACCGATCTCATCGCCATAATAGACGCTCGGCACGCCGAGATAGGTGAACAACAAGACCGCGCCGAGCTTGGCGAGCGCCTTATCGCCGTTCACGATGCTCAAAAAGCGGCGCGTATCATGGCTATTCAGCAGATTGTATTGCTGGCGCGCGATCGCGAACGGCACAGCGGCGCGGAAAGTCGTCCATTGCTCAGCGAGCGTCTCCGCGCTGATCGGCACGTCGCTCGTCAACGGATAGTAACCTTTGCCGTGATCGTAATTGCC
>DAOTWB010000082.1:0-8296 GCA_034436235.1 Anaerolineae bacterium
TGGTGATGCCGGGCGACAACGTGAACATGACGGTGGAGCTGATCGTGCCGGTGGCGCTTGAGAAAGGCTCGAAGTTCGCCATTCGCGAAGGCGGCTTGACGGTCGGCGCGGGCGTCATCACCGAAGTGTTGGACTGAGGCGATAGCAGGGCGAGCGCGCTCAGCTCGCCCTTGTTTTGAGGAAGGCGACAATGGCGAAGAAAGACGTGCGTCAGGTGATTCACCTCGCCTGCACAGATTGCAAAGAGCGCAACTACACGACCTATAAGAATCGGCGCAACGATCCGAATCGCATTGAGCTGCGCAAATTTTGCAACACTTGCCGCAAACATACCTTGCATCGCGAGACGAAATAAGGTATGATGATAGGCGTAGGCAGCGCGGCGCATGTGCGGCTGCCCGCCGAACTAGGGGAGTAGCTCAATTGGCAGAGTAGCGGTCTCCAAAACCGTTGGTTGCGGGTTCGAGTCCTGCCTCCCCTGCTAGAGCGCTCACTGCAAACACCGTCGCCAAGACGGTGTTTTATCTCTAAAGAGGCACATTGCTAGGAGGATTGCTACGACATGGCACGCACTGCCGCCCGTCGTTCTGATGCCGAAGATGAAGAGCTGATCGAAGCCGAGCGCGACGATCAGGAAGAAGTGCAAGCAGCCGCGCCGGCTGTCTCAGATAGCCGCCGCCGCCGTCAGGCGAAGCGCGGCATCGTCGAGACGGGCGAGAGCGCCGCTGTCGTGCGCAAAGACCGTCCGACGCCCAGCGCGCGCCAAGAGGCGGCGCCCAGCCGCAATTTCATCGTGCGCTTTGTGCAAAACACGCGCGAGTATTTCCGAGAGGTAGGCGTTGAGCTGCGCAAAGTGGCTTGGCCCACGCGCGAAGAGGTCAACCGTCTGACGCGCATCGTGCTGATCGTGACCGTTGTCTCTTCGATCTTCTTGGGCGCGGTCAGCTTCATCTTCGGCTTCCTCACCACGCAAATTGCCGAAAATTCGCAACTAGCGACCATCGGCACGCTCGCGCTAGTGGTTGTTGTGGCAGGCTTGTGGCTGTTCAAAGATCGTCTGTTCAGAGCAGAGTAGGGTGAGTTATGCCGCCGCGCAAACCGCGTCCGCGTTACGAAGACCCAGAGTACGATCCGACGCCGATCTATCTGGATGAGCTGGAAGAAGAGGAAGAGCAGCAAAAGGCGTCCAAGAAGTCCGCGCGCAAGCGCCCGACTGCGCGCCGCAAGAAGGACGAGCCTGCCGATGAAGTGGAAACGCCCGACCGCGTGGTGATCGGCACGAACGCCGAAGGCGAGCAGATCGTCATCCACGAAGACGATGAGCCGCAATGGTACGTGGTGCATTGCTACTCAGGCTACGAGAACAAAGTGCGCCAGATCATCGAGCAGCGCCGCGAGACGCTCGGGCTGCAGGACAAAATCTTCGATATCATCGTGCCAACTCAAGAAGAGATCGAAGTGCGCGAAGGCAAGCGCCGCACGGTTGAGCGCCGCGTTTTTCCGGGCTACATCCTTGTCGAGATGAAGATGAGCAAGGAGAGCTGGTCAATGGTGCGCAACACGCCGGGCGTGACGGGCTTCGTCGGCATGGATAATCATCCCACGCCGCTGCGCCCTGATGAAGTCGCTCAGATCGTGCGGCGCATGGAGTCGGAAGCGCCGAAGGTCAAGATTGATTTCAAAGTCGGCGAGCATGTGCGCATCATAGACGGTCCGTTCTACGATTTCAGCGGCAAGGTCGATCAGATCGATCTGGACAAGAACAAAGTGCGCGTGATGGTCTCGTTCTTCGGGCGCGAGACGCCTGTGGAGCTGGACTTCTTGCAAGTGGAGAGAGATCATCAAGCTGAGCGCGCGAAGGAAAAAGAGAAAGAAAAAGAGCGAGAGCGGCAAGCGGAACGCACTGCAAAGGATCGGCAGGCAGAGCGTTCTGGGAAAGATCGGCAAGCGGAGCGCTCTGCCAAAGATCGTCCAGCTGATCGCTCCTGATCGGCGCGCAGCGCACGCTGTGTACGCAAGGATAGGCGGAAAGGACTTCCGCCTGTTTTTTGGCAGCGCAAGGCTGCCTTGTGATGGAGGGACGCTTCAAACGTCCTGCTTGTACATCTTCAAGAGAGGTAATCTGGTATGGCTAAGAAAGTCAAAGCGGTCGTCACACTTTCCATTGCGGCAGGCAAGGCGAATCCTGCGCCGCCGATTGGACCTGCCCTAGCGCAGCACGGCATCAACCTGATGGCGTTTTGCAAGGAATACAACGCGCGCACTGCCAATCGCGTCGGCGAGATCGTGCCTGCTGAGATCACTATCTTCAGCGATGGCTCGTTCCGCTTCATCCTGAAGAGTCCGCCCACATCGTTCTTGCTAACGCGCGCGGCAGGTGTTCAGAAAGGCTCGCCGACGCCGAACAAACAGCAAGTCGGTCAGGTGACGCGCAAACAGATTCGCGAGATCGCCGAGATCAAAATGCCCGACCTGAACGCTAACGATATCGAAGCTGCCATGCGCCAGATCGAAGGCACGGCGCGCAACATGGGCATTAAGGTCGTTGATTGACAGTTGTGTAGCAGAGCTTCACCGCTCGTTATGACTACAAGGAGTATCTGATGGCTCGTCATGGGAAGAAATATCTAGAGGCGAAGAAGCACATCGTGCCAGGGCGCGAATACAGCCTTGAAGAAGCTGTCAAGCTGCTCAAGCAGATCGCCTTCGCCAAGTTCAATGAGACTGTTGAGCTGCACGCGCGGCTGGGCATCGATCCGCGCCAATCCGATCAGCAAGTGCGCACGACCGTGCTATTGCCAGCAGGCTTGGGCAAGACCGTGCGCGTCTTGGTCTTCGCCGAAGGCGAGGCGGCGCGCTACGCCGAGGCAGCCGGCGCCGATTACGTGGCAGGCGACGAGCTGATCGCCAAGATTCGCAACGAAGAGTGGGCGGAATTCGATGTCTCAATCGCTGTGCCAGACATGATGCGCAAGGTCGGTGTGTTGGGCAAAGTGCTGGGACGCAAAGGCTTGATGCCGAATCCGAAGACGGGCACTGTGGTCAATCCTGAAGACCTTGAGCGCGCTGTGCGCGAAGCGCGCGCCGGTCGTGTGGAATTCCGCAACGATAAGAATGGCAACATCCACGTGCCAATCGGCAAGATTCAGTTCACTGAGGCGCAGATCATGCAGAATGCCTTAGCTGTCATTGACGCCTTGCGCCGCGCCCGACCGGCCGCCGCCAAAGGCACGTTTGTGCGCCGTATGGCGCTCACAACCACGATGGCGCCTGGCATCCGCCTTGATGCCAACGCGCTGATGAACGTCAGCCTCAAGGAAATCGCCTGACCTTCGCAGCGCGCTCGCGCGGCGCTCTTCATCGAAACTTAACACTTCAAAGCTGCCGAACAAATGCGCGAGCGCCATATATGGCGCTCGTCGCAGCTTGCAGACCGTACCTATGGCGTGTCGCACGCGAGGCATCTTGAAAAGCGTTGAGATTCGCTGAAGGTTGCCCAAAAGCGCTCAAAGTTTGTTGACCCTTGCGCTGAGCGCGAGTAGAATCAACGCAACTCTCTGTGGCATGAGCTTTACCGCGTTTGCGCAGCGCATCAGCGCTGTTCGCAAGCTGATTCGTCTCTATTTTTTTGGCAGCAAGGCGCGCACAAGAATAGCTTATCATCATGAATGCAAAAGATGCGTGGTTAGCGACGCTCGGTCAGTTGCAAGTGCAGCTCAGCCGTTCAATCTACGACACTTGGCTGCGCAGAGCTGAGTTGCTCAGCTATGAAGATGATCACTTCGTGGTCAGCGTGCCGACCGAATACGCGCGCGATTGGCTTGAGCGGCACTTGCTTGAAGCCATGACGCAGACGCTCAGCAGCATCTTCCAGCGCCAAGTCCAGATCGAGCTGATCACTTGGCAGCCGCCGATCACGCACGCGCTCGAAGAGCCGCTCTTCACCTATCATGGCGCGCATCACAGCGGCAGTCCGCTCAATTCTGCCTACACGCTGGAGACGTTCATCAGCGGCGAGGCGAATCGTTACGCTTGCCTGCTGGCGGAAGCGATCGCCGATGGGCAGCTTGGCAAGTACAGCCCTGCGCTGTTCGTCGGCAGCTTGGGCAACGGCAAGACTCACCTGCTGCAGGCGATCACGCACGCCTTGCTGGCGCGCAACCTGAACGCACTCTACCTGACCGCTGAAGCCTTCACGACGGCGCTGGTCGAGTCGATTCGCAACGCTGAGAACAGCGCTTTCCGCGAGAAATTCCGCAACGCGGATGCGCTTTTGATTGACGACGCGCAGTTCATCGAAGGTAAGGATAGCACGCAAGCCGAGTTGGTCGCCATTTGGGATATTTTCCGCAGCCGTCAGCGCCAGATCGTCTTCGCCGCCGATCGGCTGCCGAGCGAGATGACGCGCCTGAGCGGCGACCTGCGCTCGCGCCTGCAGGCAGGTCCGATAGCGCGTCTCGATCCGCCTGACCTAGCGCTGCGGCGCGCCATTCTGACTGAAAAAAGCGCGGCGCGCGGCATGAGGCTGCCCAAAGACGTGCTAGAACTCCTGGCGACGCGCCTGACTGCCAACGTGCGCGATTTAGAGAGCGCCATTGACCAGCTGGACACTTACAGCGGCTTGACTTCGCAAGCCGTCACGCGCGAGCTGGCGCTGATGGTGCTACGCGCGCTCGGCGCCGATCAGGCGCGCGCTGAGCGGACGGCGCTGGAGCGCGTGCTGAGCGCGGTCGCTGCGCATTACCGTCTCTCGGTCAGCGACCTCGCTAGCCGCAAACGCACCAAAGCCATCGCACGTGCGCGCCAAGTGGCGATGTACGCCGCACGCGAGTTCTCAGATGCATCGCTGAAGCAGATCGGCGAGGCGCTCAAGCGCGATCACAGCACAGTCGCGCACGGCTGCGCCAAAATCGCCGAGCAACTCGCGCTCGACTCGGCGCTCAGCGCCGATCTTGAGGCGATCCGCACGGCGCTCAGCGGCAAGGCTGTGCCGCACGGCGCCGCTGTGCCAATCTTCGCGCGCCGTTAGCCTACTGCCCGGTCACGATCACAGGCGTCGGCGGACTGATGTGCAGGTAATTGGCGTCCATGCCGACGATCACAATGCGCAGTTGGTAGGTGCCAGGTATCAGACCTGTAGCGCCAAAATCGCCCAACACGCCGTTGATGACAGGCGTGTACGAGACCTCAGAGAAGGTCGTCCACTCTGGGAACTGCGGACCTTGCAGCTCCATTTTGAAGTAGAGCGCTTGTCCGGGCGCCCAAGCGGCGGTGCCGGTCACGTAGACAGTGCCAGTGACGGTCGCGCCGTAGCTCGGCGCGCTGATGATCGCGGTCACGCCGCTGACGGCAGGCGCGGCTGCCAACAGCTGCTGATCGCAGGTCAGGCGCGGCAAAATGGCGAGACCGCGCGCGTAGGCATAGGTGCTGGCATAGACGTACTCATCCTCAAACGGCGAGATATCTATGAACAGGAACGGCTGCGCGCTCGGCACTTGTCCGCGCACTTCTTGCGGCACAAGGCAGTAGCGCGGCGGCGGCATCGGATCGCCGCGCGCGCTGCGCACATTGGCGACGTAAGCCGCCGCGAAGTTCGGATCGACAGGTTGCGCCCAAGCGCGTACCACGCCGCTCTCCACGCGCTCGATCAACGGTCCGTTGGCAGGCGGCGGCGTCGGCACAAAGCGCGGATCGCTTGACGGCGCGAGTTGTCCATCGGCGCTCGGCACCAGCGGCGGCGAGTCGAGCCGCCATTCCGCGCGTCCGCGCTGACACTCTGTGGCGAGGTCGGTCACGCTGTTCAGCGCGCACAAGCGCTCTTGGCTCAAGCCTTGCGGCGGCGTCAAAGTATCCGAGCGCAGCGCGCCGCGCACCTTCAAGGATTCAGTGATGCTCGGATCGGCGTAAATGCCTGTGATGACCTGATTCCAGATCGGCGCAGCGCCCGTCAGACCGGTCGTGTTGCGCATCGGCGTGTTATCGCTATTGCCAACCCAGACTGCCACGACGACATTCTTAGTGTAGCCGACCGTCCAATTATCGCGGAAGTTGTTGGTTGTACCTGTTTTGACGGCGCTTGGGATGCCATCTGTGCGCAGCGGCGAGCGCGCGCCCATGGCGGCGGCGCGCGCGTTGTTATCGGCGAGGATATCGCTGATCACGAAGGCGATGCGCGGATCGAGGACGGGCTTGGCGCTCGCCGCGTTCAGGATGCTGCGATCGGTGACCGCTGCGCGCGCGCGACCTGCGCAGCTGCCTTCATACTCATACACGATCTCATTCTCGCTATTGGTGATGCACAAAATGGACGTGGTCGGCGTCAGTTTGCCGTCATTGGCGAAGACGGCGTAGGCGCGCGCCAGCTCTAGCGGCGTCACCTCGCCGCCGCCTAGGGTCAGCGAGAGACCGTAACGCGCAGGATCAGGCTCAAGGCTGCGGATGCCCAAGCGCGCTGAGAAGCTCAAGAGCGCCTCGACGCCGATCTGGCGCAAGGTCAGCACGGCAGGGATGTTGTAAGAGCTGGCGAGCGCATCGCGCACGCGCACAGGACCGTGGAAGGTGCGGTCGTAATTGACGGGCGAATAGAGCGGACTGCCGCGCACGCCGATGTGCGTCTCAACATCCCAGAGGACAGTGCCTGCCGAGAAGCCGCGCTCCATCGCCGCCGCGTAGGTGAGCGGCTTGATAGCGCTGCCCGGCTGACGCGGCGCAATGGTCACATTCACGCGACCGTCAATCGAGTCGTCGCGGTAGTCCACGCTGCCGACCATCGCCAAAATCTCGCCTGTGGCAGGCTTCAGGACGACCACAGCGGCGTTATTGGCGTTGTGCTGCGCCTTGATCTGCGCGATCTGAGCGGCGGCAGCGCGCTCTGCCAGCGCCTGCAGGCGCGGATCGAGCGTGGTGTAAATCGTCAAGCCGCCGAAGTTCAAATAGGTCTCAGGCAGGTTGAGCGCGGGCAACAAGCTGCGCACTTCCTGCTCAGCGAAGAGCGTGAAGTGCGGCGCGTTCAGGCGGATGTTCGGATCGGCGAAGGTGAGCGGCTGCGCAGCGGCGGCGTCCGCCTCGGCGCGCGTGATCGCGCCTGTTCTGACCATCAAATCCAGCACGACGCGCCGCCGCGCCAAGACGGCGTCCAGCGCACGCGAATCGAACGGATTGAGCGCGGCAGGCGCTTGCGGCAAGCCTGCCAAGAGCGCTGCTTCAGCCAGGTTCAGCTCGGCAGCGCGCTTGCCGAAGTAGGTCTGCGCAGCGGCTTCAATGCCATAGGCGACGTTGCCGTAGTAGATCGTGTTGAGATACATCTCAAGGATTTCAGCTTTGCTCTTGCGCTGCGTGAGCGCAATCGCCATAGCGATCTCTTCCAATTTGCGCCGCGCTGAGCGCTCAGTGCGATATTGATAGTCGAAGGCGATGTTGCGCACCAATTGCTGCGTGATGGTGCTGCCGCCGCCGCTATCGCCGCCGCTGAAGTAGCCCAAGCCTGCGCGCAAAATGGCTGAGACATCTATGCCGATGTTATCGTAGAACGAGGCGTCTTCTACGGCGATGGTCGCTTTGATCAGGTAGGGCGATATCTCGCTCAGCCGCACCTTTGTGCGCCGTCCTTCGCCGATCAGTTGGTAGAGTTCGTTGCCATAGCGGTCGAGGATGCGCGCCGTCTGAAAAGCCTGCTCCTGCTTGGGCAAGGCGGCTTCCAGCTTGCCGACGACCTGCTCGCCGAAGTCGTTGAGGATCGCGCTGACGACGACAACGCCGCCGCACAACATCGAGACGACCAGCGAGCTGAGCAGCACGGCGCAGCCGAGCAGCCACAGCTGCCATGGACGGCGTCTGGGCTGCCGCTGGAGTATGTAAGGCGGCTGTGGCAGCGCAGCTTGATACGGCACGGTCGGCACGTCATCGTAGCGCGAAGGCGGATTAGGTCGCATCTCGGCTCACTTTCCTACAGCGCTGAGCGTTAGCGCCATTGTAACACATTTTGTCGTCTGCAGCGCAGATGCACAGCGCAGGCGTAGGCGAAGCGTCGCACGTCGCCAAAAACGACTTTTTGCGGTATTGTGAGCGGCAGGCGAACGCCTGAGAACATCTTTTTAAGAGATTTCGGGAGGTTGTGTGCCGTGATGAGGCACATACGCATTCTTTCAGCGTGCGGCGCGCTGCTCATCGCCTTAGGCGCGCTGCTGCTGCACTTGCCGAGCGTCCAAGCCTTGCAAGCGACAGCCACGCCGAGCGGCGGACGCATTCCGCTGCCGACCAACACGCCGCGTCCCAGCCGCACGCCAACCGCCACGCC
>DAOTWB010000083.1:0-2666 GCA_034436235.1 Anaerolineae bacterium
CCAGTTGAGGCGGGCAGCTCGATGACGGGCAGCACTTGGCGACCGTCGGGCGCGGCAAGGTAGAGCGTCTGGCGGTCGCTGACGGCGACAGGCGTGCCGGGCAGCGCTGTGGCGGCAGGCGCGGCGCTGCTCACAAAAGCGAGCCAACCTTGATTCAAGTTCGCGATCACCTGCGGATCGATCGCGAAGCGCGTCAAGCTATCGGCGGCGATGCGCACAGGCGGCGCCGGCGGCACAGTTGGGAACGGCGTCAGGCTCGGCGTGAAGGTTAGGCTCGGCGTGAGCGTGACAGTCGGCGTCGGCGTCAGGCTTGGCGTCGGCGTGATGCTTGGCGTGATGCTCGGCGTCGGCGTGGCAGTGGCAGTCGCCGTGCGCGTGACGGTCGCCGTCGCGCTCGGCGTGAGCGTCGGCGTGGCAGTTGGCTCAGGCGTGTTGTTCAAGCCGAGCAGATTGCAGCCGCTCAAAGCGAGCAGCACAGCGGCGCTGCACAGCAGGCGGCGCGCTATGAATTGACAAAAGTTGGGCATGTCCATGCGTAAAACTCGCGTCGTTCACGGCGAGGACGGCGCGTGCCGTCCTCGCTAGGTCTAGCGCGGTTGATTATAGCCGAGCGCAGGCGCAGAGGAGATTGTCGGTTGATCAGGCGTAGGTTTGGCAGGCACTTTGCGCGTTCTTGGGCTGCGCGCAGCAGCAGGCTTCTTAGCGCGCGGCGCGCGCGGCGGTTGAGCATCAGACGTTTCAGCAGGCAGCAGCGCCAGTTCGATCACTTGATCCATGTGGCTCACAAAGTGAATGGTCATCTCTGTCTGCACTTTTTTCGGCACTTCGATCATGTCTTTGCGGTTGCGTTCAGGCAGGATCACGGCGCGGATGCCTGCGCGGTAGGCTGCCAGCACTTTCTCTTTGATGCCGCCGACGGGCAACACGCGTCCGCGCAAGGTGATCTCGCCCGTCATGGCAAGGCGCACGCGCACCTTGCGCTTGCTGAACGCGGATATCAGCGCGGTCGCCATAGTGATGCCGGCGGACGGACCGTCTTTTGGCACAGCTGTCTCAGGCAGATGGATGTGGATATCGGTCTTCTCGAAGATATCTTCTTTGATGCCGAAGGCTTTGGCGCGGCTGCGCGTGTAACTGAGCGCCGCCTGCACCGACTCTTCCATCACATCGCCAATTTGTCCCGTCAAGGTCAGGTTGCCTTTGCCGCTCATCAGCGTCACCTCGACGGTCATCACGTCGCCGCCGTTCTCTGTCCACGCCACGCCTGTCGCCAAGCCGATCTGATCGTCTTCCTCGATCTTATCGTCCGTGTAAGCAGGCGGACCGAGATAATCGGGCAGGCTCTGAACAGTGATCCGCTTCTTGTAGGTCTGTTTGCTCGCCACGCGCCGCGCGATCTTGCGGCAGATGTTGGCGATCTCGCGGTCGAGATTGCGCACGCCTGCCTCATACGTATATTCGCGGATGATCGCTTGCAACGCCTCTTCATCGAAGCGCAAGCCTTTATTCGCCAAGCCGTGCTGCTCCAATTGGCGCGGAATCAAGAAGCGTTGTGCGATCGCCAATTTCTCTTGATCAGTGTAGCCATTGAACTCGATCACTTCAAGGCGATCCAGCAGCGCCGATGGCAGCGGATGGAGCGAGTTCGCCGTTGTGATGAACAGCACCTTCGAGAGATCGTACGGCACATCGAGGTAATGATCGCTGAAGGCGTGATTCTGCTCAGGATCGAGGACTTCCAGCAGCGCTGCCGATGGATCGCCGCGAAAATCCTGCCCTAGCTTGTCAATTTCATCCAGCATGAAGACAGGATTGATCGTGCCTGCGCGCCGCATGGTCTGAATGATGCGTCCCGGCAGCGCGCCGATGTACGTCCGCCGATGCCCGCGAATTTCAGCCTCGTCGCGCACGCCGCCTAGGCTGACGCGCACGAATTGCCGTCCCAGCGCTTTGGCAATGCTGCGCCCAAGCGACGTCTTGCCTGTGCCGGGCGGACCGACGAAGCAGATGATCGGACTCTTCATTTTATCAGGCGCCAGCTTGCGCACGGCGATATGCTCTAAAATGCGCTCCTTCGCCTTCGGCAAGCCGAAGTGATCTTCTTCCAAGACGCGCTCAGCGTGTTCAAGGTCGAGATTATCTTCGGTCGCCTGCCACCATGGCAGCTCGATCAGCCAATCGAGGTACGTGCGAATGATGCCGACCTCTGGCGCCATCGGCGGCATGGCGGCAAGGCGCTCCAGCTCTTTCTGCGCCTTCTGCGCCACTTCCTCAGGCATCTGCGCCGCTTGAATGCGCTCGCGCAGCTCTTCCAGCTCTTCTTGGAACGGATCGCCTTGCCCAAGCTCGTTCTGAATGACGCGCATCTGCTCGCGCAGGTATGCCTCGCGCTGATTGCGATCCACTTCCTGCTGCACCTGCGCGTTGATGTGTTCTTCGATCTCCAGCACGTCCAGCTCGCGTCCCAGCAGGATGCTGACCTGATGCAAGCGCTCGATTGGATCGACGTTTTCCAGCATTGCCTGCCGCTCTTCAAGGCTCAGGTCAAGCGCTGAGACCACCAAGTCTGCCAGCCAGCCCGGCTCTTCGATGTTCATGGCGTAAATGTACGCTTCGTCAGGCAGGTTGCGATTGAGCTGCACGCATTTCTCGAAGAGCGATAGCAC
>DAOTWB010000084.1:0-43611 GCA_034436235.1 Anaerolineae bacterium
CAATTCGGCTATGCGATCCAGTAGCGTAGTCAGGGCAGCGTTATGAACGCGGAAGAGACCACAACGTGGGTGAGCTTGAGCGAGGCAGCCAAGATTTTAGGCGTGCATCCCGCCACAGTGCGCAACTGGGCAGATCACGGTCACTTGCCTGCGCAGCGCACGCCGGGCGGGCATCGGCGCTTTCGCGTCGCCGATCTGGAGAGCTGGATGAGCGCTCAGCAATCGGGCGCGGCGCTCGAAGCAGAGGTCTTAGTGCAGAGCGCGCTTGGGCGCGTGCGCTTCGAGATCGCTGAACGCCATTTCGCCGAGGCGAGTTGGTATCGTCAGCTGGACGCGCAAGCGCGTCAGGCGCTTGGCACGTACGGACGGCGACTGATGGAGGTTATGCAGCGTTACCTCAGCTCGCCTTCCGAGCAGGCGCTGATCGAAGCGCGCGAGCTAGGCTTGAAATACGGCGAGACCATTCGCGGTCAAAATCTGAAGCTGAGCGAAGCCGTGGAAGGCTTCTTCGCCTTCACTGACCTGATCCTAGACGCCATGATGCGCGTCATCGAGATAAGCCGTCCCACGACCGAACGCGCCGACGCCGTGCGCAAGGTCTACGCGCTCACGCGAGAGATCATCTTCGCCCTGGTGGACGCTTACGAGGCGTAGCTTTTCAGCGCTGCGCCTCGCGTTTTTCAGTTGCCTCTAGCGCTGGCAGCAGCGGCTGCTATGCGCGTCTGTGGCACTTCGCCATGCTCACCTACGCGGTGTATCTTGATGAAATTGGCGTGACTGCCTGCGCCAAAAGGCATCCCTGCGATCAGCACCAGCACGTCGCCAAATTCCACCAACTCCTGCTCATAGCAGGCGCGCATGACGGTCTGCACCATCTCGTCAATCGTGCTGAACTCAGGCACTTGAACCGGCATCACGCCCCAGACGAGCGCCATGCGCTGCAAGGTCGTCTCGTTAGGCGTCACGCACAGGATGCGCGTCTTTGGGCGCGTGCGCGCCACTTGCCGCGCCGTTGAGCCCGTCCATGTGGTGGTGACAATCGCTTTCGCGTTCAGCACGTCTGCCAAGACGCTGGCAGTGCGGCTGGTCGCCACAGCGAAGCTCTCGCCCGTTAAGCTGCCCAGCTGGCGCGCCTCGCCGAGCGCCAACAGCGCGCGTTCCACGCGATCCGAGCGCGCGCCGCGATCGAAGTTGCGCTCCGCGATCACAGCGATGTTCGTCATGGTCTCAACGGCGATCACAGGGAACTTGCCTGAGGCTGTCTCGCCGCTCAGCATGACCGCGTCTGTGCCGTCGAAGATGGCATTTGCCACGTCGCTTGCCTCGGCGCGCGTCGGTCGCGGATTATCCACCATAGATTGCAGCATCTGCGTGGCAGTGATGACAGGCTTGCCGACCTCATTGCAGCGCCTGATGATCTCTTTTTGACGGATCGGCACTTCCTCAGCAGGCGTCTCGACGCCTAGATCGCCGCGCGCCACCATGATGCCATCTGAGGCGCGCAAAATATCATCGAAGGCTTCAAGCGCCTCGTGCTTCTCAATTTTGGCGATGAGGGCCACGTCGTCGGCGTTCAGATAACGGCACAGCCAGCGCAGCTCGTCCATATCCTTGCCCGAGCGCACAAAAGACATGGCGATGTAGTCCAGCTTGTGTTCAAGGGCGAATTTCACGTCCTCGCGATCTTTATCGGTCAGCGCTGAGAGCGTCAAGCGCGATTCAGGCGCGCTCACGCCTTTGCGCGATTGCAGCTTGCCGTCCACCATCACTTCGCAGAGCAGATCAGTGCTTGTCGCCGTCAGCACTTTGAACTCCATCGCGCCGTCGTCCAGCAACAAGCGATGACCTGCGCGCACGTCGCGCACGAAATCAGGATGCGGCAGCGGAAAAATGCGCTGCTGTGCTGCTTCAGCAGCTGCCTCAGCGTCCATTGGGCGCGAGGTGAGCGTGAGCGTATCGCCAACGTGGAGCGGAATCGGCTCGCCGATGATCTTGCCCAAGCGAATTTTCGGTCCTTGCAGATCGCCCATGATGGCGACCACCGCGTTTTCTTCGGCGGCGATCTTGCGAATCAGGGCGATGTTGCGCGCGTGCGTCTCGTGGTCGCCGTGACTGAAGTTGATGCGCGCCACATCCATGCCGGCGCGGATCATGGCGCGCAGCACGCTCTCGTCAGAAGACGCCGGTCCGATGGTCGCGACGATCTTTGTGCGTTTGATGTCCGTTTTCCTGACCAATTTCCCACCCCCAGCCTAGTAACGCGCTTTGTCATCTGCGCTTTGCGAGCGAACAAGCCTCTCAAATGGTAAATCAGCGCGCGAATCTTGTCAAAGGCGCGCAGAAACCGAGGAATGTTGAAGGCTGAATTAGACACTCCTAAAATTTAATTGACGCCTTTGACAGGCAAGTTGGATATATGTTATGCTGTTGTTGTCTTCTCTTGCATCACGGCTGTACTGGTCATGGAGGAACTAGCACGGAAGACCGTGCAGACTGCCTATGGAACTCAGCAGCTATCTTCGCTTGATCCGACGCTGGCTGTGGCTGCTCATCGCTGCTGCCGTTGTCGCCAGCAGCGCTGCTTTTGTTGTGGTGCGCACACAGCCTGCCATTTATCAAGCTACCACGCTCTTGCAGTTGGGCAACTACCTCGGCTTGACCGACCCAAGCCCTAACATGATCCAGGCTTCAGCGGCGCTTTCGCAGAGCTACATCACGCTGCTGAAAACTCGTCCGATCTTACAGGCAGTCATTGATAAGCTCAAACTGCCTTTCGATACAGAGACGCTTGCCACACTCTTTGTTGGTCAGCTCACCTCTGGCACTTCGTTCTTGACGCTGACGGTCAGTTACTCTGATCCTGTTTTGGCGGCTGAGTTGGCTAATGAGTTAGCAGCCCAACTGATCGCCAACAGCCCAACGGAACTGACGCGCGAGCAGCAAGAGCAGGCGCGAATCTTGCAAACCGAAGTGCAAGCCGCACAGGCACAACTACAGCGCGCTCGCGACGAGCTCAACGTAATTGAAGCGGCGCTCAGCAGCGATGAGATTGGTGAGGAAGAGCGTGTTGTGCTAACTTTACGCCGCAGCGAGCTGATCGGCGAGATCAACGTGACGCAAAGTAATCTTGCCAGCATGACGCGCACACTAGCTGAGATTCAGCAACGCGGCACGGTCAATTTCATTCGCGTGGTCGAGCCTGCCCAAATTCCAACACGCGCTTCGAACGATAATCCGCTTCCGAGCATGATTGCAGCTGCGATTGCAGCACTTGTGGTCGCTTTTGGCGCGGCGCTACTTTTTGAGTATCTCAGCGATAGTCTGCGCTCACCTGCGGAAATCATGCCCTTGCTGAACGTGCCACTCTTGGGCGCCATCGCGCCGTTTGGCAGCAAGCGCGGCTATAAAAACAAGCTGGTGGCGTGGACACAGCCGCGCTCAACCATTGCAGAGGCATATCGCGCGCTGCGCGTCAATATCCTCTTTCGCGAGAATCTGGACGAGACGGCTTGCCGCGTCTACGTGGTGACTAGTCCAAATCCTTCAGAAGGCAAAAGCGTGACTATCGCTAACCTAGCTGTCGCTTTTGCGATGACAGGCATGCGCGTCCTGCTGATTGATTTTGACCTGCGCCGTCCTGTCCAGCACAACATCTTCAACGTTCCCAACACCTCAGGCTTGGCAGAAATCTGGCGCAAACGTGAGATGAACAGCCATCTTGATAGTGAAGCCTTGCGCGATCAAATTGCACAGCAAGCGCCGCGCCTGATCCACAAGACAGAGATACCGAACTTGAGCTTGTTGCCGAGCGGCAACGCGCCGAGCAGCGCTTCTGAATTGATCGACTCGCCTCAGACGCGCACACTGATGCAGCTGCTCGTCCAAAGCGGCATGTACGATGTCATCTTGATTGATACACCGCCAATCCTCGTGGTGACAGATACCACAGTCGTGGCGCGCTTGACCAACGCGAAGAGCATTCTGGTCGTTGAGTCAGGGCGTACGCGGCGCGGCGCGGCTGTGCGCGCTGCACAGCAGTTCACCAATCTCGATTTGCCGCTACTGGGCGTTGTCATCAACCGCTTGAAGGCGCAAGATCGCGACGCAGGCTATGGTTATTACTATTACTACGGCTACACGCGCTATGACTCGCCGCAAGGCAACCTGCCGCCGATCAACGTGCGCGCTAACGACGTTCAACAGAGGTGACGCATGGTCGCTCAAGAGAAGACAACCAAGCCTGAAGCAGAGATCGCTCACGTCACTAAACATCGGCGGCGCAAGCGCCGATCGTTGATTCCACGCCGCGTGCGGCGTTTTTTCAAGGCGTTGCCTTGGCAGCTGATCCTAGTCGTTTTGGTCTTGGCGCTTCTTGTGCCAAGCGCGGCAGTCGCTGTCTTAGCCGCCGATTCTTATGCGCGCGTGCGCGAGACGCTCGCCAGCTTGGAGCGCGTTCTCACGACGCTGAGCGCACGCTCGTTCACTGAGCTATCAGAGAACGATTTCGAGCGCTTGCAAGCGAGTGTGAACAACCTGAGCGCAGCCTTGAGCCGTGCGCAACAACAAACCAGACTGCTCAGAGTGGCTGCTTCGGCGGTCAGCGATGTAGAAATTCTGCTCAAAGGTCTCGATGCAGCGCAGAGCATGAGCAGTGCCGCGCAAAGTATCCTCGAAGGCGCGCGTCCAGTGTTCATTTTGTTGGCGCGCAGCCGAGAGCCTGAGGCGCTCCTAGCGCAAGAACGCCTTGACGAGCGCTTGATTCAGTTGCTGCGCGCCGCACAAGGTCGTTTTGAGACGGCGAAAACACAGTTGGCGGCTGCGCAAGCGAGCATTCAAGAGATCGGCTTGGCGAAGCTGCCGCAGAACTTGCTGAGCGATTACCGCCAGCTGGTGCGCTACCATGCCTTGCTAGAGCGCGTCAATGGCGTCCTGCTCGGCTTGCCTGCGCTCATCACGGAAGCCTTCGCGCTTGACGCGCCGAAAAATTATCTGCTGCTCTCGCAAAATAACGACGAGTTACGTCCTTCAGGCGGCTACATCAGCACGTACGGTTGGCTGCGCGTGCGCCAATTCCGCATTGTAGATTATGACTACAACGGCACAAGCCGCCTGAGTCCGAATCCGCCGCCCGACGAGCTAGCGGCAACGCTCGATGTGCCATCGTGGTGGTTTAAATCGCCGACGCCGATCATGTCAGCGTGGAGCGGCAGTTGGTATGCAGATTTTCCCAGCACAGCGCGCATGGCTATCTGGTATTACGAAGAAGGTGAAAATCCACGCACGCCAATAGACGCCGTCATTGCGCTTGACTTGACAGGCTTCCAAATGCTTTTAGAAGCGCTCGGTCAGGTGCAGCTTGCCGATGGACGCACCATAGACGCAGCTACTTTCCGTCAGGTGATCTATGGCGTGCGCGCTAACAATCAGCTTGAGCATAAAGACTTTCTGGCGCAAATTTACCGCCAGGTGATGAGTGAATGGCAAAATCTCTCAACAGAGCGCAGCATGGCGCTGCTGACAGCAGCCATCCGCGCCTTTGAGCAGAAACACTTGATCCTATACTTCACCAATCCTGACGTGCAAGCGACCGCTGAACTGCTCGGCTGGACAGGCACACAAGCTGATGGCACAGCTGACTATCTGATGGTCGTAGATAGCAACATGGGCAACAAATCGAACAGCTCAGTGGTGCGCACCATCACCTATAGCGCAGCCATTCAAGCGGACCGCTCGCTGAAAAGCCGCGCCGTGCTGGATTATGAGTACTCAGCGCAGCTCGCCGCCGCTGATCCTGCCGTGGCGCCTGAGCATTACGGCAGCCAGAAAGACTATTTCAGCCTGATGCAGCTGTACGTGCCTGTTGGCAGTCAGTTGGTGCGCGCTGCCAACTTGCAGTCGCCAATCACAGTGGATGATCGGCGACGACACACGATCTTTGCCACAGGCTTCGTCGTGCCGTTCGATGAACAAATTCGCCTTGAGTTTGAATATAGCGTGCCGAACGCTGTGCAAGAGTACGGTCTCTATCAGCGCTACCAGTTGCGCATCCAAAAACAGCTTGGCACGCGCGCTGAGCGCGCCAACGTGCAGATAACACTGCCTGTTGGCAGCCGCATCATCAGCGTCACGCCCGAGCCGCTAGACGTGTTCTCGCTGGATGCGCCGATTGTTGAGTTTCGGCTCAACCTGCTCACCGATCAGCAGATTGAAATTGTCTTCGACGCTGCGACGCAGCAGTAGAAAAATATAAAGTTGACAGGCAGCGCACGCTGCCTGTCAACTTGCTCATTGTGAAGGCGTTGGCGTCACAGTGCCGATTGGCACAATGGGCGTTGGCGTTGGCGTGTTTGCCGTGAAGCCGCCCGGCGGCGTTGGCGGCGGCACTTCAGTGGCTAAGCCAAACACCTGACTGGAGCGGGCGATGCAGCTGAGCGCGAGCGCTTCTGGTGGCAGACAATCCGCTGGGCAGTTGACGACAGACTCAGCCGCGCCGCGCCGATCCGTCTCGCAGATGTTGTTGCCGCAAAATGCCATTTCGCTGAAATCAGTTGGGCAATTTTCGGCGGTCTCACCTGCGTCTTGGCGCATGTTGCCGCATGTGGCAGGCGCAATCGGATTCCTGAGCGTGCTGCGATAAGTGGATAGCCAATATGTGCGATAGCGCGCTAGCAGATCGTTCAGGTCAAGATTTGAGAGATCAGCGTTGCGAATTGCTTCAAGAATCTCTTGCAATGCCTGCTCGTCTTCCTCAGCGCTCAAGGCAGCGTCATCTTTCGCCTCTAGACCGAGCAGCTCGCGCATGAAGACGCGAATGAACGGATTTTGGTTGCTGATGAAGATATCGGTGAGGAAGTTACGCGCAGCTTGCTCGCGTGCAGCGTTGAGCGGCATAAAGACGAGCGAGGCGGTGCTAGCTCGGCGCAACTCGTTCGTACAAGTACTCGGCGGCGGGTTTGGTAGTTGGAAATCAATGAACACGAAGCGCTCTTCGTCTACGCGCACATCCTGACCGTCCGCGCTGATGATGCGCACTTCGCCTTCTTGGCTCATGATGGAAGCGTGTACGTTTGGCGCAACCAATGACCAAAATTGCGTGCCTTCCACCGTGATTCCAGCAGTTGGCAGCACAACTTGAAAGCGATCTTCAGGGCGCAAGGCACGATCCACGCGGCTGAGCGTCTTGCCGACGATCTGCTCGATGGAAACGAGAACGCCGCGCTCAGCGCGCTGTTGCATCACGCCAATTTGCAGAAGCGATGTCGGGTAGATATCCAGCGCAATGCCTGAGACGACGTTGAGCTGCGCAAAGCCATCAGCGCCTGTCCGAATCTGATCGCCGACGCGAATGTTCTGCCGTCCGCGCAGCGTGATCCAGTCCTGCGCTCCGCTGGCGCGATATTGCACTAAACCTGACACAGGCACAAGCGACCCTGCGAAATTCTGTTGAGCTTCGACGCGCATCGCCAGCCCGACGCTCATCAACAACAGACTGCAGACTAAGAAGACCATCCATGCTGGCACGAAACGTGATGACCGCATTCTAACATCCTCCGATACTTTGCGTTGAGCGATGTTTCTCGTTGCTTCGCGCAACTACGCTACATTATACCGAAAATTGACGTCAAAAATAACGTCATAAGATATTACAAAAACTGCCCGCGCCTTCTGACGCAAAGATCAGCGGTTCAAAATCGGTTGGATGATTTGGCGCAGCGGCTGAAAGCGTTATATCATTAGGCGGCATCACATCAGGCTGAACGACATCAGAGGATGATAGGCATGAGAAAAGCGTCAAGTTGGCAAGCGCGACGCGCCTTGTGCGCACTTTTTGCCCTGCTCATGTGTGCTGCAGTGCTGACGAGCTGCACAACGCAAGCGCGGATGCTACACATCGGCGTCATGAATCTCTCGCCGCTGCTCGTGCCTGTCTTCGAAGGCTTCAAGCAAGGCATGGCGGAGTTCGGCTATCGCGAAGGGCTGAATGTCAAGTACACCTACCTTGAAGCAGGCACGATTGACAAGCTGGATAGCCTAGCTGCCGCTTTCTTAGCGCCTGATGTTGACTTGATCCTCGCCATCAGCACGCCGGCGGCGCAAGCTGCCAAGCGTGTGGCAGGCGAGCGCAAGCGGATTGTCTTCGCCAGCGTCCTCGATCCGCTCGGCGCGGGCATTGTCGAGTCGATTCGGCAGCCGGGCGGCAATATCACAGGCATTCGGCACGGCGTTCACGAGGCGAAGCGCTTTGAGTGGTTGCTGCGCGCCAAGCCTGATATTCAGCGCGTCTACGTGCCATTCAATCCAAACGACCGCGCTGCTGTGATCAACCTGGACATCGTCAAAAAAGTTGCTGAGCTATACAACGTCCAAATCGTCGAGCGCGCCTGCCCTGACGATGCCGCTGTGACCGCTGCGCTGGTCGAGATGCCTGATGCTATAGACGCGATCCACGTTCTCGCCGATAACTTGATCGCCTCGCGTTTGGTCAGCGGCACGCCGAACTTCTTGAGCGTCTCGCTAGCGCGCAAGCTGCCGATGTCCGTGCCGATCATCTCGCAAGTGGCGCAGGGCGGCTTGATCGCCTTCGCCTTCGACTTCTTCTCGCTCGGCAGGCAAGCGGCGCGCCTTGTCGATCAGGTGTTGCGCGGCGTGCGCCCGGGCGATTTGCCTGTTGAGACCGTTGAGTTTGAATTGGCGATCAACGTCGGCACGGCACAGGCGATCGGTCTGGTGCTGCCCGACGAGCTGATCGAACAGGCAGACCGCATTTTTTACGGCAATCCGAGCGTTATTCTCTCGCCTGAAGCGCCGCAACCGACTGCCGCGCCGACGCTTGTGCCGTCACCTACCGCTACTGAGCGCACCTTCTGAAGGATGATGAGCATGAGACAGAGCATTCGCAGGCGCTTGCCGCTTTCCTACATCACTGTAGCAGTTGGACCGCTGCTTTTGGTCGGACTAGTCTTGGTCTTGGTCAGCTTCAGTTTTCAGTTCAATCAAGCGCTCAGCAAGCAGATCGAAGTGGCGAAGCGCGTCTCGACTGAGCTGAACGCTTTTCTCAGCAAATTGGAAGCCGAGCTGCAGACGGCGGCGAGAGAGATGCGCGGCATGACCAATTTTCAGCGCCAAAATCTGCTGGCGCGCTTGCCGTCTTATCCGCACGTCTTTCAGGAGCTGATCTTAGCGGATAACAACGGCGCAGAGCTGGTCTATCTCTCGCGTCTGAACGTGCTTGATCCGCTCCGCTTGGTCAACTGGGCAGGCTCGGATGTCTTCTCGTTGGCGCGCGCTGAGCGGAAGCCGTACTACAGCGACATCTTGATTGACGACGAGACAGGTCAGCCTTCGATGCTGATTGGCGTCCCGATCATCAATCCACAAAACGGCGTCGCCACGTCCGTCCTGATCGCCAATGTGCGCTTCAAGCCGATCTGGGACTTGGTAGCCGCTGTTCAGCTGGATGCAGGCGAGAATGTCTTCATCACGGATGCTTCCGGGCGTATTGTAGCGCACTTGAATCCATCCATCGTGCTGCAAGAGAAGCGCTATCAACGTCCTGCCCTGAGCGGCATCGGCGCGGGCGAATCGGCGCCTACGGTCGTGGTCACTTGGACGACGCGCACGTATGGCAACCAGACCTTTGTGATTGTCGCGGAGCGCAACGTGCTGAATGCGCTGGAATTCGCGCTGTGGACGGCGGTCATCGCGTTGGCAGTGCTGGTGCTGGCGATTGTGATCGCCGCCGTGACAGGTCGGCGTGCGGCGCAGCGCGTGGTCGTGCCGATCGGCGCGTTGGTCAGAGCGGCGCAGGCGCTCAGCGAGCGCTCTGAGGCGTTCGATCCTGCTGCGCTCGCGCCAATCGCTATGCGTGAGGATGAATTTGGGCAACTGGCGCGCACTTTCCAAGCGATGGGCGAGCAGGTCATCATCCGCGAGCAGACGCTCAAGCAAGAAGTGCAGGAGCTGCGCATTGAGATTGACGAGGCGAAGAAGAGCCGCGCTGTGGCAGAGATCACGGATAGCGAGTTCTTCAAAGAGCTGCAGAGCAAAGCGGCGCGGATGCGTCAGCGCACGAAATCACTCTCGAGCGGCGGTCAGGCGTCAGCGCATGGCGACGCTGAGACCTTGCCTGCACAACCTTGACGACTTTTTGGCGAGTTTATACACCATTCTGATCGCAGATAGTGCTATGATGAGCGCGTAGCAAATTCCTTTGGAGGTATTCCGTTGAGCGATACACACGATAGAACCAAGTTGTTGGTCATTCATCCTGATGAAGGCGTGCGCGATACGCATCATGGCTTCATGCGGCAATGGGGCATCACTGGCGAGACAACAGGCGCGCAGAGCATCAGCATGACGCACGGCACATTGGCGCCCGGCTTGAAGGCTGAGCCGCACTATCATCCTTTTGAGACAGCCATCTACGTCATCAGCGGCAAGGCGAAAGTCTACTACGGTCCTCACCTTGAGCATGAGGTCATTTGCCAAGCCGGCGACTTCGTCTACATTGCGCCTGGCGTGGTGCATACGCCTGAGAACATCGGCGATGAGCCGCTCGATTACGTCGCAGCGCGCAGCGCGCCTGCCGATGTCTACTACTTGCCCGGCACTGGTCCGATGGCATAGAGACGCGCTCACACGCTCACAGCAAGAGATCGGCGAAAGCTGATCTCTGCTAGATCGCGCCAGTTGTGCTAAGATTAGGCACAATCTGAGCGAAAGTGAGCGACCTCTATGATCACAGGCACTCTGAAGAGCATCGTTTACAAGCCGAAAGACGCACCGCACGCGCCACGCGGCTATCAGCGCGTAGCATTGCAAGAAGCGCGCCTGATCGCCGATTACGGCATTGAAGGCGACCGCAAAGGCGGCAATCCGAAGCGCAATCTGAACGTGATGGACGATATCACGCTCGCCGAATTAGCCGCTGAAGGCTATCCGACGGGCGTCGGCGTGTTGGGCGAAAATTTGATCATCAGCGGCATTGACCTGCGCAAGCTGCCTGCAGGCACACACTTGCAAATCGGCGATGAGGCGGTCATCTTGTTGCGCGCGCTGCGCGAGCCATGCGAGCAACTGACCGAGTTGGACAGCCGTCTGCCGAGCGCAGCAATAGGGCGAGTCGGCTTCATGTGTCGCGTTGTGAAAGGCGGCTTGATCCGCGTTGGCGATCCCGTTATAGTCATCTCGCAACCTGAGCCAGCCTGAGGAGTTTTCTCATGCGTTTCATTGCCGACAAGCCTATTTCGAATAGCAGCGAAGATTTGTTTCAATTCAGGCAGTTTGTAGACTTGATCGAAAGCGCCGTGCGCGCCACACAGACGCCATTTGTCTACGGCGTGCTTGGCGACTGGGGAACAGGTAAGACTTCTGTGTTGCGCCTGCTCGAAGCGCGTTTCCGCGATGAGTCAGGCGCGATCAGGCGCTTTCCTGACGGCAGGGAAATCTTCGTGCCAATCTGGTTTGACGCTTGGAAGTATGAGAACGAGGCGCACATCGTCTATCCGCTGCTATACGCGATCAAGCAGCAGTATGAGCGCGATGTCCCTGAAGATAAAAAAGACGCTATCAAGGCTACCTTCCAAACGGTTGTCGCGACCAGCCTGTTGGCAGTCGGGCAGGTCGGCTTGAGAGCGCTTCTGAGGAATCTGACAGGCGGTGCAGTCGATCCGCGCTTGCTCGAAGAGTCGCTCAAGCAAGTGCGCGAGGCGCAAGAGAGCGCCTTGAGCGAAGTGGACGCCGTACTCAGCGGCTGGACGGACAGCGTGAGCAAATTCGCCTCAGCGTTCGGCGATCTGCTCAGCGCTTATGCTGAAGGACTGGTCGGTCCAGCGGATGCAGATCGCGTCCGCTTCTTGATCCTTGTGGACGACCTGGATCGCTGCTTGCCTGAGACCACGATCAGCATTTTGGAGAGCATCAAGCATCATCTGAGCGTACCGAACTGCATCTTCGTGCTGGCGATCAACGGTCGCGTCGTCTATCAGACCATTCGGCGCAAATATGGCGGCGAAGGCATTGACGGACGCGAGTACTTGGAGAAAATTCTGAACTACGCATTCTACGTGCCTGAGATTGACCTTGATAAGAGCGCAATGGAGCGCTTCGTGCATCATCAGCGCGAGAAGCTCGTCGGCAACAGCCATAGGCACGCCTTCGACCAACTGAGCGACGCGCTAACCGAGTGCAAATTCAACAATCCGCGCCGCATCAAGCGCATTCTGAATCGGTATGTGATCTATCTTGAGCGTTATGCGGCTGACCAAGTGTTTTTGCCGAACGCAATTCGCCTGATGCTGATCGCCGAATATTTCCCGACGCTCTTCCAGCTCTACATGCGGCTGGGCGCAAATGCTTCGCTCGCCATCAAAGGCTTGCTGGTAGGCAAAACGCCTGTGCAAGATTTTGAGCAGATGCATGGCGTCAGCGTTGCGCAGCTGCTGCCGCAGATGCGCCACATGCAGCAGCTATTTGAGCTGCCCGCGCCAAATGCCGATGCCCTGAATGTGCAAATACGGCAAATCTTTGAGATCACGCGCCTGTTCTGAATGACGACAAAGCGCTTCACGCTGCTCCGTCTTGCGTTGCTGACGCTGCATGTGGCTATGCTGTTGCATAGCCACGCTTTCAGCTTGCCTTACGTGGATCATCCCGACGAGCCTGCTTTTTACTTGGCAGGGCAGGTTTGGCTCGGCAATTTTGAGATGGGCAGCTACATGCGCGGCTATCCGCCTGCCTACATCGCGCTCGAGCTGATCGTCGCGCAGCTTCTGGGATGGCTCGGCTTGCCTGAGATGAGCCAGACAGTGAACGTCATGCGCTGGATCGCCGTGGCAGTCAGCGCAGGCACGTTGTGGCTCATCTTCAGCGCAGCGCGCGAGGCGGCAGGCGATTGGGCATCACTGGTGGCAGGCGCGGCATGGATCAGCTCGCCGCTCGTGGTCTCGCACAGCGTCTATGCAACAACTGATCCGTTTGTATACTTCACAACAGCATGGTCGCTATGGCTCTCAATCACAGCATTGCGCCGTGAGCGTCCGCACTTTGCGTTGCTCGCCATGCTCGTAGGAGCATTAGCCGTCCTGATCAAACTGATGGTCGTGCCTGCGCTTTTGGCAGGCGTGACGGCGCTTTTGTTCGGGCTGCGCGATAGGCGACTCAGCTTGAGTCTGCTGGCAGGGCAGCTAGGCATTGTAGCGCTCACGGCTTTTCTGGTGCTAGGCGTTTTCCGCGCAGATAGTCTGCTCACGCCTTACGAAGACTCGTTACCTGAGTCTGAGATCGGCATCATTCGGCGCGAAGGCGCGCAGAGTATGCTCTACAACCTGACCGATGTGCAGCGCGTCCTGAACAACATCCGCTATGTGTTTGTGCCTGTGCAGGAATTGGCGGCGCTCGCTTGGCTGATCGGCGGCGCGGTCGCGTGGTTGGCAGCGCGCTCAGCGCGCCTAGATTGGCGCCCGATTTTGTTGTGTCTGATCGCCGTATTTGCCACGCCTTGGATCATGGCGTCGTTCACTGCGATCGCGCTGCATCGCATACGCGATACATTGCCTGCCACAACGGCGCTGTGCGTCCTGATCGGCATGTCCGCAGTGCAAATTTGGCGCGTCCTGCCAAGCGGCAGAGCGCCGCGCTCCCTGTACAGCGCTGCGATCGTCGCGTGGATCGCGTTCGCGCTTTTGCCAAGCGCACGCGACACACTGGCGCTCGTCGAAGAGCGCGGCTATCCCGACTGGCGGACTGAGCTGCGGCAATGGGCGGATGTGAACCTTGAAGCAGGCTGGGTTGCCGTGCCAATTGAGCATGAGAAGACGTTCAATCCATTCTGGGGCGGCTTGCAAGGCGCGCAATGGTTCAATTGGCTTGTCTATCGGGGCAACTTCACTGAGCAGCCGCTGACGTATTGGCGCGCTGAGCGCGGCATTGCCTACGCCTTGCTCAGCGCGGATTTTGTGCGCCGCGCCGATGCTGCGCAACGCGCCTATCTCGATCAAATGCTGCGCTTGAAGACTTTCGCTGCGCCGCCGCGCCGCCGCGGACCAGAGACGGTTGTCTTCAGCACCAAGCCGATACAAACGCCGCTTGAGGCAAATTTTGGCGATCAGATCAATCTGCTAGGCATTGACCTTGTGCGCGGTGGACAAACCGTGCGCGTCCGCGCTTATTGGCAGGCAAAAGTGCAGCCGCAGCGCGATTACTCGCTCTACCTGCACCTGACGCCGCTCGACTCGCGCCAAGTGTTGGCGCAGCAAGACGGCGCGCCTAAGGCGAAGCGTCCAACAACGAGCTGGCAGGACGCGGAAGAGCGCATCATCGGCGATTGGTTCGCAGTGCAGCTGCCTGAGCAGTGCAATGTGCGTCTGTTGGCAGGTCTCTACGACTCAGCGAGCGGTCAGCGCTTGTTATTGCCTGATGGCGCGGACTACGTCGAGCTATGGCGACTGCCTTGTCCGTGATCGCAAGCAGCAGACCTTGCCGAGCGCTAAAATATGTTACAATCTCTCAACAAACGTTCATTTGGCAGCGAATTTATGTCCGCCACACAGAGAAACTCGCGCCGTCTCACACAAATGCGCGCCGTTGCCGAGCGCCTTTTCCGCGACAAAGGCTACTTGGCAACTTCCATGCGCGATATCGCCGATGAGATGCAGCTCAAAGGCGGCGGCAGCTTGTATGCGCACATCAAAGGCAAGGAAGACTTGCTGTGGAGCATCGCAAACGAAGCGACCGATGCCTTCTTCAACGCGCTTGAGGCAGTCTGTGCGCAGCCTGCCACGCCTTACGAGCGGCTGCGCGCTGCGATGATCGCGCACTTGCTGGTCATCACTGAGCATCTTGGCGCAGCGGCAGTCTACTTTGACGAGTGGCGACATCTGAGCGAGCCGCGCCGCAGCCAGTTCATGGCGCGCCGCGACGCCTATGAAAAGCAATTCCAAGCGCTTTTGGAAGCCTGCATCGCCAGCGGCGCGTGCCGCGCGCTGGATACGCGCCTTGCCACGCTGCATTTGCTGAGCGCCATGAACGCCATGCGCCATTGGTACAAGCCGAATGGCAGGCTCTCAGCGCAGCAAGTGGCAGAATCACTGGCGGATATGCTGCTGCACGGTTTATGCGCCTAGCAGAAGCCTTTTTCAGAGCGAATTGCCGTCCGCAATCTTGGACATAGTCGCGCAAGCCAAAATCATGATAAACTGTCCGTGAGTGTGTGCTTACTCTGGCAGATCAATGGAGTATGTGTGTCTGATCGGACGATATCTGCGAATGCTTCGCTCACAACCGCTCAGCTTGCGCCCGACTCGACCATCCTAGTTGGTGTGACTGCCGCAAGCGCGCCATCCAGCCGACGCACTGTGGTCAACGCGCTGTGGCGCTGCGGATTCCTGCCGCTGCTGCCGCCTGAGACAGGCGATTTGAAGCCGTCGTTTGAAGCGGCGCACGCTTACGTGGAAGTGTTGGCACACTTGCCGAGCATCCGCGCCGAGAGCGCCATTCGCCAAGCGCTCAACCGTCAACTGCCGACCTTCCTGTTCGTCAACGCCGACCTGCTGCAAAACTATCAACAACCTTGCGAGATCATCCCGTTCAGGACGCCCGACGAACTCGGCGCCTTGATCGTGCGGCGTCTTGCCGCGCTGCTGCCCTTGCCCGATCCAGCAGCAGCGCTCAACTTGCACGCGCCTCACACTCAGCAAATTCCTGCGCAGCCTGCGCCGTATCTGGCGCATCCACACTACTTGACGCGCCGCTTGGTCGGGCGCGCTGCTGAGCTGAACGCCTTGCGCGCTTGGCTGGAGCGCGGCGCGCCTGTTCTGGCGTTGACAGGCGAAGATGGAGTTGGCAAGAGCGCGCTGGTTTGGCATTGGCTCTTGGAAGAGCGCTTGAACACGCCCGATCAGCCGATCATGCTCTGGGATTTCGCTGAGAGCAATGGCGGCTTCGCCAATTTTGTGCGGCACGCGCTCGCCTATTTCGGTCAGCTGCCGCTCAGCGCTGTGAACGAGCTGCCGCGCCCTGAACGTCTGAGCGCACTTTTGCGCGCGTTGGCTGAGCGCCGCGCGCTTCTGGTGCTGGAGAACGCTCAGCAGCTGTTGAGTCGCTCGGATGAAGTGCTGCCTGCCAATGCTGAGATTCTCGCTTTCCTGAGCGCCTTGCCAACCTTTGCGCAGCTCAAGACGCTGTTGATCGCATCAGCGCTTCCGAGCGTCTACTGCTATAGATTGGACGTGCAACATATGGCGCTCAGCGCGCTCTCAGCCGCCGATGCTGAGCAGTTGCTCTCACAGCTCATCCTGTACAGCGGAGCAGAGAGGCTTCAGCAGTGCGCGACGACGTTGGGACGGCATCCGCTATTGCTCTGCATGGCGGCTGAGAATGGCAATGTGCATCCGAGCGGCTTCGATGCATGGTGGCAAGCGCACGCGGAAAGGTTCGAGCGCGCACAGACACGCTCAGAACAGGTCGCAGCGCTCGTTGAAGTCGCTGTGGCTGAGTTGGCACGCGACGGACGGGCGCTGCTGCACTATCTGAGCGCGTTGCGTTTTCCTGTGCCACACGCCATGTTCTTGCGCCATAGCGCGTTTTACATTGAACTGCCGCGTTCTGCCGAGATGCCACAGGCGCGTTCAGAACAGCCTGACGCTGCTGCGCAAGCGCGCTTGCACACCGTTCTTTCCGACCTTGAGCGGCGCGCCCTGCTGCTCTGGGATCGCGCCACCAATCGCTATGCGTTGCATCCGCTTGTGCGCAGCGCAGTGCAAGCGACATGGCTTGAAGAAGAGCGCGAGGCGGCGCTCAACACGGCGCGGCGCGCGCTTGAGCCGTTAGCGGCTGAGATACCTGAAATTCTGTACGACGAGAGCGATCTGCGCGCTGCCATTGAGCTGTATGTGACACGGCTGAGCGCTGAGGAAACCGTGCCTGCCGCGCTGTTCTATCGCGAGCAGCTCAGCAAGCCGTTGCTCACGCGCCTAGCCGACGCGCAGGTTGTCCTGCAATTGCTGCTGCCGTTTTTCCGCGATGGCATACAGGCGCCGCCTGCGCTCAGCTCGGTCAAGGAGCGCGCTTATATCGGCAACGAGATGGCGCTTGCGCTCAGCGGCTTGGATCGGCTTGCGGAAGCGCGGCACCTGCTAGAGCAGACCTTGCCGTTGTTTATCGAGGCGAGAGAGCCGCATTGGCTATGCACAGCGCTGGTGAACTATGGCGGTCTGCTTGAAGAACAGTGCGCGTTGCGCGTGCGCGTCTTTGAGCTGGCGCGCAAGCTGGCAACTGCCATTGGCGATGTCGAGAATCAAGCTGTAGCGAATTTCGTCCTGCTGCGCCTTTATGTGGAAATAGGGCAGTGGACAGCGGCTGCAGAAGCGTACGAAGCCTTCAGCCATAGCGCTGCGCGCTATCGCACTGTGGCGCGCCAAGCGACCGCTGAGCGCCTTGTGGCGCAGATGCTCTTGGAGCAAGGGCAGGATCCGAGCGGCGCGCTGAACTTGGCGTGGGAATTTGCCGTTCAGAGCGACGCAGTTGCCGAGAAGCGCGCCATTCACGCGCTCTGGGGCGAGTTTGCGCTCAGCTTGATGGCGCGCCCTGACGCCGCTGAGCGCTTCTTTGAGGAAGCGCTGCGCATGGCGGAGAATAACGCCAATTTGATCGCTCAGTATCGCGGCGGCTTGGCGCGCGCTTACGCGCTGCAAGGTCGGCGTGATGAGGCATACGCGCTATTGGCACAAGGCGTGCCATCGTTAGCCGCTGCGCAGGTTCACCTGACCTTCGGCGAGGCGGCGAGCGCTGAGGCGGCTGCGCTGGACGCTTATCGGCAGGCTTGGCGCGAAGGCGCGCCGTTCAGCCGTTGGTGGGAACTGGAGCGTGCGCGCGCCGTGCTGCGCGCGCTGCGCGTGCCGCCGCCTGACTTGCCGCCCTATCATCCTGAGAATTTTCCGCAGCTGCCCGGCGAGCGCGCCATTCGCATGTATGTGATCCAGCTAGGGCGCGGCGCGCAGACCGCCAGCTGAATCTCAAGGCACGCAAGCGCTGAAGTTCACGCCAAATTGACCGCCTAACAGCGCTGTCGGTTGGCTCAAATTGACCAGCGAAGCGCTGTAGAGGATGTAATCGGCGCTGCCGAGCTGACTCGCCACGTAGAAGACGTTATCGCCGCACACGGCGAAGGACGAGATGCTCATGCTTGGATCGGGCGCGAGCTGATTGCCGCCGCTATTTTGGCGCGCGTCCAGATCGTAGCGGAACAGCCGTGCGCCAATCGGCACGCCAATGCCGATGGAAGGCTCTTCAACGTAGCGCGACGTCACGTAATAGAGCGCGTTAGCGTCAGTGGCGTAGCTCATGCCTAGAATCGCCTCATCTGCAGGCGCGCTCAGCAGGATGCTATTTTGACCTGTGGCGACTTGCAGCAAGCCGATGCCTGCGAATGGATCGCCGAAGCCTGCAAAATTGGTCACCACGCGCGTCGGCTCGCTGAACAGATAGGCGATCAGCGCGCCATCGTCGGAGACGGCATACGTCATCTGCGGACGCAGCGCGTTGCGCGGCATCAGCGGGCGCAACGCGGGCAGTTCGTATGGCGTGGCATTGCCGTAGACGAACGGACTCAGGTCAAGCTCGAATGGCACGGTTTCGGCGCTGTGCGGACCGTAACCGACGATATAGACGCGCGTGCGGTCTGCATTCCAACCGATGACGGCAGGCGTGCCGATGATATCGCTGCGATCGAAGACGAGCGGACCGACGAACGTCATGCGCTGATTGCCTGCTAGGTCAATGATCGCCAATTCCCAGCGCAGGCGCTCAAAGCTGGTCAAGGTGTAGCTCAGATAAGCCGAGTCAGGGCTGAAGATTGGACCGACGATACCGAAAGTCGGCTCTGAGGTGATCTCAAAAGTGTTGCCGCCGATCTGCCCATAGGTGAGCTTGGCGCTGCCAGTGGTATCCGCACCGAAGACGGTCGCCAGCCAGCGACCATTCGGCGAGAAGCGCACGGCGCTATTGCCTTCCACCTCAAGGCGCACGAGCGGATTAGGATTGGCGGGCGCGAAAACAGCCGCGTACGATGTCGGCAGCGAGGCAGGCTCGTTGTAGTTGTAAACCTGCGCAGAGATGTTCGGGCGCGGCTGCCCTTGTGCTGCGCTTGGCATTGCCAACACAGCACAGGCGATCAACACAGTCAGTATGGTGAGGCGACGCAGCAAACGCACAGACGACACTCCTTCTAAGCGGACGCACTTGCTGCGCTGATCATAGACCTTTTGCGGCAAGTTGTCGAGCGCTGCGCAGATTGCCGTCCGCTCAACCGATCAAGCGTTCCACCATCGTGATGAGTTCATTGACGCTGATCGGCTTGATCAGGAGCAGATCAGCTTGCTGTGCATCAGGATGATCGATCGCCACTGAGTTGCCCGTGACGATGATGACCTTCAGCGCGCGCAAGAACGGCGTCTGGCGGATGTATGAAAGCACTTCCAAGCCGCTCATATGCGGCATGTTGATATCCAGAATCAAGACGTCGGGACAGTTGTTGGCGAGCACGTCAAGTGCTTCCGCGCCATCTCTTGCCACTTGCACTTGAAAGTGATGGTGCAAGAAGATGCGGCTGAAGATGTTGCGCAAGTCGGGATTGTCTTCGGCGATCAAGACTTTGCGCACAGGCGGCGCAGGGTCGGTCTTGGACGGCTCATGCATCAGATCGGGTGAGGTTGCCATACGCTTAACGTGCCTCGTTCAAACTCAACGCTGCAATTACGCACAGTCTATAGCGTCTCTGCGCTGCAGCCTAGAGCCTACAGGCTTGTTTTGCAGGGCAGATTATGACCTGGTCACCTGACCAGCGCAGACTAGTCCCTTGCCGAAGACGCTGTGGCTGCGTTACGCTCACTGGTCACACAATCAAGACACACCAGAAAGAGCGAACTGCATGACGACTACACAGTCTTTGGTTGAGCTTGCCGCCGCGATCAAGCCGCGCGTGGCAGCACAGCGCGAGGCGCTTGTACAATTCCTGCGCGAGTTGTGCGCTATTCCAAGCTACGATAGCCAGATCGGGGCGGTCGCTGAGCGGGCGGCTGCCGAGATGCGCGCGCTCAGCTTCGATCAAGTTTTCTTCGACCGTATGGGCAACATCGTCGGGCGGATCGGCGATGGCGCGCGCAAGCTGCTCTACGATAGCCATCTCGATACCGTTGGGGTAGGCGATCCTGACTCGTGGTCATGGGATCCATTCAAGGGCAAGATCGAAGACGGCGTCCTGTATGCGCGCGGCGCTTGCGATGAGAAAGGCAGCACGCCGGGCATGATCTACGGTTTGGCGCTGGCGCGCGATCTGGGCTTGCTAGAAGGCTACACTGCCTATTACTTCGGCAATATGGAAGAGTGGTGCGATGGCATCGCGCCGCACGCGTTGGTTGAAGTGGAAGGCATTCGTCCTGACTTCGTCGTGATCGGCGAGCCGACGCGTATGCAAGTCTATCGCGGACATAAAGGGCGCGTTGAGATGCGCATCATCGCCAAAGGGCGCAGCGCGCACGCCGCCAGCAATCATCTAGGCGATAACGCGATCTACAAGCTGCTGCCAATCATCGCGCGCATCAGCCAGATGGAGCCAGAGCTGGGCGACGATCCATTCTTAGGACATGGCAAGATTACGGTCAGCGATATGAAGGTCAGCACAGCTTCGATCAACGCCGTGCCTGACGAGGCGATCATCTACATTGATCGGCGCATGACCTTCGGCGAGACGCCTGAGTCGGTCTTGGCGCAAGTGCGCGCGCTCATCGGCGAGCGTCCTGACCTGACCTTAGAGCTATTGCACTACGCCGAGCCGAGCTACACAGGCTTCGTCTTCCCTGTGGATAAGATTTTTCCGTCATGGGCGCTGAGCGAAGCGCATCCGCTGGTGCAGGCAGGTCAGGCGGCGCTCACTGCGCTCAACGGCAGCGCGCCGCCGACAGGCAAGTGGAATTTCAGCACGAACGGCACCTATTGGATGGGCAAGGCGGGCATTCCGAGCATCGGCTTCGGTCCGGGCGATGAAATTCACGCGCACACGACGCTCGATCAGGTGCGCCTCGATGACGTGGTGGACGCCACAGCTTTCTACGCCTTGCTGCCTGCCGCGCTGAAAGCGTGAACAATGCGCCGTCCTCAGCTGAGCATTCAGCTGAGGACAACTTTTGCCTAAAGACCATTAAGCGAACTTTAAGAGAGCAACCTCAAAAAAGTTTTAGCGTAGATGATGAGCGAGTTTCAGGAGAATGTGCGATGTGAGACGAGAAGCGTATGTTTGAACAATGGCTGGCACAACTTCAGCACAGCGATTCTGCGAAGCGCCGTGAGGCGATCATCGCCTTAGGCAAGTTAGCCGATCCGAGAGCGTTGCCGCATCTGGCGCAGCGCTACAAGGTTGAGCGCGAGCCTGACCTGCGCGACCTGATCGCGAAAGCAGGCAAGCATATTCAACAAGTGGCAGCCGAGCGCAAGCGCGAGAGTCAGACGGCAGAGATTGCCGCCAAGCCTGCGACAATGCCATCTGCACCATCGCCGAGAGACGATGACTTTCCTCAGGCGACAAAAATTGCCGCTGCGACGCCTGTGAAGCTGCGCACGCCGTCCGCTGAGTCTAGCGCGCCTACCGTGATTGTCTCAGATGCGCCTGACACATCTGCGGCGACGTCGCCTGTACCATCGCCAAAAGACGACGACTTTCCTGAGCCTGAACTGTTCTATCCGCTGCCTGAAGAAGCGCCTGCGCCGATCAAGCGCGCGCCGCAGCTGCCGCAGAAGCCTGTGACCGAGCGAGATCGCCAACGTGCGCAGGAATTTTTGAAGAGCGCTTACGCCTATCAAGCCAGCGGCGATTCGCGGCGAGCAGTTCTGATGCTCGCGCGCGCCTTGCGGCGCAACCCTGAGCTGGCGCAGCAAAGAGGCGTGCAAGGCTTAGCCCATGCGTTAGTCGGTGGCGATGATCGCCACGCGACTGAGCTGGTTTTGGAAGCTGCTGAAGGCGTGAGGGTGAACGCGCCGCTGATCAGCAGCGAGCTATTCGGAATCATTTTGTCGGCTGCTGCGCTCTTTTTGATGATCATCGTCTTCAACGTCGCGCTCTTCTACGGCAGCTCAACGCTCGGTCTTCTGATCGGCAACGTTTTGTTCGGCACGCCTTTCGATACAGCTGAGATTCAAGCTGGACTTGGGCTGCTCGCTTTTCAAGTGGTTGTGCCAGCGGCGCTGCAATGGACGCCGCTGACGCTGCTCAGCACGGTCTTCAATTTAATGATGGTGTATTGGATAGGCACGCTGATGGGCGGCACAGGCTCGGTTGTGCGCTTTTTGAGCGTCATGCTCAGCCTGTACGCCGTCTTTTTCCTGTTGCTCTCGGTCGGCTTCGGCATGATGGTCGTCGGCGTGTTCAATCCGAGCGTTGCATCCCTGATTCAATTCGGTCCGATCACGCTGATCGGCGCGGGCTTGCTCTTCATCGTCGGGCAGGTTTATCTATCGGCGCGCGTGCAGGAATTCAGCTTCATCAACGCGGCTGCCAGCGTGATCGCAGGCAACATCTTGACAGGTATTGTCGTGAGAGTGCTGCAATCCTTCGGCGTGCCTGTGTGATAGCGGCTGAGTCTGAGCGCCATGCGCTCAGACTCGCGTCCTTGCTCAGCAGCGTCGCCTCAACTGTTCGCTCAGGAGCGCGTTGGTCAGCTCGGCGGGAAATTTGCCGCGTCCTTCGCGCATCACCTGACCGATCAGGAATTTCAGCACTTTCTCTTCGCCGCTGCAGAAGCGCGTCACTTCGGCAGGATTGGCGTCCAGCACTTTGACGATCGCCGCTTCGATCAGCGCCGTATCTTGCGTCTGTTCCAAGCCGAGCTGCCGAACAACCTCGGCAGGCGCGCCGCCGCGCTCAAAGAGCGCATCCAGCACCTTTTTTGCTGCATTGTTGTTGATCGTGCCGTCATCCACCAGTCGGATCAGATCGGCGAGCGCGGCAGGCGTCACATTCGTCTCAGCAATGCTCTCGCTAGGCAAGGCTGCCTTGTTCATGCGCGCAAATAGCTCATTGATGATCCAATTGGCAGCTTTCTTCGGCTCGGCGCCGCTGCCGACCACTGCCTCGAAATAGTCAGCGACGCTGCGATCTGCCACCAAGACCGACGCCTCATAAGCGCTCAAACCGAGTCCGATCAAGCGATTGCGCTTGGCGTCAGGCAGCTCGGGCAAGCCGCGCCGAATTTCTTCGATCCATTCCTCGCTGATGACCAGCGGCGGCAAATCTGGCTCTGGAAAGTAGCGATAATCGTGCGCCGATTCTTTCTCGCGCTGCATGACAACCGTGCCGCGCACTTCGTCCCAGCCGAGCGTTGCCTGAGTGACCGCGCCGCCGCGCTCATAGATCGCGATCTGCCGCTCAATCTCGACGGCGCTGGCGCGCGCTAGGCTGCGGATGCTGTTCAGGTTCTTGATCTCAGTGCGCGTGCGCAGCTCGCTGCTGCCGATAGGACGTACGCTGATGTTCGGCTCCATGCGCAGCACGCCTTTGGACATATCGCCGCTGTTGACGCCGAGATATTGCAAAATGGCGCGCAGCTTGCGTCCGTACGCCTCAGCTTCCTCAGCGCTGCGGATATCAGGCTCGGTCACGATCTCTAAGAGCGGCACGCCTGAGCGATTGAAGTCAATCAGGCTGCTGCTGCCGACATGAATAGACTTGCCGGTATCTTCTTCCAAGTGCGCACGCCGAATGCCGATGCGCTTGGTGCTGCCGTCAGGCAGATCGATCTCAAGCCAACCGTTCACGGCGAGCGGCAGCTCATACTGGCTGATCTGGTAGCCTTTAGGCAGATCGGGATAGAAATAGCTCTTGCGCGCGAAGACGTTGGTGTGCGCGATCCGACAGTTGAGCGCCAAGCCGACGCGAATGGCGAACTCAACGGCGCGCCGATTGATCACAGGCAGCACGCCGGGCATTCCCAGACAAATCGGACAGACGACCGTGTTCGGATCGGCGGTTGTGCTATCCACAACAGCGCAGCCGCAGAACATCTTACTCTCGGTCAGCAGCTCAGCGTGAACTTCTAAGCCGATCACAGCTTCATACGCGGTCATGGCACCTCATCCATTCACGAGTTAGCGCTCAGCACTGTGCTGCGCGCCGCCAGCTCTTCTGCCAACTTCGCCATTTGCGTGGCGACGATTGAGGTCGGTTGGAATAGCACAATCGGCATCCCTGCTTCCACAGCTTGCGCTGCCAGCTCAGGCGCAGGCGTGATCAAGGCGAGAATCTCCTGCCCAAGCGCTTGTTCAGCATCTTGCCACGTCACATGCACCTGAGACGGCGTGCGATTGATGACCACAACGCTGACGCGACCGCGCCCTAAGCCGAGCCCTTCCAGCTCGTTGAGTATCTCGCGCGCCATGTGCAGCGAGATGCGGCTCGACTCGCTCACCAGCACAACTTGATCTGCCTCGCGCACAAGCCGTGCGTTCAGGCGCGTCAAGCCGCTGCCTAAGTCCACCAACACATGGCGCGCCAGACTGCGCAGACCTTTGAGCGCTGCGACCGCTGAGTCCATATTGACGTTGAGCAGGCTATCTTTGGGACGCGACGAGCTGAGCAAGAGCTTCAAGCCGCTCGCGTGGACTGCCAACTCTGCCTCGATAGTGCGCGGCGTGATCTCCGTCGGCGCACGTCCGAGCAGATTGACCATGCCGACGGCGCGCGGCGCGTTCAGCGCCAAGCCGAGACTGCCTTGCCCGAGTCGGATATCGGCGAGGACGCTCGGCTCTTTCTGCTGCATGGCTGCGGCAATGTTCGCCGCCAAAGTAGTCGTGCCAACGCCGCCCTTGGCGCCAAGAAAAGCGACAACCGAGCCGCCTTCCGCTGCTGTGCGCCGCTGCGCCGCGCTGCGCAACAAAAGCGCCTTCACGCGCGAGGCAAGTTCGGCGGGATGAGTTGGCTTAGAGAGATAATCATCAGCGCCTGCCTCAAAGCCTTGCACTTTGTCATCAATCAGCGTCTTGGCGGTGAACATGATGATCGGAATCGGCTGCGTGATCGGATTGGCGCGCAGGCGGCGGCAAATTTCGTAGCCGTCCAGATCGGGCATCATCACATCGAGGATGATCAAATCAGGACGCTCAGCGGCAGCGCGCGCGATGGCTTGTGTGCCGTTGCTCGCCGCTGTCACTTCGTAACCCTGCCGTTGCAGCATCAAGCCGATCAGCTTCAGGCTGTCAATGTCGTCGTCAACTATCAGGATTTTCTCAGCCATGCTCGGTTCGTCCTTCTCGTGCTTTCTTGTGCGCAGTTTAGCATGAGCTGCTTGTCTATGCAATCTGGCGCTGCACAGACATCGTAAACATGCCATAAAATTTGAATTGGCAGGCAGTTAGCGCGGCGGCGCGCCTTGTATCAGCGCATCGAAGGCTTGATCGTAGGCGGCGATCAGCGTGCGCCAATCGAATTGCGCGATGTAGGCGCGCAGTGCCTCAGGCGCAGGCGTGTGCAGCGTGCGCAAAAGCGCTGCGACCAGCTCGCCTTCGTTGTACAGGCACAGGTCGTGATAGACGCTTGGCACTAGGGCAGGATAATTCAAGCGACGCGGCATGATCGGCAGCGCGCCGCAATAGATCGCCTCTGCCATGCTGACGCCAAAAAAATCTTGCGCGGCGCAACTGACGGCATGCGTCGCCTGCCAGAGCAGGCGCGCGTAGTCTTCAAAACGCTCAGCGTAGCCGTAGTGCAGCAATCGGCTGCCGAGACGCTCGCGCAGCGGCTCGAAGACGTGCTGCGTGTGACCGATCGGCTCGCCGGCTAGGATGACGCGGAATTCCACGCCGAGCGCCATCAGTTTCTCCAGCGCGTGCGCGAACACTTCAGGGCGCTTGTCATATTCCCAGCGATGATTCCACAGCAAGGTCGGCACGCTGCGCGCCTTCGGCGCCGCGTAAGCGTCATAGGCGGCAAAATCTATGCCGACGGGCAGCACGTGCGCCTTTGCCGCGATCTGCGAGACTGTCTCCAGCTCGTTGTGATCGGGATAGTGCTTGAGCAGGCGCGGCAACTCGTCCAGGAACTCGCGCAGGTGGAAAGCGCTGTTGAAAAAGACGGCATCGGCAGCGAGCGCGCTGGCATAGTTGACGAACGCGATCTTTAAGTCGCGCTTGATGCGCTCGCCGGCAGGGTAGGTGAGCTGATTCTCGTGAAAGTAGACTGCGCTGGGCAGGTGCGCAGTGCGGCGGCGCGTCAGGGCGAGGAACGTGGTCAGGTCGAGCATATCAGAGGCGACGATCAGGTCGGGCGCGCAAGCGCTCTGATTGAATTGGCGCGCTAAGGTCACGGCGCCGCCTTGCATGCGCCATTGCCAGAAGCTGCCGTGCAAGGTGAGCGCTTCGATGGTGTGTCGGCTGAAGCGTTGCAAGCCGCGCAGCCATGCGGCGTGCGATCCAGTGTTGAAAGGCTCTAGCAGGAGTACGGTGGACATGCGGACGGACTGCGCCGCACGAGTCGGCGCGGCGCAGCGCGCGGCTCACTTCTCAGGCGGATAGGTGGTCACTACAGAGTTATCGCCGCTGAACGGATTCGGGACGTACTTATCGGCTTCCCAGTCGTTGTGCCATGTTGTGCCATTCACCAAGTAGCGGTATTGGAACTCGCGGTTGAGCGGCAGGTCTACCACGATGGTGAACGTGCCGTTCTTCTTCTTCTCCATCGGATGTGAGGTCTCGTTCCAGTCGTTGAAGTCGCCCACGAGGTGAATCGTCTCCGCGCCATCGGCGATGGCAGCTGGCGCCTCAAAGGTGACCTTGCACTTGGTCTTCAGGAAGCTCTTTTTGATCATCGTCAGCCTTCCTTCCTGCGTGAAAATTGGCTTAATGTACATTCTATCACAAGGCGCGCTGTAAAAGACAGGGCGAACATAGTGGCGCTCAGTCAGATGCACGAATCGGCGCTGCGCAGACTTTCGATTTGACATTTTCCACAAAAACGATTATGTTATGCTCAAAAGTATCCAAAACGATTTGGATCGTTTATTGATGAAGATTCGGCTCAAAGATATTGCCAAGCTGACAGGTTATTCGATCACAACTATCTCGCGCGCGCTGGCAGGTTACAGCGACGTGAACGCGCAGACGCGCGCCTACATCTTGGAGACGGCACAACAGCTCGGCTATCAGCCGAACGGCATTGCACAACAATTGCGTCGGCAGATCACCAACACTATCGGTCTCGTAATTCCTGCCAATGCGCACGATTTCAGCGGCGATTTCTTCAGTCAGCTGCTGCATGGCATCAGCGCCGAAGCTGCTGAGCAGCACTTCGATGTCCTCGTCAGTTCGGCGCTGACGGAAGCTGACGAGACGAGCGTCTATCAGCGGCTTGTCGGCGGTCATCGCGTGGATGGCATGATCTTGGCGCGCACGCGCCACAACGATCCGCGCATCGCCTATCTGCGCGCACAGAATCATCCGTTCGTGGTCGCAGGGCGCGCCGCGCCTGATGAGCCATCGGACTTTCCCCACATTGACGTGGACAGTCAGGCGGCAATTCGCGCGCTGGTCGCGCATTTGAGCGCGCTCGGACATCGGCACATCGGGCTGATTTTGCCGCCGCCAGAGATCGCTTTCACTGCTTACCGCTTGCTCGGCTATCAGGAAGGCTTAGTGGCTGCAGGCTTGCCAGTTGAGCCTGCCTATTTGCGCTATGGCGATCTGACACGCGGCAGCGGCTTCAAGGCGACGCATCAGCTGCTGGATGCACAGCCACAGCTGACCGCGATCATCGCCTGCAACGATCTGATGGCGCTCGGCGCGATGAGCGCAGCGCAAGAGCGCGGCTTACGCGTCGGCAGCGATCTCTCGGTAGTCGGCTTTGACGACATTCCAGCGGCGGAATACAGCCATCCGCCGCTCACAACCATCCGCCAGCCGACCTACCAGACAGGTCGCCATCTGACGGCAATGCTGATCAGCTTGATACGCGGCGAGCAGCCTGTGCAGACGCAGGTCGTCCTCGAAGGCGAGCTGATCGTGCGCCGATCGAGCGGCGTTGCGCCAAACATTTGAAGGAGGTGATGTTATAGACGATCTCTGAGCGCAATTTCGAGGTTTTTCAGTCGGCAAAGCACATCGTTAAGAAAAACTTTTGTGGAGGAACTCTCATGAAACGGTTTCGTCTCTTTTTAGCAGCCGTGCTGATGGCAGCGCTGATCTTCAGCGGAGCAGGCGTCACAGCACAAGGCGAAGTGACTTTTCTCTCAACGCAGTTCAACATCGTGGAAGAAGCTGCCAAGGCGCGCACGATCTTTGAAAAGTTCGCTGAAGGCAAGGTCAACTTTGTGACCACTGAGGAAGGTCCGATGATTGACCTGCTGCGCGCTGAAGGTCAGGCAGGGCGCGGCGCCAATGACGTGATCGGCGCGTTGCACGGCACGTTCCCGAACCTAGCAGTCGGCGACCTGCTTTTGGATGTATCCGACTTGCTGGAAGAGATCAGCGGCTCGGTGAGCGTGAATCCATCGCTGGTGGAATTGGGCAAGCTCGGCACGACCGACTTCCAATACTACATCCCATGGATGCAGGCGACCTACACAATGGCGGCAAACGTTGAGGCGCTGCAGTACTTGCCTGAAGGCGCCGACCTGAACAGCCTGACCTACGAGCAGCTTGCCATGTGGGCGAAGAACATGCAAGAGGCGCTCGGCAGACCGGGCTTAGCGTTCCCTGTCAAAGGCTTGTGGAATCGCTTCATGCAAGGCTACGCCTTTCCATCGTGGACGGGCGGCATGGTCACAGGCTTCCGTACGGCTGAGGCAGTCCAGATGCTGACCTTCTTCCGCGATGAGCTGTGGCAGTACGTCAATCCTGAGTCGATCAACTACGATTTCATGGGCGCGCGCCTGCTGAGCGGCGAGGCGATGGTGACTTGGGATCACGTAGCGCGCTTGAAGCCTGCCTTTGACGCTGAGCCTGATAAGTTCGTCGCTTTCCCGGCGCCTGCCGGTCCGGCGGGACGCGGCTATATGCCTGTGGTCGTCGGCGTGGGCATTCCTGCCACTGCGCCTAATCCGCAAGGCGCAGAGGCGTTTGTCAAGTTCCTGCTGACGCCTGAGACGCAAGGCGCGATCATGCGCGAGCTAGGCTTCTATCCTGTGGTCAGCGGCGTGGATACGAGCGACTTGCCGGCTGGAGTTGCCAAGCAGTTTGAGGCAGTGCAAGCGCAAGGTCTGGCTGAGGATGGCATTCCGTCGCTGTTGCCTGTCGGCTTGGGCGGACGCGGCGGCGAGATCAATGAAATCTATCGCAACGCCTTCAGCCGCGTTATCTTCGATGGCGAGGATCCACAGAACGTGCTGAATGATCTCGGCAATGCGCTCCAAGCGCTGCTGAACGAGACGGGCGCGCGCTGCTGGGCGCCTGACCCGCCAAGCGAAGGGCCGTGCCAGCTGAAATGAGCTGATCGTCGAGACGGCGCAGCGCCATGCGCGCAGCTGCGCCGTCTACATTGATGTGCCAATATCGCTATACCAATAGTTTTTTGCTTTGTGAGGTCATTTTGAGCGAAAAAGTTGCCCGACGTCGCTGGAACGTCACGCCTTACTTGCTCTTGCTGCCTTCGATGCTCTACTTGCTGCTGTTCTTCGCCTATCCGATGGTTCAGGCATTTCAATTGGCGCTGAGCAAGAACGTGGACGTGCTGAATTTGCGCGCTGAGCCGAACTTCGAGGCGGCGATCACAGGCAGCCTTGCCTTACAGACGGTCGCCACCGTCTTGGAGCGCGAGCGCAGCGACGAAATCCTGCCTAATGGCGCGCGGCGCGTCGTTTTTTGGTTCAAGGTCGAAGCGCCTGACCTAGAAGGCGACCTTGTGCAAGGCTGGGTCAATCAGCGCAATGTCTTCATCGAGAATCGGACGACTTCCACGACTTTGCGCATCAACTCAGGCGAGACAGGCGTCCGCCAATTCACAACCGAGTTCATCGAGCGCATGATCAACGACTCGCGCTTCTTGCCTGCGCTCGGCACGACAATCCTGCTCGCCATTCTGATCTTGCCTATCCAATTTGTGCTGGCGATCACGATTGGCTTAGTGCTGCAGAGCCAGATTCGCGGCAGCAGCTTTTTCTTGTACATCTATGCTATTCCGCTAGGTGTCTCAGACCTGACGGCAGGCATTGTGTGGTACGCGATCTTCACGCAGCAAGGTTTCCTGAACTCAGCGCTCGTCTCAGCAGGCTTGCTGGAGCGTCCGTTCATCTTCTTGCAAGTCAATCAGATGGGCTGGATGATCGCCGCTGTGGTCATCGCTGAGGTATGGCGCGCTACTTCGCTGGTGATGGTGATCGTAGTGGCAGGCTTGCAAGCGATTCCGCGCGAGTATCTGGAAGCAGGTGAAGTATTCGGCGCGACGGTCTGGCAGCGCCTGACGCGCATTGTGCTGCCGCTGCTCAAGCCGAGCCTGCAAGTGGCGCTGATCCTGCGCACCATTCTCGCCTTTCAGGTCTTCGCCGTGGTGGTGGCGCTCACAGGCGGCAACGTGCTGACCGTCCTCGGCAATGAGACGTTCCGCTGGTACGATCCGGGACGCTTCAACAATCCGAACGTGGCAGCTGCCTATGCAGGCTTCATCCTGCTGATCTCGCTAGCCATTTCGTTCTTCTATTTGCGCGCCGTGCGCGGACAAGAGGAGGCGCTGAAACACGCATGACAGCGGAAATGCAACTCGCTAAACCTGCGCCGCTGGCACTGGACGCGGCGCAACGGCGCGCCAAAGTGCGCCACAACCTGCGGCGCGCTTCGATCTACGCTGTGGCGATCGCCATCGCCATCTTCATCCTACTGCCGATCTGGTTCATGGTTGTGATGGCGTTCAGCACGCCGCAAAATGTGCGCGCCTTCCCCAAGCCGATCCTGCCCAATCCTGTCTCAACGGATACGCTCGCCTTTTTCCTGAGCGTGGAAGGCATCCTGCGCGCCACAGGCAATAGCCTCCTCGTGGCGCTCATCACGCTCGTCCTCTCATCGCTGATCGCCATCCCGGCAGGTTACGCCATTGCGCGCTATCTCTTTCGCGGACGAGACGCCATACGGCTCGGCATTCTCTCAGTGCGCGCCTTCCCGATCTTGGTCTTGGCAGTGCCACTGGCAACCATCTACATTCAGATCGGCATCTTCGATAGTCCGCTCAGCCTAGCGCTGATGCATGTTGCGCTCACCTTGCCGACCACGATCTTGGTCGTGGCGAGCGTCTTTGCCAGCGTGCCATATGAGCTGGAAGAAGCGGCGCAGGTCTTCGGCTGCACGCCAACGCAAGCCTTTTGGCGCGTCGTGCTGCCGCTCTCGGTGCCCGGCATCGCTGCTTCAGCCACTCTGACCTTCGTGCTGAGCTGGAACGAAGTCTTCGCGGCGATCACGCTCACGCTGCAAAATCGCACGCTGCCCGCCGAAATTCTCTACACGCTCGATAAGTCAGACGATACCTTCAAGTTCGCAGGCGCTTTTTTCATGCTCTTGCCTGCGATCATCTTCATTTATTTCATTCGGCGCTACCTGTTCAACATGTGGGGACAGGTCAGTAAGTGAGGTGTGTTGCCTATGGCAGAGCTAGTCATTCAGAACGCGGTCAAGCGCTTTGGCAAGTTCGTCGCCGTTGACGACGTGAGCCTGACCGTGAACGACCGCGAGTTCGTCGTCCTGCTTGGACCGAGCGGCTGCGGCAAAACGACCTTGCTGCGGGCTGTGGCAGGCTTGGGCATGGTGGATAGCGGCAAGATCATAGTCGGCGGACGCGATATCACGTATCTGCCGCCACGCGAGCGCAATATCTCGATGGTCTTCCAAAATTACGCGATCTTTCCGCACATGAGCGTCTTCGAGAACATCGCCTTTGGCTTGCGCATGAAAAAAGCGCCAAAAGAGGTGATCCATGAGCGCGTGCATCACGCTGCCAAGCTCTTGCATATCGAAAGTATGCTTGAGCGCAATCCGAGCCAGATGAGCGGCGGTCAGCGGCAGCGCATTGCTGTGGCGCGCGCGATCGCCGTGCAGTCTGAAATTCTGCTGATGGATGAGCCGCTCAGCAACCTCGACGCGCTGCTGCGCCTTGAGATGCGCGCTGAGCTGAAAGCGCTCTTGGCGACGCTCGGCGCGACCACGATCTACGTCACGCACGACCAGATCGAGGCGCTCAGCATGGGCGACCGAATCGCGGTCATGAAGCAGGGCAAGATTTTGCAGTGCGATCATCCGACCAAAGTCTACGACATGCCTGTTGACCAATTCGTCGGCGGCTTCATCGGCAATCCGCCAATGAACTTCTTGCGCGGACAAGTGGTGCGTCACGACGGCGCGATTTACGTGCAGATCGGCGCGTTTCGGCTGACGCCGAGCGAAGAATATCTGCCTGCGCTGCGCGCTCAGGAAGGCAAGCCGATCATCCTCGGCATTCGCGCTGAGAATATGGAAGCCTTGGCGCAGCCTGCCGAAAACGCGCTGGAAGTGACCGTCGAGGTCGTTGAGCCGCTAGGCGCGCAGAACTTGTTGACCATTCACGTCAATGGTGATACGCTCAAAGTCTCGACGCATCCTGATTTTTCAGTGCGCACAGGCGAACGGATATGGCTGCGCTTCCCTGCGCATAAGATTCGCTGGTTCGATGCGCAGACGCGCCGCTCGCTTGCGCCTGACTTGCAACAAGTCCTAGCGCCTTGACGAGAGAACGCCTTGAAATGACCGCAGCTCACGACCGCTTGCGCGAGTGCCTTGCGCGCATCTATCCGCCCGACCTTGCCGCAAGCGCCTATGACGGCGCGCTGAGTCTATTGGCGCGCGCTGCGCCGCCGCCTGCGCCCAAAGGCGACTACTTCTCTGAGCAGACCGTGACGCTCATCACCTATGGCGATACGCTGAACGCAGCGGACGAGCCGCCTTTGGCGACTTTGGGTCGCTTCTGCCGCACGTATCTCTCGGATGTGCTGGACACAGTGCATCTTCTGCCGCATTATCCTTACTCATCCGATGACGGCTTCTCAGTGATGGACTACTACGCCGTCAATCCTGCGCTTGGCACGTGGGACGACGTGCGAAGACTCGGCGCGGATTTCCGCTTGATGTTCGATGCCGTCATCAACCATATGTCGGCGCAGAGCGCGTGGTTCGAGCGCTTCTTGGCTGATGAGCCTGACTTTCGCGGCTTATTTTTCGTCCAGTCGCCTGAGACCGACCTGAGCGCTGTAGTGCGTCCGCGCACCACGCCGCTGCTCACGCCGTTCACCAGACCTGACGGCAGCACTCTGCATCTGTGGACGACCTTCAGCGCCGATCAAGTGGACTTGGATTATCGGCAGCCGTCCACGTTGCTGCGAATCCTAGACGTGCTGCTCTTCTATGTCGCGCAAGGCGCGCAGGTCTTGCGCTTAGACGCGATCGCGTTCATGTGGAAGCAGGCAGGCACGTCCAGCATTCACCTGCCACAGACGCACGCCATCATTCAGGCGATCCGCGCCGTGCTGGATATCTACGCGCCGCACGTCGTGCTGATCACTGAGACCAACGTGCCGCACGCTGAGAACATCAGCTACTTTGGCGACGGCACAAATGAAGCGCAGCTGGTCTACAACTTCACGCTGCCGCCGCTGCTCTTCTTCAGCCTGATCACTGGCAAGGCTGAGAAGCTCTGCCATTGGCTGAACACGCTACAGACGCCTTCAGCGCGCACTGCTTTTTTCAACTTCACTGCTTCGCACGATGGAATCGGCGTGCGACCTGTGGAAGGCATCTTGAGCGCTGCTGAGCTGCAATTGCTGATTGACACAGTGGAAAAACGCGGCGGACGAGTCTCATATCGCGCGCAATCCGATGGGACGCGCACGCCCTATGAGCTGAATTGCACGTATGTGGACGCCATCGCCGATCCTGCGCTGCCGCTGGCGCTGCAAGTGCGCCGTTTCTTGCTCTCGCAAGGCGTGATGTTGGCGATGGCAGGCGTGCCGGCGATCTACATTCATAGTTTGCTCGGCTCGCGCAATGATTTGGAAGGCATGGCGCGCACAGGTCACAATCGGAGCATCAACCGCGCCAAATTGCAGCTGCGCGAGATCGAGATAGCGCTCAATACGCCGCACAGTTTCCGCGCGCAGGTGTTCGAAGGTTACAAACGTCTGTTGCGCGCACGGCGCGCGCAACGCGCTTTCCATCCGCTGGGCGCGCAACGTGCGCACGTCGCGCAGGACGGCGCGCTCTTGGCGCTGGAGCGCAGCGCGCCTGAAGGCGAGCCGATGCTCTTGGCGCTTTTCAATTTCAGCGATGCGCCAATTGTTTTGCCATTCAGCGGTCGCGCTCAGGAGCTCATCACAGATACACAACTTGACGGCGCTCTGACACTTCAACCTTACGGCATGTGTTGGCTGCGCTTTCAGAGCCAAGCTGAGCATAGACACCTTGTGAGCAGCCTTCGCTGAAGCTATAATTACCAGCATTTAGCGGAGGCGGCGCGTTGTCAGTTGCTCAAGAGATTCGAGCGAAGCTCGATTTGGTGCAGTATATCTCGCAGAGTGGCGTTCCGTTGCGCAAGACAGGACGCTACTTCACGGCGTGCTGTCCATTCCACAACGAGAAGACGCCGTCTTTCGTCGTCTTTCCCGATTCGCAGACTTGGCATTGCTTTGGCGCGTGCAGCACAGGCGGCGATATCTTCACCTATGTGCAGCGCCGCGAGAACGTGGACTTCGCCGAGGCGCTGCGCCTTCTGGCTGAGAAAGCAGGCATCCAGCTGCAGGCGCGCACGCCTGAGCAGCAACAGCGCGAGACGCGCCTTGAGCGCCTGCGCAGTCTGCTGAGCGAAGCGGCGCGTTTTTATCATCAGCGCCTGCTGAACGCGCCTGACGCGGCTGCGGCGCGCGCTTACGTGGCGCGGCGCGGCTTGCGCGAGACGACTCTCGCGCAATTTCAGATCGGTTACGCGCCTGAGAGCTGGCACGCCGTCTCGGAGCGCTTGAAACAGATCGGCTACACTGAGCAAGAATTGCTGGAAGTTGGTTTGCTGACGCGCCATGAAGAATCTGAGCGCGTCTACGATCGTTTCCGCGATCGGCTGATGATTCCGATCTGCGATGAGCGCGGTCAGGTGATCGGCTTTGGCGCGCGCGCGCTCAAGCCTGAGGCACAACCGAAATATCTCAACTCGCCGCAGACGCCGCTCTTCGATAAGAGCGCGACGCTCTTCGCCTTGCATCATGCGCGGCGCAGCATCCGCGAGAGCGAGACAGCGGTCATCGTCGAAGGCTATATGGACGCCATTCAGGCGCATCAGCACGGCTTCACTAACGTCGTCGCGCAGATGGGCACCGCGCTGACTCAGGCGCAGCTCAAAACGTTGAGCCGTTTTGCGCGCCGCTTGATCCTCGCCCTTGACGCGGATGAAGCAGGCGCTAAAGCGACCTTGCGCGGACTGGAAGCAGTGCGCCAAGCCGCTTCCGTCGAGCGCGTCTTCGTCGATCCAAGCGGCGCGCTGCGCGAATCGAGCCGCCTGAACGTGGCATTGCAAGTGGTCACGCCGCCGCACGGCAAGGATCCTGACGATCTGATTCGCGAGAATCCACAGGCATGGCGCGATCTGATCGCCAACGCGCAGGACGTGGCGGAATACGTGATCAACGCGGCGGTCGCCAGCTTGCCTGCCAATGCCACGCTCGCTGAGCGCGAGCAGGTCGCTCGCGAGCTATTGCCGCTGCTGCTGGCGACCGAGAACAATTTGCAGCAGCAGGCGAACGTGCAGCAATTGGCGTACAAGTTGCGCTTGGGCAGCGGCAAGGCGCTCTTGGAATGGGCAGCGCAGCACATCAAGCGCGCAAGCCGTCAAGTCACAAGCGAACAACCGCGCGAGTCCGCGTCGCTGCCGACAACGTCGCACGGCGAGGCACTACAGGAATACTGTTTAGCGGCGCTGCTGCAATATCCGAATTTGTTGGCGGACGTACAGCGCACCTTTCGGCAGCTCGCCAGCGATGAGCCGACGGCGGAAGCCGACCTGCAGCCGCTGTGCGCCGCCGATTTCACGCGCCCTGACCTGCGCGCCATTTTCGAAGCCTTCCTAGGCGCGCGCGCTCAGTATGACGAGGATTGGCTCGGCTTTATGCAGGGTCACTTGCCGCTCGATCTGCATCCAACAATCGAGCGCCTGCTGCAAGCGCGCCTTGAGCTGTATGAACAACGCCTGCGCCAAGCGCCAAATCTTGCGCCGCGCGCGTTGAGTAAAGATGTGGCTGTTTTACGAGAGATGAACGCGTCGCAATCCGATGAGCAGCTGCATCGTGCCGCCTTGCCGCAGCACGCGCTGATGCTACGCCTTGCACGCCTGCGGCGCGAATGCGTTGAGTTGAGTTATCTGATGCAGGAAGCCGATGAAGCGCGCGCCCAAACTTACTTGCAGCGCAATGCGCGCCACTTGCGCGCCATTCGCGCTCTGACGCAGGCAGCGCACGCACAGCCAATATCGAATGGTCACTGACACGGGTGAGGAAAGCGTTCTATCATGGCAAAGCGGGCTACCAAGCGACAGCGCACAACGGATTACATTGACAAGCCGAGCGTTCGGGCTGATGAGCCTGACGATGAAGGTATGCCATCGGATGTGGCAGCCGACTATGCGTATTTGTATGCGTCTGAAGACGAATCGTCGCGTTCGTTGATCGAGGAGCTGCGCGAAGCAGGCATCAATCCGACAAGCACGTCTGAGTTCAAAGTGCCTGTCATCTTCTCTGACGCCGATGAAGATGACCTCGAGCCGCTTGACGACGCTGACCTTGATGAAGCGCACTTAGACGGCGCGCTTTCCGCCGATGACACGGTGCGCATGTACTTGAAAGAGATCGGGCAAGTGCCGCTGCTCGATCCGAATAGCGAGACTTGGCTTTCCTCGCAGATGGCGGCGCTCTCGCTGCTGCGCACAGCCTGCGCTGCGCCTGAGACAGGCGAGCAGCTCAGCTATCGCGAAGCGTTGCGCCGCTTGTACGCTGATCTGCTGCAGTTTTGGCAAGAAGTGCAGACCTGGTCAGCCGACCATGCGCTGGCGCTGCCCGACCTGCCAACTTTGCTCGCTGAGGCCTGCAGCCTGTGCGAGCCGCTCAATCCCGCCCGACCTTCCTACATTCGCACGTATCTTGAGCAAGGCGACTGGGGACGCGACGAGACGTGGACGGCGCTGGCGCGCAGCTTGTTCGAAGTCTTTCAAGGGCTGTATCTGATACCGAGCTGCTTGCAGCCTGCCTTGAGCGACTATGTGCGCGCACACGGCGCGCTGCCGCCTGCTGCCGAGTTCGAGGCATGGCTTGAGCAGCTATGCGATGATCAGGCACTAGCGGATTATTATGACGGCGTGCGTCAGCGCGCCAACGCTGCCGCCGAGTCGCTCACGCGCGCCAATTTGCGGCTTGTGGTGAGCGTGGCGAAGCGCTACATGATGCGCGGCATCAGCTTTCTCGATCTGATCCAAGAAGGCAACATCGGCTTGTTGCGCGCCGTCGAGAAGTTCGATCACACCAAAGGCTTCAAATTCAGCACCTACGCCACATGGTGGATCAGACAGGCGATCAGCCGCGCCATCGCCGATCAAGGGCGCACGATTCGCATCCCTGTCCACATGGTGGAGACGATCAATCGCCTGATGCGCATTCAGCGCGAGCTGGAGCAAACGCTTGGCACTGCGCCAAGCGCTGAGCATCTGGCGCTAGAGATGGATTTCCTCTCAGCTGAGGATACGCGGCAGATTCGGGCGGCGCTTGAGGCAGGCGAAAAACTTGACCCTGTGCTGAGCCGCAAACTGCGCCGTGCTGCCAGCAAAGTGCGACGCATCCAACGCATCTCGCAAGAGCCGATGTCGCTTGAGATGCCTGTCGGCGAAGAAGACTCCAGCTTTTTGGGCGATTTCATCGAGGACGATAAAGTGATCGGACCGGTGGATGCCGCTGCGCGCCAATTGCTCAAAGAGCAGGTGCGCACGGCGCTCTCCGTGCTGAACGACCGCGAGCGCGAAGTGTTGATGATGCGCTTCGGCTTGCTAGACGGTCAGGAGCATACGCTTGAAGAAGTGGGCAGATTTTTCGGCGTCACGCGCGAGCGCATTCGCCAGATCGAGGCGAAAGCGCTTCGCAAGTTGCGCCATCCAACGCGCAGCCGTCACTTGAGGGACTACCTATGATCCGTCCTGTAGCGACCATCTTGCTCTTAACCTTGTTCGCCTTAGCAGGCGTCGGTCTTGGCAGCGTCATCGCCGCTGAGATGCAGCCGCCTGCTGCTGTACTCGCCTATGCCGACCGTCAAGAGCGCGTGATGCCTGACGGCGCGGAACGTACGCTCTCTGAAGCGGCGGCGTTGCGTCTTGCGCACGCGCAGCTCGATCTGAAGCGCGGCGCGCGCTTCGCCCTTGAGCGCCATCACAACTCGCCTATCAACGGCTGGCAGGCAACTGTAACGCTCTTCGAGGGACAGTTGAACGGTCTCGTGCAGCCGAAGAGCGCCGCGTATCGCTTCACTTTGCAGGCAGCGGGCGGACGTGTTGAGATCAGCGAGGCGAGCGCATTTCTCGCCTATGGCTTGCCGAATGGCGACCTGTTGTTCGGCATCACGGAAGGGCGCGCGCGTTTGCTGCCGAAAAGCGCTGACGTACAAATGCTTGACGAGCGGCAAGGCGTGCGGCTCAGCGCCGATGGCAGCCTGACGCGCTTGGACTGGGCAGTTGTGCGCGCTACAGCTTATCGCGCCGATGGCGCGCCGATGGAGCTGCCGCTCACACTGACCAGCGCGCAAGGCATCGTGTTCACCTTTCAGACAGGACAAGTCATCGGCGTGCCTGCTGATACATATCGCGTCGCTGTGCAGACGCTCGTCCCTTACGTCGTTGACAATCTGCGCTTGACGGCTGACCAGCCGATTGCGTTAGCTTTCACCTTTGGCGAGGTCGTCTTCCGCAGCGCTGTGCAAGGCGTCACATCTGTGATCACCAACGAAATCGCTTGGCGTTTAGCGGGCAACGAGAGCGCTTGGCGCATTCCTTTTGGCGAGCCGCTGATCGCAGCGCCCGGCAAGTGGTCTTTCTTTGTGCAACACGCCAACAATCCTGAGCAACGCTTAGAAGCGACCGTCATCGCAGGCAGGCGGACTGAACTCACAGTCCGTTGATGCAAAAAGCGTCTCTCACAGCCTGTGAGAGACGCTTCACCTCAAAGATAGCTTTCCTCATCGGCGTGTCGCTTCGCTTTGCCGCGCTCAGGCAGCGGCTCAGCGTATTCAATCTCCAGCACGTCCTCATCGTTCTTTCGTTTGGCTTCATTTTTACGCCTAGGCTCAGCTTCTGCCGTCTCTGCGCTGCGCCCTGACCAGCGCTGCGCTTGCCGCTCGATCTGTTTGCCCCAGCGCTCTGCACGCTCGCCGAATTGCTTGCCCCACGCTTCCCAGCGCTCGCGATCCGAGCCGTTTTGTGTGATCAGCTTGACGCCGAAGAACACCAGCACGCCCAGAATCACCAGCGGCAGCAAAAAAGTCAGGATCCTGAGTATGACGCTGACAATCACTAAAAACACAACGACTCCGATGACGATCTTGAGCCAATTGACCTGCCCGAATGCGGATTTCTCGCGCATAGCACTCACCCTTATCTGAAAAGACTTCTCACTGTACACTACGCAGCGCTCGCCTGAGATGTTGCGACAGGCGTCGCTTTTGCGTTGAGCAAGTGCCAGCAGCACAACGCCCACATCAGCGTCAGCAGGCAGGTGATCAGATAGGCGCTGTAGGCGCGCGCTAGATCGTGCGGCAACAGATACAGACTGTCCGTCAGGATGAGCAGACAGGCGGCAAGGCGCGGACGGCTCGGCAGCAAGCCGATCACGGCGAAGGCGAACGCCGTGATCAGGCTGATGCTAGACGTATAAGGCGAGACCAGCATTGAAGCGCTGATCAGCATCCCGAGCTTGCCTGCGCTCAAGCCGTGCGGCGTGCGCAGCGCCAACAGGCTCGATACGCCCACGATCAACGCGCCGAGCGCGCCGAAGAGCCAGATCGGCTGCCCTTGCCGACCTAAACTGGCGAGCAGGCTGACATCCACAGGCGTCCCGACCTGATGTCCAACTTGCATCATCGCCCACCACGCCGCGCCGTATATCAACATGGTCGGCAGCACCACAGCCAGCACAATGACGCCGACGCGCAGCCAGTGGCGCGGCTGCCATTGCCACACGAGATAAATGCCGAGCCAAACTGCCAATAACCAGACCGTCTGTGGCTTGGCAGTGGCGATCAGCAGTCCAATGCTCAGCGGCAACGCTTGCCTGCGATTGTAGCCGAAGGCGATCAGCAGCACGCCGATCATGATGAAGCCTTCAATATTGCCATCAGCGATGTGCCGCATGGCAGGATAAGCTGTGAAGAGCAGGATCGCGCAGAGCGCCCATTCCCAGCGCCGTCCCGTGCGCGGCACGCTCAACAGATAAGCGATCAGCGTGATGAACGTGACGATGCTCCAACTGAGCCGAAAAGACAGAAAGCCGAGCGGCAGCAGCATTGGCAGTCCCCATGGCGTCACGCGCATCGAGCCGTTGGCGTAATCCACTTGTCCATTCTGAATCGGCGTCCAGATCAGCTGCCAATCCCAGCCGAGCGGCGTGCCTTCAATCGGTAGGTTGCTGATGGCGCCGATGACGAGCGCAGAGGTCAGCAAAACGAGACAAGCGGCGAGAATCAGCTGCGGCAGGCTATACGTTTGGCTTACAAGACGCATATTGGTGATGTCTTTCATGCACTCTAGCCACATCTGACTTGATTTTAGCGTACAATGAAAGCCTGTTCAGGCTACAAAAGGATATTGAACAATGCGTAAGTGTATGATGTTGCTTGTGCTATGCGCGCTTTTGTGCAGTGTCCTGCCGTTGAAGGCGCAAGAGAATTTCACGGAACAGGAAGTGTCCTTCACGGTTGGCGAAGATACGCTCTACGCCACACTGACCTTGCCTGCAGGCGCGCCAAAATTCCCTGCCGCTCTGCTGCTCTCAGGCAGCGGACCGACTGACCGCGACGGCAACACGCCGCTGATATTTGGCATAATCGACTCACATCGCCATCTTGCGCACATCTTGGCAGCGCGCGGCGTTGCATCGTTGCGCTACGATAAGATCGGCAGCGGCAAAACAGGCTTGGCAAGCCGCCTGAGCAAGCCTGAGAGCATTGACTTTTTGATGTACGTCGCGCACGCGCGCGCCGCCTACGATTTTCTGAAAGCGCGACCTGAAATTGACGCCAAAAAACTGATGCTGCTCGGTCACAGCGAAGGCGGACTGATTGCGCAGATCGTGGCTGAGCAAGTGCGCGACGACGGCAGTCTTGCCGCGCTTGTGCTGGCGATGCCGCTGGCGAAGACCTATCTGGCTACTGTACGCGATCAGATCGCAGCGCAGTACGCTATCCTACAGTCGCTCAGCTTAGTCACGGCAGAGCAAGTTGCGGCTGCGCTGACCGAGCTGGATCGCATCATCGCCGAAATCCTTGAGACAGGCGCGCTCAGCACGCCTATCCAGATGGAATACTTTCGCGATCTATTCAGCAATCCGCTCAACAATAAGTTCATGGCGCAAGCCAGTCGCTTCGACCCTGCCGTGTTGGCAGCCGAGACGCCGAAAGATTTGCCCGTGCTGGTCTTCTGCGCTGAGTTCGACGTGCAGATCGCTTGCGCGGATATGGAGCGCTTGATGGCAGGCTTCAAAGCGGCTGAGAATCCTGCGCAGCTGGTCGTCCTAGCAAAAGTGAATCACGTCTTCAAAGAAGTGGAAAAGCCGAGCCTGAATCCGATTGTGGACTACGCAAATGAAGCCTTGCCGTTCTCAGCGCAGGCGCGTGAAGCGCTTCAAGCCTTCGTCGCTGAGATATTCAGCGAATGAGCGTCGCTCGGTCGCGCCGTGAGGCAGCGCGACCGAGCAGCTGTGAGCGAGATGCTCAACTGATAGCGTCATTGGCGCTGACAAAGCGCACGCCTTGCGCTGCCATCTCGCGTAGGCGCGCTTCAGTGGCTTCTTCAAAGCCTGGGATGGACGATGTGCAGTCGTTCAAGAAGCGCAGCTTGGCGATCACCTCAGGCTGATCGGCGAAATAGCGCAAGACTGAGTTCATGGTTGCCAACACACAGTGACTGCGCGCTTCGCCTGCCACGTAGATCAGATCGAAGCTGGCGATCAGGTCGAGAAAGCGCGTGTTCAGCGCGCCGTCAGGATGATCGGGATACTTCACTTCAGGCTCAACAACCGAGTAGAACTCAGTCTGCGGAATTGTGCCTTTGCTCAGATAGATAGGCTGCGCCGTGCGCGCGCCGCTGTGATACGTGATCGCCTCTGAGAGCGCAGGCAGCAGCGCGCGCCCTGCCGTGCCTTCCATGCAATGGAAGGGCCAAATCATCAGCTGCTTCTTGCCGACTCGCTCCAGCTCTTCCACATAGCGCGCTGACCATTCAGGCTCAGCGGTAGCTATCCAGCGTCCTTTGGCGACGTCTTCTGCGCTGATGACCGTGTACGGCGCAGGACGCTCGCCTTCTGCGCTCTTCCACCATGTTGGATAGAAGATTTGGAAAGGCACATGCGTATCGAGCGACGCCGCGATCTGCGTGATCTGATGGACGTTGCGGTAAAGCCACTCGATGACGCGCTGCGCGTCTTGCACGGCGTTCGGCACAGGCAAGCGACCGAGCGGCGCAGGCAGGATGAAATCATTTTGCATGTCCACTAGCCACAGCAAGACGCGCTGACGGTCGTCGCTGGCAGGCGCTCGGAAAGCGGCGACGCCTTCCTCATAAGCGCGTTGAAAGTCAGGCTCATAGAGCTGCCCGACCTGCGCAGGCGCGTAAAAAGATGGAAAGATCATGTTCATCTCCTCGCATGGAAAAGTTATCCATGATTTTACAGTCTGCGCAGCCGATCGCTAGAATCAGCGCGACCACGCCGCCAACCACAACGGACTCGCCGCGCTGGCGCCTTGCAGCGCAGGCTTGCGCGCTGCGAAGCGCAGTTCGCTCAGCAGCGGCAGGACTGGAAACGTGCCGCTCGCGCCGAAGTAAGCCTGTTCCGCCTGGGCGATCAGCGCAGCGCGCTGCGCCAAATCCGTCTGCAACAGCGCCGCGCTGACCAGCTGATCTGCCTCGCCGCACGGCACGTAGCTCTTCAAAAATCCATAACGGCAATGCGCGCCGTCGCCCGCCCAAGCCGTGATGTCCAAATAGTCTGGCGACCACGTGAAGAGCCACATATGCGGACGAATCGGATCAGTGGTGCGAATTGTGCTGAAGGTGCCATCGGCAAGGCGACGCACCGTCTCAGCATTCCGCTTGGTCAGGCGGAAGTTCGGCGTGTTGCAGCCCAAATGCGCTTGCCATTGCTCGAAGAGTGCATTGGCGAGCGCTTCCATGCGCGGCGTATCTTCGATGACCAGCTCAAGGCGCTCAGGCAGACGGCAGCCGCCGTAACCTGCCTCTGTCAGCTGCGCTTTGGCAGCCTCAGGCGAGAAAACGCCCGCCTCAGGCTGCAGCGCGACCTCAGCGACGGCAGGCGTGGTCAGGCGCCACGTCGGCAGCGC
>DAOTWB010000085.1:0-5685 GCA_034436235.1 Anaerolineae bacterium
GCGCTGATCGTCTTCTTGCTGACGCGCTAACGGATGTGACGCGGCTCGCCGACGTAATATTGCATCGCGCAGCGCTCGCGTCCCACTTGGCGCGCTGCATCGGCATACGCCTGCGCAAAAGCGCCTGCCGTCTGATAGCGGCGCTCAGGCTCTTTCAGCAAGGCGCGCAGCAACACTTGCTCGAATGGCTCAGGGAAATCGGCATTGAGCGTCTTAGGCGCAGGCGGCGGCGTATCAATGTGGCGGAAGGCGAGCTGATCAGGGCGCTTGGCGTAGAACGGCAACCTGCCCAAGAGCATCTCGTAGACGACCACTGCTAACGAGTAGACATCCGAAGCAGGCGTCAGCGGATAGTCCATCACCTGCTCGGGCGACATGTACTGCGGCGTGCCAACGCTGACGCCGGTTGTGGTCAGCGCCGTCCAGTTCAGCACTTTGCTCAAGCCGAAATCTGCCAAGAAGACTTGGTTGTGCGCTTTGCCGTCCACGCGCTGCACTTCGATCAGGATGTTGGCAGGCTTGACGTCGCGATGGATGATATCGCGCTCGTGCGCGTAATCGAGCGCATCGGCAATTGGCTTGATGATCTGCCACGCGGCGATCGGCGTGAAGCGGCGGCTCAGCAAGAGTTCGTAGAGCGACTTGCCTTTCACGTAGCGCATGACGAAGTACAGCAAGCCGCGATCCTCGCCGAAGTGGTAGACAGGGATGATGTGCGGATGCGAGAGATTGCTCAGCACTTGTCCTTCGCGGATGAAACGCGCGCGAAACTCAGAGTCTTCCGCGTACTGCGGCAGCAACACTTTGATTGCCAATAGCTCGCTGTAGCTGGGATGCTTCGCCAAGTAAACCGATCCCATGCCGCCATCGCCGATGAGTTCGCCGACTGTGAATTCGCCGAGTTGCGTGCCTGTCAGACCATTCTTCATGTGCCGAGTCTCCACTGATCGTCACTGCGTCAAGCATACCACGAAAGCGTGTTAAAAAGCGTTAAAGAACGCGCGCTATTGACCCATGCTGTGTTCAGTGCTAAATTCAGCGCCAGATGAGGCACGGCTATGAGCGACGTCGCGGATGTAGGCATTGTCATCGTGAATTGGAACACGCGCGATCTGTTGCGCGGCTGCTTGCGCTCGCTCGCCGCAAGCGAGCCGAGCGTGAAGCGACGTGTGGTGGTGGTGGATAACGCCAGTAGCGACAACAGCGCCGCCATGGTGCGCACAGAATTCCCTGAGGTGACTGTGCTAGAGAACGCGCAGAACGTCGGCTATGCCGCTGCTAACAATCTCGGCTTGCGGCGGCTCGGCTTTGGGCAGCCGTGCGCACCTGAGGCGCCGCGCTACGCCTTGCTGCTCAATCCTGATACTGAGCTACCTTCTGACGCTTTGCGTGCGATGATCGCGCGCTTGGATGCCGATCCGAAGATCGGCGCCGGCGGACCGCGCTTGGTGCTGCCGAATGGCAAGCTCGATCTGGCGTGCCGCCGCAGCTTTCCCACGCCTGAGGTCGCCATGTGGCGAATGCTGGGCTTGAGCAAGCTCTTTCCGAAGAGCCGCCTGTTCGGGCGCTATAACTTGACCTACTTAGATGAGCATCTTGAGACTGAAGTAGATTGCGTCGTCGGCGCGTTTATGATGGTGCGCCGCGAGGCGATCGCGCGCGTCGGGCTGTTGGATGAAGCCTTCTGGATGTACGGAGAAGATATAGATTGGGCGTATCGAATCAAGCAAGACGGATGGAAGATACTCTATTACCCAAAAGTGACAGTCCTGCACATCAAGCGGGCAGCCAGCCGCTTGAATCCGAGGACGCGGCTGGAGTTTCAGCGCGCCAGCCTGATCTTCTACTACAAACACTACGCACGCCAGACGCCGCGCCTGATGCACTGGGCAGTGCTGGCAGGGCTGCTGATCAAGGGCGGGCGTCCGCTGTGGGCGGACATTCGAGCGCGAAGCAAGGCTCACTGACAGCGGAGCCGCCGTATTTGCGCAGCTTTTTGGCAGGGCTGCTGCTGCTGATCGATCTGGGCGCGCTGGGCGTCGCTTTCTGGTTAGGTTATCTGGCGCGGCGCGAAGTGCCGCTCTTCGCCGCACCAATCGATCCGCCGTCGCTGCGCGCTTACTTGCCCGTCTTCCTGATCCAAACGGCGACCATGCTGACCGTCTTCTACTTTGCGCGGCTGTACCATCAACGGCGCGCTGCAAGCCGCATTGATACGCTCTACGCGATTGCTGCATCGGTCTCAATTGGCGTGGTCATGTCGAACGGCATCTCCAGCATCCTGTTGAAAGGCACCGGCGTTGGCACGGATTATCCGCGCCAGATGATCCTGTACGTCTGGCTGTTCACGCTGATCGCAGTCACGCTTGGGCGCGAGGTGCATCGGCAGGTCACTGTGCGCTTGCGCAAAGGCGGCTTCGCGCGCGACCGCGTGCTGATCGTCGGCTCGGGCGAAGCAGCGCAAGGCATCATTCAGCACATTCAAGCCAATCCGCAGCTTGGCTATCGGATTGTCGGCGCAGTGAACGGGCAGACCGAGCAGACCGTGGCGCAAGTGCCGATCGTCGGCACAACGGCTGAGCTTTCCGACCTGATCGACACACATCACATTGATGAGGTGATCATCGCGCAGCCTGAATTGCAGCGCCAAGAGCTGGTCAATTTAGTGGCGCGCTGCCAGCGCGGACGAGTCAGCATCAAAATTTATCCCGATCTGTTCAGCTACATGGCAGGCGGCATGAGCGTGGACGATCTAGGCGGTTTGCCGCTGCTCTCAGTGCGCGATGTGGCGCTGCGCGGCTGGAAGCTCTCGCTCAAGCGCGGCTTGGATATCTTCGGCGCCGCCTTCGGCTTGATCTTCCTCTCGCCGTTCATGCTGCTGACCGCGCTCTTGATCAAGCGCGAGTCGCCCGGACCGGTCTTCTTCGTCCAAGAGCGCATGGGCTTAGACGGGCGTCCGTTTCCGATGCTCAAGTTCCGCTCGATGCGCATAGATGCTGAGAAGAACGGACCGGGCTGGACGACTGCTAACGATCCGCGCGTGACGCGCATTGGCAAGTGGATGCGCCGCAATAACTGGGACGAGATTCCGAATTTGATCAACGTGCTGCTGGGACACATGAGCTTGGTCGGGCCGCGCCCTGAGCAGCCGCACTTTGTGCAGCAATTCCGCGAGAAGATTCCGCGCTACATGGAGCGCCATCGCGAGAAGGCAGGCGTGACCGGCTGGGCGCAAGTGAACGGCTTGCGCGGCGATACCAGCATCGAAGAGCGCATCAAGTACGATTTGTGGTATGTTGAGAACTGGTCGTTCTGGCTCGACGTGAAGATCATCCTGCGCACCATCCTACAGACCTTGACGGGCAAGAGCAAGAACGCCTATTGACGAGAGGCACATGGGCGAGCTGCTGATCATCCTGCTGCTGATCGTAGCGAACGGCGTCTTCGCTATGTCTGAGACGGCGCTGCTCTCAGCGCGGAAGGCGCGGCTGCAACAGCGCGCTGATGAAGGCGATCAGCGTGCGGCAGCCGCGCTCGATCTCGCCAATCAGCCGAACACATTCCTCGCCACTGTGCAGATCGGCATCACGCTGATCGGCATTTTGGCAGGCGCCTTCGGCGGCGCAACGCTGGCAGGCACTTTGGCAGAGCTATTGCGCGGCGTGCCGCTGCTGGCATCCTCAGCCGAGCCGCTCGCCTTCGCGCTGATCGTGCTGCTGACCACCTATCTCTCGCTGATCATCGGCGAGCTGGTGCCGAAGCGTTTGGCGCTGACCAATCCTGAGCGGATCGTCTCGCAGGTCGCTGCGCCGATGCGCCTGCTCTCGCGCATGGCGGCGCCGCTTGTGCGCTTTTTGGACGGCTCGACCAACTTGATGCTGCAGCTGCTGAACGTGCGCGCCTCAGCGACGCCTGAGGTCACTGAAGAAGAGATCAAGGTGATGATCGCGCAAGGCACACAGACAGGCACGTTTGAAGAGACTGAGCGCGAGCTGGTGAACGGCGTCTTTCGGCTTGCCGATGTGCGCGTGGACGCGCTGATGACGCCGCGCACTGAAGTGACCTGGTTCGAAGTGAACGAGCCGATTGAGTCCGTGCGCGAGAAGATCGTCAAAAGCGGCAGGTCGCGCTTTCCTGTGGCACGCGGCAGCCTTGACGACGTGATCGGCGTGGTGCGCGCCAAAGATTTGCTGGCGCGCGCGCTGGCAGGCGAGCCGTTCGACCTGACGGCGTGCTTGCAGCCGCCGCTCTTCGTGCCTGAGTCGCTCACGGCGCTCAAGATGCTCAATCGTTTCCGCGATGCCAACACGCACATCGCGCTGATCATTGACGAGTACGGCGGCCTGCGCGGCGTGGTGACCATCGCCGACGTCTTGGCGGAGATCGTCGGCGGCAAGTACCTTGAAGAAGAAGCAGTTGAGCCTGAGGCAGTGCAGCGCGAAGACGGCTCTTGGCTGATTGACGGCATGATGATGATTGATGAGTTCGCTGAGTTGTTTCCGATGCTGCGCTTGCCCGACGAGTCGGAGCGCGAATATCAGACGCTAGGCGGCTACCTGATGAGTCAGTTCGGACGCATTCCGCAGATCGGCGATCTGCACGAAGCGGATGGCTTGCGCTTCGAGGTGGTGGACATGGACGGCTACCGCGTGGATCGTGTGTTGGTCTCGCCGCTGCCGCCGCCTGAGTCAGCGCAGACGGCAGCGCAGGATGCCTAGAAACTTGGGCGCGTTGGCAATGGCGTCGGCGTCGGCGAAGGCGTCAGCGTGATGACGGGCAAGCGCGGCGGACGCGGCACAGGCGTGCTAGTCGCCGCACGTCTCCACGCGAACGGACAGCGAAAAACTTTGGCGAAAGGCGGCACGCCGTTCGCGCCGTGCGTCGGATTGAACCACTGGACAGTGAAGATCGGCTCGACGCGGTCGATCAGCGCTGCGACGCGACTGCCATCACGCGCCGTCTTGACCACAGACTTGCCTGCCACTTCGGTCAGCTCATCGAACTCGAAGATGACCAGCGGGTAGCCGACGCTATCGGCGCGCACGCCCCAGACCTCGAACTCACGCCATTTGGCGTCGCAATAGATCACGACGCGGTCGGTCGGATTCGGCTCGGCGCGGTCGTCATCAGGATCGAAGCCTTCGAAGGGCGGCGTGTAACCTTGCGCCACGACCGCGCCTTGCAGCGGCGCCGCGACCGCGCCGATCGCGACCAGACTGGCGAGCAGAAGGATACCTATGGTGATGATCAGCGTGTCCCGTGCGCGCATGACGGAAGTCCTCAGCTATTTTCAGCGCATTGTAGCACGCTTGCCGCTCAGCGCGGCGCTTGAATTTTCAAATCGCTCCAAACCACGTTGCCGAAGCCGTCAAAATTGACCGTGTAGCGCTGATTGATGGCGAACGTGCGCCATTCCGTCTCGCTTTTAGCAAGGTACTCCAGCTTTCGCTCGTCAGGCTTATCGCCGCGCTTGAAGAAGACGCTCAAGCGCTCTTGACGGCTGCCTTCGCGCTCGCGCGCGCCTAGGTTCACTGCGCCCCAGACGATTGGATCGGCAGGACCGCCGCCTGTGCGCACCTCGCGCGCGCGCTGCCATTGATCGTAGACGTAATTGCAGTACTGCTCTTGACGATACTCAGTGCGGCTGCGATTCTCATAGACAGGCTGCTCGATGAACGTGCCGTC
>DAOTWB010000086.1:0-28239 GCA_034436235.1 Anaerolineae bacterium
GCAGGTCACAGCCGTGTGGCAGGCGCAAACGGCGACCTACGCCGCGCTGAACGCCACTGCCGAGCAGCTTGTGCGCGCCGCCACTGCGCAAGCCGAGCAGCTCTACCGCACTGCTACTGCCGCGCCGCAACAGACTCAAACTGCCTACGCTCTTGCCACTGCCACGCCGCAAGCGCAGACTGCCACAGCTGCCGCTCAGCAGACGGCGACGGCTGAGGCGCTTGGCAGCGCAGCGCTCGCCACGCGATCAGCGCAAGTTGCCACGCTCAGCGCCGCTGAAACTGCGCTCGCCCAAGCGCAAGCGCAGCGCAGTGGCACGGCAGTCGCGCTTGCCACGCTCAGCGCTGAGCGCGAACTCGCCTTGCGCAACGCCGCCGCGTTGAGCGCCGAAAATGCCGCCGCGCTTGAAGAAATCCTGACCTTGAAGCACAGCGCGCCGATCACAGCGCTCGCCGTCAGCGCCGATGGTCGCTTGGCAGTTGGACTCGCGCGCGATCAGCTGTTGGTCTGGACGTTGCGCGACGGCGCGTTAATCCAAAGAATGTTGCACAGCGGCATCACTGTCAACCATTTCGCCATCGCGCCCGACAGCCGCACAATTGCCGCTGCGCTGGACGACGGCACGCTCGCCGTGTGGACAGTTGGCGCGCCTTCGCCGCGCCTCGCCAAAGCGCACGCCGAGCCGATCTTCCGCGTCGCCTTCAGTTCTGATGGTCGCCTGTTGGCGACGGCAGGCGGCGATCAGACCGTGATCTGGTCGGCAGCTGACCTGAAAGTGCTGACACGGCTGCGCGGCTGGGCATGGGATGTCGTCTTCTCCAGCGGCGGACGCTATGTGATCACGACGGGCGATGACGGCAGTTTGCGGCTCTGGGGCGTACCTGCAGTGAGATAACCAGAAGGAGCATTGTGATGACTTCCGCGACTGTTGTGCCGATCCATCCGCGTGTGCAGACTTATTTGAGCGCGCCGCGCAAATTGCTGATCAATAACCAATGGGTTGAGTCAGCCAGCGGCGAGACCTTCGAGACGTACGATCCGTCCGCTGGCACGCTCTTGACGCACTGTGCGCGCGGCAACTTGGAAGATGTTGACCGCGCTGCGAAGGCGGCGCGCGCCGCCTTTGAAGGCGCATGGCGCCGCGTGACGCCTGCCGAGCGCGCCAAGTTGTTGTGGCGCTTGGCAGACCTGATCGAAGCGCACGCCGATCCGTTGGCACAGCTTGAAGCGCTCAATAACGGCAAGAGCTACACGAACGCCAAAAGCGGCGACGTCATCTGGTCAGCTGATCATTTCCGCTACTACGCCGGCTGGTGTACCAAGATCGAAGGCAACACGATACCCGTCTCCGTGCCGAGTCACTTGAATTACACGCTGCGCGAGCCGCTCGGCGTATGCGGCTTGATCACGCCTTGGAACTTTCCGCTGGAGATCGCAGCATGGAAGCTGGCGCCGGCGCTCGCCTGCGGCAATTGTGTGATTCTCAAGCCGGCTGAGCAAGCGCCGCTCTCAGCGCTGTATCTTGGCGAGCTGATCTTAGAGGCAGGTTTCCCTGAAGGCGTGGTGAACATCATCACAGGCTTTGGCGATGAAGCGGGCAACGCGCTCGTCATTCATCCTGATGTGGATAAGATCAGTTTCACGGGCAGCACAGAGGTCGCGCGGAAGATCATCTCGGCTTCGGCAGGCAACATCAAGCGGCTCTCGCTGGAGCTTGGCGGCAAGTCGCCGTGCATCATCTTCAGCGACGCGGATGTAGAAATAGCTGCACAGCGCGCCGCGCTCGGACTCTTCGGCAATAGCGGACAGAGCTGCGTGGCGGCGGCGCGCATCTACGCTGAGCGGAATGTGTACGAGCGCGTGCTAGAGCGCGTGGTCGAAGTGGCGCAAAGCCTGAGCATCGGCGCAGGCATGGCTATGCCACAGCCTGATATCGGTCCGCTGATCAGCGAGCGGCAGTTAGTGCGCGTCCTGAGCTATGTGCAGAGCGGCATCGCACAAGGCGCGCAGGTCTGCGCAGGCGGCGGACGCGCGCTTGAAGCGTCGCTGGCGGCAGGCTACTTCATGCGTCCGACCGTCTTCACGAATACCAAGCCTGAGATGACCATTGTGCGCGAGGAAATTTTCGGTCCGGTCGTGATAGTTGAGCCGTTCGACTCGTTCGAGTCAGTCGTGCAGGCGGCAAACGACACGCCGTATGGCTTGGCAGCCTCAGTTTGGACGCGCGACGTGAGCAAGGCGCATCGCGCGGCAGCCGCCTTGCGAGCAGGCACGGTCTGGGTGAACACTTACAGTATGTTCGATCCTGCCTCGCCGTTCGGCGGTTACAAGCAGTCGGGCTACGGACGCGAGATGGGCGCGGCGGCGATTGAGCTATACACGCAGCTCAAGAGTGTGTGGGTCGGCTTGTGAGCGTTGCACAAGCGCGTTGATCGTGGCAGTATTATGCTTGGCATGGCTTAAACAAGTGAGGCTGCTCGAATGATCTCTTTCAGCGTCATGACGTGGAACGTGGAGAATCTGTTCCGTCCTGATCATCCTTCAGGCTTCGGTCCGCGCGATCAGCAGACTTATGAGCGCAAGCTAAGCAATCTCGTGCGCACCATACAAGCGGTCGCGCCTGATGTGATCGCGCTGCAAGAAGTAGGCGATGAAGACGCTTTTGGCGACCTGCGGCGCGCGCTGAACAGTCGCTATCCATATGCAAGGCTCTCGCGGCTGCCCGATATGCGCGGCATTCGCGTGGCGTTTCTCTCGCGCTTGCCATTGCTCCTAGCGCGCGACATCGGCGAGATGCCGCCCGAAGGCTTGGTCAATGTGCCGAGCGGCGACGGCGGACGACCGATCACAAGCATGGGACGCGGCATCTTGAAAGCGACCGTCGTTTTAGCGCCCGGCTTGCTGGTCAACGTGGTCAATGTTCACTTGAAGTCCAAGCTGATCACCTATCCAAACGGCAGGCGTTTTCCATTGGATGAGAACGAGCGCGTCCGTTACATCGGCTATGCGCTTTTGCGGCGCGCCGCTGAGGCAGCGGCTGTGCGCGTGCTGATGAACGAGCTGATGACGGGCAACAACGAGCCTGCCGTGCTGATGGGCGACTTCAACGACATGCCTGAGGCGGTCACTACGCAAATGATGCTCGGTCCGGCGGATCGCAGCCTTGCGCACCGCGACCGCTTCGATGACATTCGGCTGTACAATTTGGCGGATTACATTCCCGGCGCGCGGCGCTTTTCGCGTATCTATCTGAAAGCGCGCGAGCTGATCGATCACATCGCAGTCAGTCACGAGCTGATCTTCTATCTGCGGCAAGCCGATAGCATCGTCGAGCCGATTGAGAGCATTGATGCGGATGTGGATAGCCGCCGCGACGCCGTCTATCCTGACCATGCCGCGCTCTTCGCGCGCTTCGAAATTCCTGATGAAGAAGCGGAGCGGCACTTCTCGATCACACGACCGCTCTGAGCGGAAAATGCGAGAGAAAAATTGCCTGCAAGCGCACGACTTGCAGGCAAGGATCGTGCCTAAGCGCTGAACGCCGCGATCTGTTCTTGTAGCTTCTCGCGCGAGACCTCAGGATAGCGCGCCAAGCGCTGATCGAAATCGCGCATGATGGCGACCAGATCGGCTTTGGTGCGCGCCTCAAAGCGCATGGTGATGGCAGGTTGCGTGTTGCTCGCGCGCACCAATCCCCAGCCATGCTCAAAAGAGACGCGCGCGCCGTCTAGCGTGATCACAGGATGCTCGGCGGCGAATTCCTGCTGCAGCGCCGCGATGATCTGGAACTTGCGCTCGTCAGGCGCTGAGACGATCACTTCAGGCGTGGCGACCAACTTCGGAATCGTATCGAAGACCTCGCTGACTGTGCGCGTCTCTTTGCTGAAAATCTCCAGCACTTTCAGCGAGACCAGCGGTGCGTCGTCGAAGCCGTAATAGTCCTCGCCGATGAACAGGTGTCCGCTGACCTCGCCGCCTAACGGCGCGCCTTCTTCCGCCATCTTCGCTTTCATCAAGCTGTGACCGGTCTTCCACATGATTGGAATGCCGCCGTGCGCGCGAATCTCATCTTCCAGCGCTTGGCTCGCTTTCACATCGAAGACCACTTTAGCGCCTTTCAAGCGCGTGAGCAGATCGCGCGCCAGCAGCGCCAACAGCCGATCCGCTGCGATATGATGTCCATGCTCATCAATGATGCCGCAGCGATCGGCGTCGCCATCGAAGCCGATGCCCATGTCCGCGCCATGCTCGATCACGGCGCGCTCAAGGTCTTTGGTCGTCTCAGGGTCTTCAGGGTTGGGCAAGTGATTCGGGAAAGTGCCGTCAGGCTCGCAGTACAAGCAGATGACTTCGACGCCGAGCTGCTCATAGACAGGCTGCATGAAGACGCCGCTCAGGCTGTTGCCTGCATCCAACACGATCTTGAGCTTGCGCGGACCCATGCGCACTTTGCTGGCGATGGCCTGCATGTGCTGCTGGACAAGACTGCTATCGCAGGTGAGCGTGCCGCTGCCGCGCGCGAAGTCATCCGCTTCGATCAGCGCGCGGATCGCTTGAATTTGCTCGCCGTAGAGCGCGAAGCGATCGTACGCCATTTTGATGCCGTTGAAGTCCAGCGAGAGATGACTGCCCGTGATCTGCACGCCGCCGGCGCGCGCGCCGTGTTGCGCACTGGCGTAGTAGACGCTTGGCGTCATCACCTCGCCAAGATCGGTCACGTCAAGACCAGTGCTGAGCAGCCCTTCGGTCAACGCTGCTTTCAAGATCGGCGACGTCGGACGGTTATCGCAGCCGACGTACACGCGCTCCGTCTGGAAAGTGCGCTGCATGTACGTGCCGTAGCCCATGCCGACTGCACGCGCCAGCTCAGGCGTGATCTGCGGATTTTCGCCGCTCACTGTGCCGCGAATATCGTACTTGCGAAAGATTGCGCTCGGAAATTGCATGAGAAAGTGCCTTTCTGATCTCAGTCTCACCTCAAAGCTGAATTGGCTCGCCTGTCACGCAGTCCACCACGTCTATCCTCGGCTGCGCTGTGCCGCTGGCGGCTGCCACAATATGGCACAGGCGCAACGCGCTCTCGATGACCTGCTGCATGGTGTTGTGCGCGCTGCCTTCCACCATAGCGCGCAACAGATTCGGCTCTGTGCCGCTGAAACGCAAATTGACTCGTCCCTTGTGATTGAAGAGCGCGTGGATAGCTTCAACCGCTTCCGACAAGCCGTCCACTGCGCTGAGTTCAACGCGCGCGCGCAAGTGTGCTGAGGCGATCACTTGCGGATAGCGCGGAATGGCTGCTGCTAAAGCGCTCAAGCCGTCTTGACCATTGCGTTTGCGTTGCGCGGCGAGCGACGCGAGCAATAAGCCGATGTAAATGCCGTCGCCTGTGCCGTGATCGGCGTCCAGCACGATGATATGTCCTGCTTGCTCGCCGCCGAGCGTCAAATTGTTCTCGCGCAAGCGCTCCATCACGTAACGGTCGCCAACTTTGGTGCGGCTGAGCGCGATCGCATGTGTCGCCAGATAGTCAGCCAGTCCGCTGTTGCTCATCTCGGTCGCCACAACTGTGTCGCCTGCCAACAGACCGCGCGCCTTGAGATCAAGGGCGAGAATGCCGAGCATGTGATCGCCGTCAATCAACGTGCCGTCAGGCGTCACAACGATTACGCGATCGGCGTCGCCATCGAATGCCAAGCCGAGATCGGCGCTGTGCGCTCGAATCGCGGCTAAGAGCGCGCTGCGATCGCGGCGGACATGCTCACTGCCTGCCTGCACATTGATCGAATAGCCGTCGCTGTGCGCGTTGATCGCCTCAACATTCGCGCCTGCGCGTTTGAAGCTCTCAGGCGCGAGCTGATAGGCAGCGCCATTGGCGCAATCCAGCACTACGCGCAGCGCGCTCAGATCAATGCCTTTGATCAAGTGGCGCAGGTAGGCTTCATCGGGCAGATCGGTGAGCGGCTCAGCGCGTTGCGCTGCGAAGCCTTTGGTCAGCGTGCGCAGGTTGCCCAGCCGCTCAGGCGGCTGATCAGGCGCAGGCGCTGCCAAACGCGCCGCGATGATCGCCTCAATTTGCGCTTCAGAGTCGTCAGGCAGCTTGAAGCCATCAGGCGCGAACAGCTTGATGCCGTTTTGCTCAGCAGGATTGTGGCTGGCGCTGATCACGATGCCCAAGTCGGCGCGGTAAGTGCGCGTCAAGTACGCGACCGATGGCGTGGTCGTGATGCCTGCATCCCAGACCGTGAGACCTGCCTGCATCAAGCCTGCGCTCAGCGCCGCTGCCAACATCTGACCGCTTGGGCGTGTATCGCGACCGAGCAACACGAAGCGCTCAGCATTCGATGATGGTTGCGCTGTGAGCCACGCGCCGATAGCGCCACCGATCGCGACCACGGTGCGCGGATCGAGCGGAAAAGCGCCTGCCACGCCGCGAATGCCGTCAGTGCCAAAATGGATGCTGTGTTCCGCCATTGAAGACCTCATCAGTGCCTTTCATCCGCTCAAACAGATCGCGCGCGGCTGCGCCGCAGCGTGCCGTTCATCCCTGCGCACAGATTATACCATGCCGCTCGAGGCTGCTCTCAAACTTTGCCGCGCCTCTGGTGAAAGCGCTGCATCTCGTCTACAATTGCGCGGTAAAACCTACCGAAACACGCGCCCTTAGGAGATTTGCATGTCATCTCAAGTCATTACGCCGCGCGCTGAAGATTACTCGCGCTGGTACACTGACGTAGTGCAGCGCGCCGATCTGGCTGACTATGCGCCTGTGCGCGGCTGCATGATCATCAAGCCATATGGCTACGCCTTGTGGGAAAACATCCAGCAAGCGCTCGATACGCGCTTCAAAGCGACCGGTCACCAGAATGCGTACTTCCCGCTCTTCATCCCTGAGAGCTTCTTGAGCAAAGAGAAAGAGCATGTGGAAGGCTTCAGCCCTGAGCTGGCGATCGTGACCATCGGCGGCGGCGAGGAGCTGCAAGAGCGACTGGTGGTGCGCCCGACCTCAGAGACGATCATCGGCTACAGCATGGCGAAGTGGATTCAAAGCTACCGCGATCTGCCGCTTTTGCTCAATCAATGGGCGAACGTCGTCCGCTGGGAAATGCGCACGCGCTTATTTCTGCGCACGATGGAATTCTTATGGCAAGAAGGGCACACGGCGCACGCGACACACGATGACGCTGAGGCAGAGACGCTGCGCATCTTGGACATCTATCACGATGTCTACATGAACGAGGCGGCTGTTCCGGGCATCAAAGGGCGCAAGAGCGAACAGGAGAAATTCGCCGGCGCGCTGCGCAGCTACAGCATCGAGGCGATGATGGGCGATAAGCGCGCGCTGCAGGCTTGCACAAGCCACAATCTCGGTCAGAACTTCGCGCGCGCCTTCGAGATTCAGTACACTGATGAGAACAACGCGCTGCAATACGTCTGGACGACATCTTGGGGACTTTCCACGCGCATGGTCGGCGCAGTGATCATGGTGCATGGCGACGATCAAGGCTTGCGTCTGCCGCCGCGCCTTGCGCCGATCCAAGTGGTGATTGTGCCAATCGGCAAGAATGACGAGGAACGCGCGCCTGTCATGGCAAGCGCCGAGTCGCTCTTGGCTGAGCTGCAAGCGCACAGCGTGCGCACCAAGCTGGATACGCGCTTTGAACTCTCGCCTGGCTTCAAATACAACGACTGGGAAATGCGCGGCGTGCCAGTGCGCGTGGAGATCGGACCGAAGGACGTGCAGAATGGCACGGTAGCCGTCGCACGGCGCGATGTGGCAGGCAAGGCGGGCAAACAATTTGTGCCGCGCGAAGGCGCGCTGACCTTCATCAAGCAGCTGCTCGAAGATGTGCAGCGCAGCTTGCTACAACAGGCGACTGCCTTCCGCGACGCGAACATCCATGAAGTGGAAGACGATTACGGCAAGTTCTGCGAGATTTTGAAGGAAGGCTGGGCATATACTTGGTTCTGCGGCAGCGCGGCGTGCGAGGCGAAGATCAAAGAAGATAACCAAGCCAGCTCGCGCAATTTTCCGCTTGAGCAAGCGCGCGGCAAAGGTAAGTGCATCGTTTGCGGCACAGAATGCACTGAGCGCGCGCTCTTCGCCAAAGCCTATTGAGTCAAAACTTGCCTCACCTGCTGAGCGCGTGAGGCAAGATCGCTCATTTGCCGCCGCGCACGGCGAGCGCCGCCGCACCGATCAAGCTGACATCTTCGCCCAAAAGCGGCGGCACAATTTGCAGCTGCCAATCCGCGTACTGGTAGTAGGTCTCGTCTAGCACGTTCGCCTTGATGGCTTCCCATGCAGGCGTCAGCAGCAGATCGCCTGCGCCTTCCGCTACACCGCCGCCCATGATGATGATCTCAGGATTGAACAGATGTAGCAAGCTCACAATGCCCAAGCCGATCAGCGTGCCTGCGCGCCGCAACAGCTCTAAGCCGAGCGCGTCGCCTTTGCGCGCCGCCTCGACCACGTGCCGCGTCTCAATTTGGCGCACGTCGCCGCCTGCCAGCGCTAGGATCGCCGATTGCCGTCCGCCGACGATCGCCACTTGCGCCTGCCGCGCGATGGCACCGCCTTGCGCTTCTTTTTCAAGCGTAGTGGCGCGCAGCTGTCCGCATTCGTAGACCAGCATGGCGAGATGTCCGCCTTCGGCACCGAAGCCGCGCCAGCCGACAATCGGCACGCCGTCCACAATGATGCCTGCGCCAATGCCTGTGCTGATCGTCAGATAGATGACGTGCTGAAAGCCTTTGCCTGCGCCGCGCTCATATTCTGCCAGCGCGGCAAGGTTTGCATCGTTGCCCAAGTAGACCGGCACCTCAAGCGCTTCTTCAAGACGGCGCTTGAGCGGCACATCGTGCCAGCCTGCCAAGTTGGGCGGTCGCGTGATGACGCCTGTCTTCAGGTCTATTGGACCGGGCGCCGAGACGCCGACGGCTGCCACACGCTCAGCGCCTGTCGCCCATACCGCACGCGCCTGTGCTACAATGCGTCCGATGACTGCCTCAACGCCTTCTTCGTCAAGCGTGAGCGTCTCAGCTCGCGCCAAGCGTTCCAGTGCGGCGCTGAATTTGCCTGCGCGGATGCGCGTGCCACCTAAATCTATGCCGATGTAGACTTCTTCAGCCATGCTCGAATGCCTTTCAACGCAGTGAGAATGCCTGAGCGCCGATCTTATCGCTCAGGGCAATTTGAGACAAACCAAGCTATCTTGACTCTAGCGAGCGCTGCTGAATTATGCTATTTTCTAGGCTGTGGTTTGTGATGTAAAACACAAATTGAGCTAGATTCAGAGGCTGTATGAGAGACTCAGCAAAAAATCTTGAGCCAACAGCGCGAGCGCGTCTTTTCCTGCGGATGACGCTCGGTGCAGTGGCGACGACGTTCCTGATGATCGTGATTGGCGCAGTGACGCGCGTCACTGAGTCAGGCTATGGCTGCGGACCGTACTGGCCCTCGTGCAACGGCTTGCTGATCCCAGAATTCGAGAACATCGCTGTGGTGATCGAATACGGTCATCGCGTGTTTGCGCTGATCGTCGGCGTATTCGCCGTGAGCGTTGGCGTGATGGCATGGCGCAACTATCGCGCTCAGCCGCTCATCTTCGCGCCTGCCATGCTCGGTTTCGTCTTGTTCTTTGTGCAGAGCGCTATCGGCGCGCTGACCGTCGTGATTTACACGCACGCTGCACACTGGATCAGCGTGATGATCCATCTCGGCAACAGCATGTTCCTTTTGGCAGCCTTCATCGCCACTTACATCAACGCCAGGCGCTTGCTCTTGCCGCAGCCCGATGAACGCACGCCGCGCTTCTACATTCCGCCGCTGCAATTGGCGCTGGCGACCATGCTCAGCTTCATGGTGGCGATGGTCGGCGCGGCAGTGGCAGGTCAGAATGCCACCAAAGCCTGCATCGGCTATCCGCTGTGCGGCGGCGAGCTTTTTCCGTTTTCGCAAGGTGCGCCGCAGATGGTGCATATGCTCCATCGCCTGATCGCAGGCGCGCTAGGCGTTCTGCTGCTGCTGCTGCTGTGGCAAGCGCGCGTTGATATCAACTTAGCGCTGCGTCGCACGCTGCAGAGCGCCTTCGCCATTTATCTCGCCCAAGCTGCGCTTGGCGCGACCATTGTGTTGATTGACGATCGAGATTGGCTGGTCATGGCGCGCTCGCTGCACGTCTTCTTCGCAGCGGCGACTTGGGCAGCCATGGTTGCAGCGAGTACATACGCATGGCTACAACGTTTGCCGAAAGACCGAGTGATCCTGAGCCGAGCGTCGGACGCGGCACGCTCCGCGACTATGTCCAGTTAGCCAAGCCGCGCATCGTCACGCTGCTGATCTTCACCACTGTCACAGCGATGGTGGTAGCAGCGCAAGGCAGAGCCATTCCACTGGTCACCTTGTTGGCGACCGTGATCGGCGGCGCGCTAGCGGCTGCCGGCGCCAGCGCGCTCAACCAGTACATAGATCGCGACATGGACAAACAGATGTCGCGCACGAAGAACCGACCGATTCCTGCAGGGCGCATTGCGCCGCACTATGCGCTGATCTACGGCATCGCGCTGATAGCGGTCGCCGTGCTGATTCTTGGCGTTTTGGTGAACCTGCTGGCGGCGAGTCTGGCGTTGTTAGGCGCGCTCTATTACGTCGTGCTATATACGATCTTGCTCAAGCGCAACACGGTGCTGAATATCTTGATCGGCGGCGGCGCGGGCGCGATTCCTGTCTTGGTCGGTTGGGCAGCAGTGAGCGGCACGCTTGAGCCGGGCGCTTTCGTGCTGTTCGCCATTGTTTTCTACTGGACGCCGCCGCATAGCTGGGCGTTAGCGCTCTTGGTGAACGCGGATTACGCGCGCGCCAATGTGCCGATGATGCCTGTGGCGCGCGGCGCGGATGCAGCGCGTGTGCAGATACTGCTCTACTCACTGCAATTAGTAGCGCTTTCGCTCTTGCCTGTGCCGTTTCGGATCGCCGGTTGGTTCTACCTGATCGCAGCGCTCCTGCTTGGCGGCGGCATGATCTACGAGGCGGCGCGCCTGCTGGATCAGAAAAGCGGCGTCGCTGCCAAGCGCACCTATAAATATTCAACGTTCTACTTAGCGCTGCTATTCCTAGCGCTGATTGTAGATCAGCTCTTCCGATAGAGGTGTGAAAAATGTCTGAGAAAGTGCCGACACAAGTGCCGCGCCTTGCGCCACTCATCACGCTGCTCGGCGCAGGCTTAGTGATCGGCTTTGGAATCGCCTTTTTTGCCGTGCTGAGCAATGTGCCGAATCCACAGCGCTTGATGACGCCTGTGGTCGTTACAGTGTCGCCGCAGTTCACGGATAGCATCGAAGCGCGCGTCGCTGCCGCCGATCCGAGCAAAGGCGCGGCAATTTTTGAAAAATACGCCTGCAACGCCTGTCATCGCGCTGAAGATGGCGTCGGTCCAGCGCTGACGGGCATGGGCAGACGCGCTGCGCTGCGCCGTCCGAATTACAGCGCCGCTGCTTATATCTACGAATCGATCATCGAGCCGAATGCGTTCATCGTGCCTGACTACGCCAACATCATGGTCTCGAACTACAAGGCGAAGATTCCTGAAGTCGAGCTGTTCGACCTGATCGCGTGGCTTCTGCAACAGTAGTCAGGCGTCTCAATCGGATGCATCCAAGTCGCGGTAGCGCTCAGAGCGCGGCTCGGCTGACGGCACGTCCTGCTTGCTGAGCTTCAGGCGCTCGCTGGCGACACGACTTGAGCTGACCTGACGCGTCGCGGCAAGGCTTGGACGGCGATAGAGAAACAAGCCGTAGAAGATCATGCCAAAGGCGCTCAGCAGCAGCATGGCGATTAGCGCTGCGCTGATCGCCATGCCGAGTCGCACGCTCTGCGTCATCGGAATCACGGTCAGCGCGTCTTGTGGCAAGGCGTTGGCTTGCAGCGCACGATAGCGCGCGCCAAACTCATGCGTCACGCGCTCGCCTTGTTGCAGCACAAACGTGATCGCGCCGCTGTCCAGCACATACAGCGGACTGCTGACGTGCAAGGTATACTGCTGCGCGGGCAGATTCTCAAAGCAGTGAGGCTCGCCTTGCCACGCCACGTAATTCGCCACCAACACATTCGAGGCGATCATCAGGTTGTAGCTGATCTCGGGCAGCGCTTCCTCGCCGAAGTCGCGCACGCCGTTCTGATTCGCGTCGTGATAGGCGAGCGCGCAGATCGTGCCTGTGTCAGATTGCGCATGACCAGCGGCAAACTGCAATGTCAGCAAGGCGAGCATCAAGAGCAGCCAATGCATCATGTAGAATATCTCTCGGCTCAGCACAGTTTTGATTTTGCTCATGATCTCACATTTTAACATGCGTACGCGCTTTCCGTCTCACAATTTTCGTACGCTTGGATGACGCTCGCGATGCGCGTTTTGATGATCTGTAAAGCGTGCGTAGTCGGCATTTATCAGCGCAAGCTGGAAGAGATGGCGCGGCAAGCGCAGCTCGACCTGACTGTGCTTGTGCCGAGCGCTTGGCGCGATCCGAGCGGCGCGCAGCCGCTGGAGCGCGTCTACACGGACGGCTATCGGCTGGAAGTCGCGCCGATGCGCCTGAACGGCAACTTTCATCTGCACTTTTATCCAACGCTCGGTCGGCTGATGCGCCAAGTGCGTCCGCAAATCGTTCACATTGATGAAGAGCCGTATAATCTAGCGGCTTGGCAAGCGTTCTGGCAGGCGCGGCGCATCGGCGCGAAGGCGCTCTTCTTCAGCTGGCAGAACATTCTGCGCCGCTATCCGCCGCCGTTCTCGCTCGGCGAAGCGTGGCTGTTGCGCTGCGCTGATGGCGCCATCGCCGGCACGCAAAGCGCGGCAGACGTGCTGCGCAGCAAAGGCTGCCGCTTGCCGATCGCGATCATTCCGCAGTTTGGCGTCGATCCTGATCTTTTCAAGCCTGCTGATCGGCAGCCTGATAGCGTGATCTTTGGCTTCTGCGGACGGCTTGTGCCAGAAAAAGGCGCCGATCTGCTGCTGCGCGCGGCGGCTAAAGTGCGCGATGCAGGTCACAGTTTGCAAGTGCGCATCGTCGGACAAGGCGCAGAGCGCGCCAATTTGGAACAGTTAGCGCAGTCGCTCGGCTTGCGCGATTGCGTCACATTTCTGGGACAAGTGCCTTCAACGCACATGCCGCGCCTGTACGCCGATCTGACCGCGCTCGTTGTGCCGTCTCGGACGCTGCCGAACTGGAAAGAACAATTCGGGCGCGTGATCGTCGAGGCGATGGCGAGCGGCGTGCCTGTGATCGGCGCGCGCAGCGGCGCGATTCCTGACGTGATCGGCGACAGTGGATTGCTCTTCCCTGAAGGCGACGTGGACGCGCTTGCGACGCACATGGCGCGCCTGCTGACCGACTCAGCGTTGCGCGCTGCGCTCGCTCAAAAAGGCAGAGCGCGCGTCCTCGCGCACTTCACTCATGCGCAGGTCGCCGCACAGACGATCGCTTTTTACCGAGAGCTATTGCGGTAGCTTTGAAGAATCCTCAGGCGCGCCGCGCTCGGCAGGCTTGCTGCGCCAGCTGAGCAGGAATAACAAGCCAATGCCGATCACAATCGCGTGATCGGCGAAGTTACTGACGTTCGCCAATACATTCGGTATGCGTACCAAAAACCAATCCACTACATAGCCAAGCGTCAGCCGATCCACAGCGTTGCCGCACGTGCCGCCTAGCACCAGACCAAGCGCGAAGCGCGTCAGCCTGCGCTCGCCTGCCATGCGCCGATAGAAGAGCAGAATGCCGACGATCATGGCAATGGCGATGATCAAGAACAGGTCGCCTGCTTGCGGCAGGATGCTGAAGGCCGCGCCTGTGTTCTGGCTGAAAGTTATGCCGAACACATCGCGCAACGGCGCAATTGGCGATAGCACTTCGCCAAGCGCGAGATTGGCGCGGACCCAGTGCTTGGCGGCTTGATCGAGCGTCAAGACGACCAGCGCGGGCAGTAAAAGTGCCGCCCAAACTTTCACAGCGCGCTCCGTCCGTCTTCCTCGCGCACGAAGAGCGGCAGCACGTCCAGCGGCGCAGGATAAGCGCGCAGCCACATGCCGTCGCTGTGATGGCGCTCGCCTGACCAATAGTCGCGCCATGTGCCGCTCGGCAAGTAGACGTCGCGTGCGACGCTGTTCGGCGTCACCACAGGCGCGACCAAATACCTGCCCATCAGATACTGATCGGCGATGCTGAGCGCAGCGATATCTCTAGGCGCATCCCACCACAACGGACGGACGATAGGCGTGCCATCTTGCACGGCGCGTCGTGCCGCGCTCAGCCGCTCATCAGCTAACGCCACGTGCAAATCAGTGTATTTGCGGCAAATAGCGACTGTCTCCGCGTCGAAGTCCCACGGCGCAATTGAGAATTGCATCGCCAACATCAGAGCGCTCGCCTGCGTCCAGCGGATGAATAGCTCTTTATCAGGCAGGAGCGCGCCGTAGGCATTGCCGCCGATCATATCTGGCAAGGTGAACGGATAGCCTGTGACTGAGAGCATCAGCGCCGTGCTGATGACCGACGCTAAGCCGTTATCGTAGCCCCACGTGCTGAAGCGATCCCATTGCCGAAAGAGAAGCGGCAACTTTTGGCTGAACCAGCCCGTGCGCACTTCTGAGTAGGGAAAATGCTGCGCCGCGAAAGCCGCCCAGCGCGCGCTGTACTCATTGCGATGGATCGGCGCGTGCGTGCGCGCTTCAGCAGGGAAAAAACCTGCCTCGCCTGCGTCGAATTTGTAGCCTGCCAAACCGACCTGCTCCTGCAGCGCGCGCAGTTTCTCAGCATACCACGCCAATGCCTCAGGATTGCTCACGTCCAGCAGATAGCCCAGACCTTGCCACCAGATCACAGGATACGGCTCATCGCGCTCGGCGTGTTTGATCAGATAGCCGCGCTGGATTGCCTCTTGCGTGTTAGGCGACTCTGCCACAAAGAATGGATGCACCCACACTGTGACGTTGAAGCCGAGCTGATTGAGCGCCTGCACCATGCCTTTGGGATCGGGAAAACGCTCAGGATCGAAGGCGTTATCGCCATAGGCGCGTTGCCATTTGTCATCAATGCCAAAGGTGCCGCCTGCGTATCCGTGCGCTCGGATTTCTTCGGCATAGCGCAGCACAACAGCTTGATCAATAGCAGTCTTGTAGCGCGCCCACGTCGTCCAGATCGGCTGCCGCAAGTAGTCTTCAGGCGGCGTGCGCTCAGGCTTGCCCAAGATGCCGATCAGGTGCGCGCAGGCGTCGCGCACATCCTTGCCAACTAAGATTGCGTATTGCAGCGGCTGCTTTGGATCGTGCAACGTCAGCAAGCCGCTGCTCTCGGCGCTCGCCAAAGGCGGACGCTCGGCGGCGGGCGCTTGCGCGGCGCTCAAATCCCAGCTGGGCGGCTGAAGGTGCGCAGGCGGCGCGTTGAAGCCGACTTGCAGCGAGTCTGTGGCATTTTCGACCAGAATGGCGGCGCCTGTAGCGCATAGCCAAGCAGGCGTCTGGATATTGCCTAGACCTGTGGCGCCGTTGTCCCAAGTCAGCAGCGGCGCTTCCCACAGGCTGAGCTGCTCAAGCGGATAGCGCTGATGCACCAACTCGCCTTGTCCATACCAATGCACGCCTGCTGAGAGATCGAACGTCTCATATGTCGGCTGATCCCAGCTCAGCCGCCAGCCGTTCGGCAACGCGCGGATGTGCAATCTGCCGTAGCCATGTGTGCCGCGTTGAAAGGTCAAAATTGCCTCATCGCCATCGGCGTGCCAATGCTGCAGCCGTCCGCACGGCTTCGCCCAGCCGCGTCCTGTCTGCAACAGATGCCGCTGTTGCATCAGCAGGCGGAAGCCACTGCCATCAGCGGCGAATTCAAGCGATGAATGCGAAGCGCTCAGCAGCAGCGCCTGCTCATGCTCAGCGATGTTCAGCCCGCCGCTCACAAGACCTCCACAAAAGTGACTGTCCGCTTGCTGTGATTGATGCGCACTTGCACAGGCTTGTCATCGGCGTTGTACAGCGTGACCAGCTCGAAGGTCTGACTGCGCGGCAAGTCTTTAGTGTCCGCTTCGAAGCGCGCCAGATCGAGCGCCTGCCAGATCGAGCGCGGAATGAGCGGCTCTGACCAACAACCGATATAAAAGGCAGCGCCTGCACCGACCTTGTTCACAGTCGCAGCGACAGCGTCTTTATAGTAGCCATCAGTGTAGCGCATCAGCACCTCAGCCGTGGTCGGCTTCAAAATTTCTGCCCACAGCCTGTAGCGCAACTTAGGCGCTATGCCGAAGCTCTCGCCAAAGCCGATGCTGCTCGTCTTGGCAGCGATATCGCTCACGTGCGCGCCGCGCTCGTCGTCCCAATCGGGCGACGGATCGTCCATCATGCGCCAGCCGACGCTCGGCGCAGGCGGGATGCTCAAAAACTCGTCCACGGTCACGCCGAGCAGCTCGGAGAGTCCGCCGGCAGGCATCGGCTGATCTGTCCACGTGTTGCTCGGATTCTTGAAGAAGGCGCGGAAGGTGACCACCAAATTGCCGCCTTGCTCCACATAAGCGCGCCAATTGGCAGCGTGCGCCTCGTTGATCAGCGCGGGTGATGGCACGAAGACTGCCGTATAGCCGCTCAGATCGGCGCTGCGCGGCAGGATGTCCACCGGGATGTGTTTTTCCCACAGCAGACGGTACAGATCGAGCGCCACTTGGTAGTAAGAGAACTCTGCATTGTGCGGATCGAGGCGCAGCGTCCACAAATCCTCGTAGTCAAACAGCAGCGCGATAGGCGCTTTGGCGCGCTTGAGCAATGGATATTGCGCAAGGTCTTGGCTGACGGCTTTCGCCTCATGCCAGCCGCGGTCGGGCGTGCCGTCGTGCTTCAACAGACCTGCGTGATATTGTTCTTGTCCGATGTTCACAGCGCGCTCGCGGAAGTACAGGACGGCTTCCGCGCCGTGCGCAAAGGCTTGATGTGTCCATGTGCGCACTTGGTTAGGCGGCACAGGCGGATTGTACGGCGTCCAATTGACGCTGCCAGGCTGCTGTTCCATGATCCAAAAAGGACGCCCTGCCTTCATGCCGCGCATCAGATCGAGGTTAAAAGCGGCTTCCATCGGTCCAGACATGCCGTGCAGGTAGTTATCGTAGCCGACGAAGTCTAGATCAGCGGCGAGCGCGTAATAATCGAGGTCGAAGAACCTGAGCATGAAGTTGTGCGTGATGAAACGCTCTGCGCCGATGCGCGGGCGCAGAATCTCGATCTGGCGGCGTTGGAAAGCGACCCAGCTCTGGCTGGAGAAACGGCGGAAATCGAGCAGCAGGCTGGGATTGTGCGCAGCAGTCGTTGGCGCAGGCACAGGGATTTGCGACCAATCGGTGTAGGTCGCGCTCCAAAATTGCGTTCCCCAGGCGGCGTTCAGCGCCTCAAGCGTGCCGTATTTCGCCTTGCACCACGCTTGGAAAGCGCGCCGCGCATGGTCGGAGATATCTTGTGTGCTGTTATGGCAGCCGAACTCGTTATCGATCTGCCAGCCGATCACGTTCGGATGATCGCCCCAATGATCAGCGATCGCCGTCACGATCCGATCGACGGCGGCGAGATAAGCAGGCGCGTGGCAGGTGACCGAGCGCCGCGAGCCGAACGAATCGCGCAAGCCCGTCTGTTCGTCCACGCGCAAAATATCGGGATGCGCGGACACTAGCCACGCCGGCGGCGTCGGCGTCGGCGTGCAGAGGATCGCCTGAATGCCCGCTGCCTGGAAAATTTCTAGCGCCCGATCCATCCAAGCGAAATCGAACTGCCCTTCAGCAGGCTCCAGCTTATCCCATGCGAATTCCATCATGCGCACGACTGTGATGCCTGCTTCGCGCAGCAGCTTAGCATCTTCTGCCCAGCGCGACTCGTGCCAGTGTTCAGGGTAATACGCTACGCCCAGCAAGCGGCGTGCCAAAGGTTGAATGCTCAAGGTCTTCCCAACTTTCTATGCGCTGCTATGAGATGTGCCTATGCCTAAGGATTTTGCCGCTCTTGGCGCGCTTTGGCAACCTGACATCTTGCCAAGCGGCGCGACGGACGCTATGCTTAGAGTGTCCATCAGATTTTGCCCAAGCCCACGCATGGAGAGTACCTTTCATCATGGCGAAGAAGAGAAGCAAGCCGAACATCTCGCAAGAGGTGCTTGAGCGCGCCCGTGCTGAGCTGCGCGGCAGCGCAAGCAAGCCTGCGGCAGCCGCGTCTGAAGCCGAGAGCGCCTTGGCAGCTGCCAAGGCGAAGCCTGTTGTGCGCAGCGCCAGCCTTGCCACACGCCGCGTGCCGACCAAAGAAGAACTCGATCAAGAATATCGGCACATCATCCGCGATTTGCGCGCCATGCTCACTTTGGCGGGCAGTTTGTTCCTGTTCGTGATCGTCATGGCACTCTTCGTTGTGCCGCGCATCTTCTAGAGATAGACGCGATTCATATGCTCAAAACACACACTTGCGGCGAGCTGCGCCTTGAGCATGTCGGGCAGCGCGTCAAGCTGGCGGGCTGGGTGAATCGCGTGCGCGCTCAGGGCGGCGTGATCTTCATTGACCTGCGCGATAGGTGGGGAATCACACAGGCAGTGGTGGATGTGCAGAGCGCGCCTGAGGCACACGCTATTGCCGAGAAAGTCGGGCGCGAGGACGTGCTGCAAATTGACGGCACTGTGCGCGCACGTCCTGAAGGCATGGTCAATCCGAACCTGCCGAGCGGCGCGATTGAAGTGGAAATACGCGAATTGCGCATTCTGAACGCCGCCAAAACGCCGCCTTTTGACGTGAGCGCTGACGGCAAGCTGGATGAAGCGCTTCGCCTGAAGTATCGCTATCTCGATCTGCGCCGCCAGCGAATGCAGCGCAACCTGATCTTGCGCGGCAGGATCACCAAGGCGATCCGCGATTACTTGTACGAGCGCGACTTCGTTGAGATCGAGACGCCGATCTTGTTCAAGACCACGCCTGAAGGCGCTCGCGATTACCTCGTGCCAAGTCGCCTGCATCCAGGCAAGTTTTACGCGCTGCCGCAATCGCCGCAACAGCTCAAGCAGCTGCTGATGGTCGCCGGCTATGAGCGCTATTTCCAGATCGCGCGTTGCTTCCGCGATGAAGATCAGCGTGGCGACCGTCAGCCTGAGTTCACGCAGCTCGACCTTGAAATGAGCTTCGTTGAGCGCGAAGACGTGCTGAACTTGATCGAAGGGCTGATGATTCACCTTGTGCAGGTCGCTGCGCCGCTCACAGGCTGCCAACTGGTGACTCAGCCATTCCCGCGCCTGACCTTACAAGAAGCGCTGCTCAAATACGGCACGGATAAGCCTGACCTGCGCTATGGGCTGGAAATTGTGGATATCACTGACCTTGCCGCGCAGACAGGCTTCAAAGTTTTCACAGAGAACGCCGCGGCAGGCAATCCAACGCGCGCCATTCGCATCCCGAATTGCGGCAATTACAGCCGCAAGCAGCTCGATGAGCTATCTGAACTTGCCCGAAGTGCAGGCGGCAAAGGTCTCGCTTACATTGCGCTTGAAGCAGGCGAAGCAGGGCAGGTGAAATCGCCCATCGGCAAGTTCTTGACCGTCGAGCAGATGAGCGCGCTGATCGAGCGCATGGGCGCGCAACAAGGCGACCTGATCTTGATCTCAAGCGATGCGCACGCCACAGTGTGCGCCGTGTTGGACGCTGTGCGCCGCGAATTCGCTGCGCGGCTCGCTCTCGCCGATCCGAAACGCATCGCCTTCTGCTGGATTGTAGACTTTCCGCTCTTCGATTGGAACGCCGATGAGCAGCGCTGGGATCCATCGCACCACTTGTTCACAGCGCCAATGCCTGAGGACATTCCGCTCTTAGATAGCGAGCCGGGCAAAGTGCGCGGTCAGCAGTATGACCTTGCCTGCAACGGCTATGAAGTCGCCGGCGGCAGCATTCGTATCCACGACCGCGCGCTGCAAGAGAAAATCTTCGGCTTGATCGGCTTGGACGTGGAAGACGCCAAGCAACGCTTCGGTCACATGCTGGAAGCCTTTGAGTACGGCACGCCGCCGCACGGCGGAATCGCGCCCGGCATTGATCGCCTCGTCATGCTCCTAGCAGGCGAGCCGAACATCCGCGAAGTGATCGCCTTCCCGAAGTCGCAGCAAGCAGCCGACCTGATGGCAGGCGCGCCAAGCGAAGCAGACGCGCATCAGTTGGCTGAGCTGCACATCCGCGTCGTGGACGACGACTAGCGCGATCAGGACTCAGCGCGCGCCGTCACAATGCCTTCTGAAGCAGCCCACGCGCTTAGATCGGCGCGGCTGAGCGCAGCAGCCATCAGCGCAGGGAACTGATCAGGCGTGCAGGCGAAACACGGCACGCCGAGCGCAGCCAATTGCGCCGCTACGCGATGATCGTACGATGGCGCACCGTCATCGCTGAGCGCCAAGAGCGCGATCAGTTGCACACCTGCCTCAACCAGCTCAGCAGCGCATTGGATCATGCCCGCCGCGCTGCCGCCTTCATACAGGTCGCTGATCAGCACGAGCGTCGTCTGCAGCGGACGGCTGATCAGGCTTTGGCAGTAGCGCAAGGCGCGCTGAATATCCGTGCCGCCGCCGAGCTGCACGCCGAAGAGCAGGTCAATAGGCTCGCTGAGCGTCTCAGTCAGGTCTACCACAGCTGTATCGAAGGCGACGAAGCGCGTGCCGAGCGACGGCAACGACGCCATCACTGCACCGAAGACGCCGGCATAGACCACGCTGCTCGCCATCGAGCCGCTCTGATCAACGCACAAGATCACGTCCTGCAAAGCGCGCCGTCGCTTGGCGTAGCCGATGCGCGTCTCTGGCACAATCGTGCGATATTCAGGCTGATAGTGGCGCAGGTTGGCGCGTATCGTACGCGTCCAGTCCATTTCGGCAAGGCGCGGACGGCGCGTGCGCGCGGCGCGGCTCAAACTGCCTTTGACCGCTTGCTGCATCGCCAGCGCAAGGCGTGCTTCCAGCTCGCGCACGACCTGTGCCACGACGCTGCGCGCCGTTTCGCGCGTCTCGTTCGGCAGCACGTCCTTCAGGCTGATGAGCGCCGTCGCCAAATGGACGTCCGGCACGACGCTCTGTAGCAGCTCAGGCTCGAGCAGCATCTGCGTCAGATTCAGGCGCTCTAGCGCGTCTTTTTGTAGCATGCGCACTACAGAGGTCGGAAAATAGCGCCGAATATCGCCCAGCCAGCGCGCCACGTTAGGCGCAGACGCGCCCAGACCGCCTTTGCGCGCCTGACCGCTCTGCTCGCCATACAGCGCGGCGAGCGCTGCATCAATGGCGCGATCCGTCCCGTCGGTCAAGCCCATCTCTTTTTGATTGCAGGCGTCGCCGCCCAACACAAGCCGCCAGCGACGCAACCGCTCAGAGTCGCTCATGTTTGCCTACTCGATCTTGCGCTTGCCCAAGCCTGCCAAGCGCCGCGCCGCGCCGTTATCAGGCGCTGGAGTCTCGCTATAGCCCGCCACTTCTTGATAGAAGGTTGTGTCGTAAGAGCGCGTCCTGACCACGACGGGCATTGGCACCGCGTGACCCATGATCAGCGCCTGTTGTTTGGTATCAAGGCGCGCCAACACCTCGCGCAGACCGCTTGCGCCGCTGATGCCGGTCAGCACGGCGGCGATGTCGCGCTCGTTATCCAGCAAGGCTGTGATACGCGTGCCGATCTGACTCATCACTTCTTCATCAATGCCGCTCGGACGTTGATCCACGATCAGCAACGTGACGTTATACTTGCGCATCTCGCGCGCAATCGTGCCGAAGATGGTCTGCCGTGCGATGAGCGGATCGAGGAACTTGTGCGCCTCTTCAATCGTGATCAGCAGCTGCGGCGGCTCTAAGCTCGGATCGCCGAGCGAACGCTCGACGCGCTTGACGTACTCTTCGTGAATGCGCCGCGTCAGATAGTTCGCCACGAGAATGTAGGCTTCCAACGCCGAGCCATAGCGTCCGAATTCCAGCACCACGCTCTTGCGCTGCTCGGTCAGGTAGCTGAGGATGGTCTGGACGCTATCACCTTGTGCGCCATCGCGCTTGAGGAATTCAAAGCGCTCAAAACGCTCCAAGCGGCGCGCCAAGGCAGTCAGCGACGCGCTGCTGGCGTTCGTCGTCTGCACCACCTCTTCCAACTTGGCGCTATCGGCGTCCAGCAGCTCAACGATCCAATCTTTGCCCCATTTTTTGCGCAGCGTGTAGGCGGCGTCCAACATTGAGTCGGAGAGTCCCATCGTCAGTTTGAGCATGGCGAGGTCTTCAGGCTCAATGTCATCGTAGCCGAGCGTGACCACGTAATCGTATTTGGCGTTGCGGCGGCGCGAGGATTCCTCGTCCAGCGTGAAGATGCTGACCTTGGCAGGGAACAATTGGCGCAGCCCTTTCGCCTTCGGTCCGCGCTCATCCGCCACTTCCCAGCCGTAATCGTTGTGCATATCGAAGATCAGATTGACCGCCATGTTGCGCTGAATCACGCCTGAGAGGATGATGCGCGTCAGGAAGCTCTTGCCCGTGCCGCTCTTGCCGAAGACGCCGCTCGAGCGCTCAACAAGGCGCTTCAGGTCAAGGTTGACCTGCGTCTCTTCCAGCTCAAGCGGCGTGCCAACGTTGAAATGTGTGGCATCTTCCGCGCCGAAGACATCGTTCACGTCCTGTGCATCGGCGATCTCGACCGGCATGAAGTGGCTCGGGATGGTCTTGACAGGCTTTGGCTCGCCTGCGGCGCCTTCGATTGAGAGCATCGGCGCGACGTGCAACGTGCCGTAGGCAGCCGTGCCGACGTACACCTCGCGCAGAAACGGATCGCTCAGATCGGGCGGATCGCTGCGCAGCGATGGATTGGTGCTATCGAGGATCACGTCCGTGATCATGCAGAAGAAGCGCTTGTACTTGCCGCGCACCACCACATAGCGTCCAACGGCGAGCGACTCGATCTCGGTCTGGCGATCCAGCTTGACATCCAGCCCTTTGCTGAGCGAGCCGCCGACGATCACGCCTAGTCGCTTGTTGGCGGACGAACTGTCAAGCGCAGGCGGCTCAGGCGCGGCGTCGCGCGGAAACCAATCATCCAAATTCTCATCGATCGGCAAAGCGTCAGGCATTTCGCTCGCTCAACTGTTCTAGACGATCTGAGGGCGATTATACGCGAGGAGCGCGCCGAAAAGCAAGCGCCTGCGCCGTAAAATTTCAGATACAGAATTTATGGAGCGTTTACGTGGCGTTTACGCATGTGGCATATGCTTATGATCGAACTCAGAAAACGCAAGGCGTGTTGAAAGGAGACTTTGAGCCATGACCAGCATCAATCGTTGGAATCCTGTCCGTGAGCTGCTCTCGATCCGCGATGAGATGGATCGCATCTTCAATGAGCGCTTCTTCCGCACGGAAAATCGCCCGATGCTGCTGCCCATTGACGCTTACATGACCGATGAGGCGCTCGTTTTGGTGGCGGATGTGCCCGGCTTGACGCCTGAGGATATCCACATCACCTTCGAAGGCGATACGCTGACCATTCGCGGCGAGTACAAAGCGAACGGCGATAGCAAGAACTACTTGCTGCGCGAGCGCATGGTCGGCAAGTTTGAGCGCGTCCTGACCATCAATACGCCTGTGGATAGCAACAAGATCGAGGCGGACTTCGAGAACGGCATCCTGACGCTGACGCTGCCGAAAGCCGAGGCTGCTAAACCGAAGCAGATCACAGTCCGCGCGAAGACGCCGGTTGCTCAGAGCTGAGACGTACGCGCTCAACGCACAAGGCGAGGCAGTTGCCTCGCCTTTGTGTTTTCACGGAGCATCGCGCAGTCCTACCATAGAATACAGTTGCAGGCGCAAGGCGAGCGCGCTACTATTGAAGCTCACCGTGTAATTGGCTCGTCCGCGCAGAAGGATTGTTTTCGCCTATGGCTACGCCGCGCCATGTCTTGCTCTCGTGGGCAGATGTAGATCGCTTGATTGATATTCTCGTGCCACAGATTCGCAACGCAGGTCACTTCGATGCAATGCTGATCATCACGCGCGGCGGCATCATTCCTGGCGGCTTGCTCAGCGAAGCGCTCGATATCAGCTACATGCTGATCGCCGCTGTCAAGTTCCAGACTAATCTTGAAATGCGTGCGCAGCTGGCAGCCATGCCTACCTTTCTGCAATTCCCAGAAGACGAGCTTTTGGTCGGACGGCGCACCTTGATCGTAGACGATGTCTGGGGAAGCGGACGCACTAGCACAGCTGTCAAAAATCGGTGTTTGGCAGCTGGCGCCACGCCATTCTCGTGCGTTTTGCACTTCAATCCATATCGCTCGTTATTCAGCCGCGCCGAGCCTGACTTCTATGCCGCTGTCACTGATGCGCACGTCATCTATCCTTGGGAAGTGGATCGCGGCACAGATCGCATTCCGCTCGGCTCGCCACAGGAGAATTGATGCACGACCTGCGTCCGTTGCTCAATCTCAGCTCGGATCGGCTGTACGCGCTGCCGCTTCTCGTGCTATACCTGACCGATGGCTGCAACAGCCGCTGTCTGAGCTGCGATATCTGGCGCGCGCCGCGCCGCAACATGCCGCTCGCGCTTGCGCTGCGCTTGGCTGAGGAATCGGCGGCGCTTGGCGTGCAGCACGTCTTGTTCAGCGGCGGCGAGGCGCTGCAACATCCACACTGGACGCAGATTGCGCAAGCGTTCCGCGCGCGCGGCGTGCGCGTCGGCTTGCTGACCAACGGCATTCTGCTCAAGAAACAAGCGGCGCAGATTATCGAGCTGGTCGATCAGCTCACGCTGAGCTTGGATGCCGCCACGCCTGAGCTTTACGCGCACATTCGCGGTGTGGACGCATTGCCGCTCATCCTCGAAGGCATGGCGCACATTGCGCCGCACCTGCCAATCACCACGCGCACCACTGTGCAACGCGCCAATTTCCGCCAGCTCTCAGCCATTGTTCAGGTTGCGAAGGCGCATGGCGCACGCAAGGTCAGTTTTTTGGCTGTGGATACTGCGAATCCTGAGGCGTTTGGCGCGCGCTCAGCGCACACCGCGCAAAATCTCGCTTTGACCGTTGACGAGCTGCCAATTTTCGCCGCGACGCTCGATGCACTTGAGCGCGATCACGCCGAAGATTTTGCTCGCGGCTTGATCGCCGAGTCGCCTGCCAAGTTGCGCCTGCTGTACACTTTTTTTGCGGCGGCGCACGGCTTGGCGAGCTTCCCTGCGCCGCGCTGTAACGCGCCACAGCTCTCAGCGGTCGTGGAGACGGACGGCAGGTTGCGTCCGTGCTATTTTCTGCCGAGCGGCGGCAGTGTGGCTGAGCAGCCGTTGGCAAACGTGCTGAACGACGCTGCCTTGCGCGCGTTGCGCCGCGCCTATCGCAATGGCGAGCGCGCCGAATGCGCGCGTTGCGTGTGTCCGTTGTATCGCAGCGCACGGATGTTGCTGCGCACTGCGCTATGAAGCTGCCTGAGAGCGGCGTCGCCTTCGAGCGAGTCGCCGCGACCTACGATGCTGACTCGACCGATGCGCTCGTCAGCCGTCGCGTGCGCGCGCAGCTCTGGAGTTGGCTCTCTGAGGTATTTCCTGCCGAATCGCGCGTGCTGGAGCTAGGTTGCGGCACAGGCGAAGACGCGCTATGGCTTGCGCAGCGCGGCATCCGCGTGCTTGCTACAGATATCAGTCCGCAGATGTTGGCGATCACGGCGCAGAAAGCTGCACAACATGGACTCGAACATCGGATACGCACGCAACAGCTCGATTTTGACCGTCCTGAGACGTGGCAACTGCCTGAGGACGCTTTTGACGGCGTTTACAGCAACTATGGCGCGCTGAATTGCACTGCGCGCTGGTCAGCCTTGGGCGCGGCGCTGGCGTGTTGCGTGCGTGCTGACGGTCAGGCTGCTTTCAGCGTGATCGGTCGCTTCAGCCTGATCGAGACGCTCTGGCACGCGGCGCACGGCGATTGGCGCACAGCGACTCGTCGTTGGCGCGGCACGGCGACCGCTCGGATCGGCGAGGTGACGTTCCCTGCCCACTATCCGACGGCGAGACAGTTCAGGCGCGCCTTCGGCACGGCGTGGCAGCTGCGCAGGCTCTACGGCTGCGGCGTCTTTCTGCCGCCTAGCGATCTGTACGGCGCACTGGCGCGCCGTCCGCGTCTGTTACGCTTGTTGTGCGCGTTAGAGCGCCGCACGGCGCGTTTTGCGCTCAGCGCCTATCTCGCCGATCAGTTTTGGGTCGTCCTGCGCCGCCGCCATGAAGGCGAGATTGCCTTGCGGTAAAATCGCTCGCCTATGGAGCTATCGATCATCATCGTCTCGTGGAATGTGCGCGATTACCTTGTGCGCTGCCTAGATTCAATCGCCGAGTCGTTGTGCTTGGCGCCTGTGAACGCTGAGATCATCGTGGTGGACTCAGCCAGTAGCGATGGCACGGTCGAGCTGCTGCACACAGTGTATCCGCACGTGCGCGCGCTGCCGCAAACGGAGAACGTCGGCTTCACGCGCGGCAACAACATCGGTCTGTCGGTCGCGCAAGGTGAGTTCCTGCTGCTGCTCAATCCTGATACAGAAGTGCGCGGCGCGGCACTCGCGCAGATGGTCGGTTACATGCGGCAACATGAGCAGGTCGGCATTTTAGGTGCGCACACGCTCAACGCGGACGGCACACATCAGTCATCGCGGCGGCGCTTTCCAACTTTGCTGACCGCGTTCTTCGAAAGCACTTGGTTAGAGCCATACGCGCCGCGCGGTCTGCTGGATCGTTTTCACGTCCGCGATATCGCCGATACAGACATCGCAGCAGTGGACTGGGTGCAAGGCTCGGCGCTGATGCTGCGGCGCGCAGTCTACGAGCAGATCGGCGGCTTGGACGAAGGCTACGTGATGTTCAGCGAAGAGGTAGATTTCTGCAAGCGCGCCAAGTTAGCCGGCTGGCAGGTGATCTATCACGGCGGCGCGTATGTCGTGCATCACGGCGGCAAAAGCACAGAGCAGATCGGCGCTGTTAAGCACATGCACTTTCAGCGCAGCAAAGTGCGCTACTTTCGGAAATTTCACGGCGCGGCAGCGGCAGAGCTGCTGCGCAGCTTCCTGATCGCGAGCTACACATACCAATTGTTGCTGGAGAGCGTGAAAAGTGCGCTCGGCTCTAAGCGCGCTTTGCGCCGCGAGCGCGTGCGCATGTATTGGCAAGTGATTCTTGCGTTGCTGAGGAATGCCTAAGGGCGAGGGAAAATGCGAATTGGCTTCATTACGGGAGAATATCCGCCGATGGAAGGCGGCGTCGGCGCTTTCACACATGAGCTGGCTACAGCCTTAGCCGCACTCGGACATGAGATACATATCTTGACGCATCGGCAGGCGATGCATAACGGCGCGCCAAACATTCACGTGGCAGCTGAAGTGCGCGACTGGAATTGGGCAGCCTTGATGCAGGCACAACGCTGGGCGCGGCAAAATCGCCTTGAGGTGATCAATTTGCAGTATGAAGCGGCTGCATTCGGCAAAGTAGCGCCGCTCGTGCATCTGCTGCCGACGCGCCTGAGCAACTTCGCCACGATCACCACTTTTCACGACCTGCTCGTGCCGTATCTATTTCCGAAAGCAGGTGGATTGCGCTACCAAGCGCTGCTCAGCCTTGCGCGCAGCGCCAGAGGCGTGATCGTCACCAATGTGCAGGATGAGCAGCAGTTGGCTCAGGAGCGCGGCGTCGCGCCGATACGCCGCATTCCGATTGGCTCAAACATCGCGCCTGCGCCGCCGCCTGACTTTGACCGCGCCGCGCTGCGCGCCGCGCACGGCATCCCTGAGGACGGCGTGCTGATCGGCTATTTCGGCTTTCTGAACGCCAGCAAAGGCGCGGCTTGCCTGCTGCGCGGCGTGGCGCACGCGCTGCAACAAGGCGTGAAGGCTTACCTGATGCTGATCGGCGGACGCACGGGCAGCAGCGATCCGAGCAATGCACACTATGCCGAGAGCGTGGATGAGCTGATAGCGCGCCTGCAGCTCAGCGAGCGCGTGCGCCGCACAGGCTTCATCGAGAGCGCCGCTGTCAGCGCGCACCTGCTGGCGTGCGATATGTTGGCATTGCCATATACCGACGGCGTCTCGTTCAGGCGCGGCTCGTTCATGGCAGGCTTGGCGCATGGCTGTCCGATCATCACCAGCACGCCTGCGCTGCCCTTGCCTGAGCTGCATCACGGCGATCAGGTCTATCTTGTGCCGCCTGAGCAGCC
>DAOTWB010000087.1:0-5150 GCA_034436235.1 Anaerolineae bacterium
GGAATGCGCGCACCTGTCTGCGGATCGCGCCTGCCGCCTTGCGCCCATTCCGCGCCGTCAGAGAAGACGACCACTGCACGGCGTCCCGGCATTCCCATCTGATTGATCGTCTCGACTGCTCTGAGCGTGGCATCGAACAGGCAGGTGCCATCGCCGCTGCGCGGCGTAGGAATGGCGTTGACCGCATTTTTGACCGCGTCTTTATCGTTTGTAGAGCGCACACGCTCGATCAACTCGTGGCTGAAGGTGATGACCGTCAGGCGCGCTTCTTGCGGCATGGCATCCACAAACTGATTGACGGCAGCTTTCATGCCGTTGAAAGCGCGCGCCATCGTGCCGCTCGCGTCAATCAACAACACGATCTCAATCGGACCTTTGGCAGGCTGAATCTCGGCAGGATACGGTCCGCCGTCGTTTGGATCGAGCATGATGATCTGTCCTGAGCGCAACGGCACATTCAGCACAGGTCGCCGATTGCTATCAATCGGCGTGAAGTACAGACGCAGCGTCAAGCCTGGTTTATCAGGCTCTTTGAAGTCAATGGCTTCATTGAACAAGATCACGGCTTCCACAGCCACTTGTGCCAACACAATCATCGGCGTCAGAAAACTGATGACCGTCAGCAACGCAATCGCAATGCCGATGTAGAGTCGCTTTTTGCCCTGCATAGCCAAGCACCTTCACGCAAGCGCGCCGCAAATAACTGAGCGGTAGCAACTGTATAACATTCAGCTGATAATTTGTCAACCAGCGTTCGCCAATGCACAATGGGCGACCATACGCTAGGATCATGCTGCGCTGACCTGCGCAACGCGCAAAAATTTTCATCTGAACGGAGCACCTTTATGCCGCAAGCCTTGATTCCGCCGTTTGGCACGCCTGTCTCGCTGCGCGATTACGATCCTGATTACCTTGAAGGCGAAGGCAGCAAAAAAGACCTGAAAAAGCAGCTCACAGCGGCGATGGAAGCCGACCTGAAGCGCCTTGATGTTCTGCAAGAAGCGCTCTACGCCGAAGGCAAGCACGCGCTGTTGATCGTGCTGCAAGGCATGGATACTTCAGGCAAAGACGGCACGATTCGGCACGTCTTCAGCACGGTCGATCCGCAAGGCGTGCAAGTGACTTCCTTCAAAGCGCCCACTGCCGATGAACTCGCCCGCGATTTTCTGTGGCGCATTCATCGCGCTGTGCCGCCTAAAGGCATGATCGGCATCTTCAATCGCTCGCACTACGAAGACGTGCTGATCGTGCGCGTGCATAACCTTGTGCCAGAGCATGTTTGGCGCGAGCGCTACGATCACATCAATCGTTTTGAAGAGCTGCTGAGCGAACACGGCACGATGATCCTCAAATTCTTCTTGCACATCTCCAAAGCTGAGCAGAAGAAGCGCCTGCTGGAGCGCCGCGACACGCCTGAGAAGCGTTGGAAGTTCTCGCTGGGCGATATCCGCGAGCGCGCCTACTGGGACGACTATCAGGCAGCCTATGAAGCGGCGCTGACGCATTGCAACACGCCTTATGCGCCGTGGCACATCGTGCCTGCCAATCACAAGTGGTATCGCAATTACGTCATCACGCGGACTGTGCGCGAGGCGCTAGAGCGCTTGAATCCGCAGTTTCCGCAGCCTGAGGCAGGCATTGAGTCGGTTGAGGTGCCTGATTAGCCGCCGGGCGGCGTGTTAGTCGGCGGACGCGGGCTGATCACGATCCAGACTGTGCAAGAGGCGCGCATCTCGCTCAGGCTATCGAAGACTGCCAATCGGAAGCGATAATCGCCTGGCTGAAAGGCTGCCACTGCAAACTGACCCAGCACGCCTTTCTGCGGCATCGGCGACGTCTTGTTATCCAACACGCCGAACTCGCCGCCAGTGCTCGGTCCGCTGATCTCAAGCGTGTAGAAGGCGAAATCGGGAATGTTGGCTGTGCCGACCACGGTCAGCGTATCGAAAACGCGCATACCATTGGCAGGCACTTCCAGCGCTGCCTGCTCAGAGTTGCAGCCGATAGGCGTCGGATAGCCTGCGATGATCGTGCCGACAGGCGTCGGCGACGCGACCGCCGTCAGTTGCAGAAAGGCGCCGCCGCCGCTGAGCGCTTGCGCCGTGACCGTCAGGAAGACGCCTTCGGCTTCATTGCCGTCGCCGCCTGGCGTGCTAGTGGCAAAGCGCTGCTCAGCGCCCGACTCAGGCGCGATGGGCAAGCCTGCGTTCAGCAAATCCGCGCGCAAGGTCGGCGCGACTACTGTGGCGACGGCGAGCGCCGCCAAGCCCAGCTCCACCAGACCGATTGTCCACGTCAGCGCGCGCGCGCGCCGCTGCTCTTCAAGCTCGCGCTCCAGCTCGAACTCAGCAGCGCGCAGCGCAGCCTGCGCCGCGAAAAAGCGCCCTAACCAGAACAACACGCCCGCCGCACAGAACAGATAGATCGCCGGCGCGATCTGTTCGATCAGGTAGACGAGCTGTGTCATCGCCGCGCCTCTCAGCCGCGCAGAGCGCTCAGCACGGCGCGCACCAGCTTCTCCAGCTTGGGCGCGATCACGTCTCGCCCGATGCTCAGCACGTCCTCGTGCGAGACCGCCTGTCCGCTCTGCTCACTTTTGACCAACATATTGGTGATGCCCGAAAAACCTAGCACGCGGATGCCGCCGTGCCGCGCCACAGTCACCTCGCCAACTGTGGACATGCCGACGGCGTCTGCGCCGAGCCGTTGCAACATCCGAACTTCAGCAGGCGTCTCGAAACTTGGACCTGACAAGCCGATGTAGACGCCTTCGCGCAGCAGGACATCCTGCGCTTGCGCTGCCTGCCGCGCCAATTGGCACAGCTGTGGATCGTAAGCATCGGACATATCTGGGAAGCGCTCGCCCAAGTTCGGATCGTTGCGTCCGACCAGCGGATGAATGCCTGCCATGCCCATGAAATTGATGTGATCGGTGATCAGCATCAGGTCGCCTGCGCTGAACGTTGGATTCAAGCCGCCCGCCGCGTTGGTCACGATCAGAGTCTTCACGCCGATGCGCTGCATCACGCGGATCGGAAAAGTGACCGCCTGCATCGAGTAGCCTTCGTAATAGTGAATGCGTCCCTGCATCACCAAAAGCGGGACGCCTTCCAGCGTGCCTGCCACAAAACGATTGCGATGTCCGATCACTTCGGATTGCGGAAAGCGCAAAATCTCGTTGTAGGGAATATAGTCGGCGTTCTCAACGCGCTCTGCCAGCGTGCTAAGTCCGCTGCCTAAGATCAGACCGACCTTCGGTTTGACGGACGTGCGCGCACGGATCGCCTCAACCGCTAGATCGTAATCGCTCAGTGTGTAGTGATCTTGTGGTGCCATAATTTACAGCAAGCCTTTGTTGCGTGAGGATGAAAAAAAGCGCTCAATCGAGGTTGTGAAGCCTTTTGGTGCGCGCGATCAGGTCGTCCACAGATGGCTCAGGGCGCGGCGCCGCGCCAATTGGATCGCAGACGGTCGTCATGCCTAAAAGCGCATAGGCGACGTTCAACATGCCGCAACCGAGCGCTTCAGTATCGTAGCCGCCTTCTTGGACGAAGATGATCTTGCCGTCGCACAGCTCGGCTGACATGGCGATCAGCTCGCGGCTCAAGTGCGCATAGCCGCTCAAGGTCAGCTGCAAGCCGCCTAACGGATCGCGCCAATGCGCATCGAAGCCTGCCGAGACGATCATCAGCTGCGGACGGAAACGCCGCGCTGCCGACCACAGCACTTCCGCGTAGAGCCGCTTGAAGCCGCCATCGCCGACTCCAGCTGGCAGCGGCAAGTTGAGCGTCGCGCCTGCGCCTGCACCTGCGCCTGTCTCGTGCAGCGCGCCTGTGCCGGGATACCACGGCGATTGGTGCGTGGAGCAGAAATAGACCGAGCCGTCTTCGTAGAAGATATCCTGCGTGCCGTTGCCGTGATGCACGTCGTAGTCCACGATCATGACGCGCTGAACGCCATAAGCGCGCTGCGCATGGCGCGCCGCGATCGCCACGTTCGCCAGCAGGCAGAAGCCCATCGCCATCTCAGGCACGGCGTGATGACCAGGCGGACGAATCGCCACCAGCGCGTTGTGCGCCTCGCCTGTGCAGATGGCTTGCACGGCGCGCAAGGCGGCGCCGCACGCGAGCCGCGCCGCGCCGAGCGACTCAGGCAGCGCGTAGGTATCCGCGCCAAGCTGCACGCCATTTTGCTGCTCAGTCCACTTCAGCAGATCGAGATAGTCTTGCGTGTGGACGCTCAGGATGTGCGCGTCGCTGGCAGGCTCAGGCGTCAGGCGCAGCAGCTGGCTGTAGATCGGCGCAGCGGCGATGCGCGCTTGCACAGCGGCAAGCCGCGCCGCATTCTCGATGTGTCCTGGCAGCGTGTGAACTTGCACGCGCTCATCAGTGATGTAAGCTGTGGTCACTGTTGCTCGCTCACTTTCAAGCGCCCGGCAATTTGATGCTGAACGTCGTGCCGACGCCTTCCTCGCTCTCATACCAAATGCGTCCGCCCATCGCGTCCAGCTCCGCCTTGACCAAATACAGGCTGATGCCGTAGCCGAATTCCGCCATCACTTGCGGCTGCCGCGCGCGCTGAAACGGCGCGAAGACGCGCTCAGCTTCTTTCGGGCGAATGCCGCAGCCTTGATCCACGATGTCAATCTGCACCACTTCGCTCGGCATCAAGCGCGCGGCGCGCATGATGATCGGCGTGCTAGGCGGACTGTACATCAGGGCGTTGCGCAGCACATCGTAGAGCGCCTTGCGCAGATACTCAGGCGAAGCGACCACTGTGATGTTGTTCGGAATCTGCAGCACCAGCCTATCGCGCAGCGTCTCAGCGTGAATCTCATCCAGCGGCTGCTCTTGAATCAGCCCTTCCAAGAAGTCTTCCACAAATTCCGCTAATTTCAGCTTGCGTCGGTCGCGGTTGACGAGCGCAGGCAACTGACCTGTGCGCAGCACCTCTAGCCGATAGAGCTGATCGAGCAGCATTTCCAGACGGTACATATGCGTGGCGATGATCTCGGCGAAGCCTTTGACGCGCCCTGCCAATTGATCGGCGGTCATGCCTTGCGGACGCTTGCGCATCAATTGCATGATCAGATCGGCGTGACCGCGCGTGCTTTCCACGGCGAGCCGCGCCTCAGTGCGGAAAGTGGACAT
>DAOTWB010000088.1:0-5479 GCA_034436235.1 Anaerolineae bacterium
TCGCTTGCCACGTTGCGTCTCTCCGATCAGCCTGAGATGATGTACGCCAAGATGCCAACGACGATCACGGCGATCACTAAACCGATGATCAAGCGCACGCCGAACATCATCGAGGCGCGCTCGCTGCGCTCAACAGCGCGATCCATCGCTTCGAGCAGCTCGCGCGCTTTCTCATTCTCAGGATTGATGCTCAAGACCGTCTGCAAAATGCGGCGGCGCTCCGTCTGATCGTCCTCAACGGCTGCCAGCCACAGCCATGCGCGCTCATTGCGCTTATCCACGTTCAGCACTTGAGTGAAAATGCCTTTAGCGGCTTCTTTATTCTTGTTGCGTGCCGCATTGATGCCAAGTTGCATCAGATTCTCAAGATTCATCTCGTTAGGCGATCTCACGCTCATCGTCTTGCTCCAATTCAGCGCACGAGGTGTTTATTCGGCACATTTGAGCCTCTCAGTTATAGTCTACCACAGTGTGCAGTGCAATAGGCAAGCTAGGCGTCTTGCGGCGGCGGCACAGTTGGCGCGGCATCGGGCGTGTCCTCTGCGGCAGAAGGCATGGGCGGCAGCTGAGCAGTCTGCTCAGTTGGGAAAAGGCTCTCGTAAGAGAGCAGCGGCGGCATAGATGGCACTTGTGTCTTCTCTAAATGGGCAGGCGTCTCGCCTTGGGTGTGTTCATCGCTCAGCGGAAAGGCTTGCGGGCTGAGTTTGGAGTAAGCGGCTTCGGGCGGCGGAATGAGCGGCGTGAAATGCGGAATGCTCGGCGCGCCTGTGTACCACATCGGCGGACTAGTTTTTTGCGCGGCAGGGCGCGCGCGACGCACTGAGTACCATGCGATACCAAGACCTGCCGCGAGCCAAACTGCGACGCCGAGCGCGCCAAGCAGCATCAAGATGGCGCGCAGGTCTGTTGGCAGGTCGTCAGGCGATAGCCGCAAGCCGACCGCCGCGACTTGAACGCCGAAGAGCGCCGCATAACCGAGCGATATCGCCAAGCCTGCGCTGCCCAGCAGCGCGCCGAGTCCTGCGCCGATCAAAAATTGCCGTCTGTTCATCGCCTCAAGCCTCAGCGGTCATTTTAACGTCAAATGCGCTCAGCGCACATCGCTCTGAACGCTTGTTATTGAACAGTTATCCTATTGCCTGTAGGATGCTGAGCTTGCTAGAATGTGGTAAAATTGAAAGCCGCTCGCCAATCCGACGCAGCTGAGCGTAACTTTAGGATGTAGGTATGGCTACTTCAGGGCAGCGCATGATTTCAAGACGCCGTGCATCGCGCATTTCAAAACATACCTCAAGACGCCGCATGGCGCGCATCATCGCGTTACAAGCGCTCTACGAGCTTGATTGCGCCGATCATCGCGTAGAAGATGTGTTGCAAGCGCGCCTTGATGCTCTGGCAGGACAGCGCGGCGCGCATCCGCAGGTGCGGCGCTATGCCTATCGTCTTGTGAACGGCGTGCGCGAAGTCTATCCGCAGTTGGACGCGCAGATCGCGCAGCTTGCGCCTAAATTTCCAATTGACCAGATGGCGGCTATTGATCGAAACATACTGCGCATAGCGCTCTACGAGTTTGCCGTTGGCAAGCAAGTGCCTTTCAAAGTGGCTACCGACGAGGCGATCCGACTCGCCAAGCTGTTCGGCGCAGCGCATACAGCGCAATTCGTCAATGGCGTGCTAGGCGCGCTCGCACCGCTGAGCGCGACATCGAGCGATGAGGCGACTGAGACATGAACTTTTTTGGTGTCGGTCCTGCCGAGCTGATCCTGATTTTCATCCTGCTCTTCGTGGTGGCAGGTCCGAAGCGAATGATTCAATGGGCGTACTATCTTGGGCGCTACACAGCGCAATTCCGTCGTATGGTCGAAGAGTCGTGGAGTCAGGTGCGCAAGGAGCTGGAGAGCGCTCAAATTGATCTGCCCGAAGAACTGCCGCGCCGTCGCGTGAATTTGATGCAAGAGGCGAATCGCGCCATCAACGCTGAATTGAATCGCGCCATGCCGCCGACTGCCTCAAAATACAGCCCGCGAGCGACCAACGGCGCGCAACCTGACGGCGCTGAGCCAAACGCCGACTCAGCGCCCGACTCTGATCGTTCAGATGAGCCGAAACGGTATGACGCATGGCTACCCAAATAGCGCCTAAACTGCCGCAAACGCCCGATCTGCCGCCTGAGCCCGATCCCGAAGAAGGCGGCAAGCTGATGACTTTCTTCGATCATGTGGATGAGCTGCGCCGCCGCTTGGTGCGTGTCGTGTTCTCCGTCGTGATCGGCATGTTGCTCTCGCTCGCCTTCACCAACACTATGATCGAGTACATGAAGTCCGCCTATGGCGAGCGCCTTGCCATTCTCGGTCCAGCGGACTCGGTCGTCATCTTCTTTCGCGTCGCGCTGATGCTCGGCGTGATCTTGGCAATGCCGATCATCACTTACCATCTTTTCATGTTCGTGGTGCCCGGCTTGACGCGCAAAGAGCGCCGTTGGCTCTTCACCATCCTGCCGATCACTATGCTGCTCTTCTTGATCGGCTTAGCGGTCACTTGGTTCGTGCTGATCCCGATCTACATCAACTTCCTGAAGAATTTTCAGGCGGATATTTTCGTCATCCAGTGGACAGCCGATGAGTACATCACATTTGTGACCACTGTCCTGCTCTGGCATGGCGTCGCCTTCGAGACGCCTGTGATCTTCTACGCGCTCGGACGGCTTGGCATTGTCACGCCAAGCGGCATGGTCAAATATTGGCGGCAGGCAGTCGTCGGCACGGCGATCATCGCGGCGATCATCACGCCGACCGTCGATCCTGTCACGATGGGCATGTTCATGAGCGTCCTGCTCGGTCTGTACGTCTTCAGCATCTTGACGGTCACCATCGCCTTCCACGTGAATCGCCGCCGCCTTGCCAAGCTGGACGCTGCCGTCTCTTAAGTCATGCTGCGCGTCGCGCTCTTCTCAATTGTGCTGATGTTGGTCGGTTGCAGCGCGCCGCAGCCGCCAACAACGCCGATTGTCCTGTTTGTGACCGCCACGTCGCAGCCGCCGACGCCTGATTTCTCTCCTACGCCCGTCATCGCGCCGCTGCTCAACCTGACCTTGACGCCGCGCCCGACCGCCACGGCGACGCCTGTGCCATTGCCGACTCTAGCGCCGACTCTCACGCCGTCTTTCACTGCTACGTACACCGATACGCCTGAGCCGACCTTCGCTGTGCGCGCTTGCACCATAGCGCCGCAAGGCGGCTTTGCCGCGCTCTACAATCGCGATCCTGCGTTACAACAAGCGCTCGGCTGCGCTCAGAGCATCGCTGTGCCTGTCAACAGTGCGGTGCAGGAATTTGAGAACGGACGCATGGTCTGGATTTCAGCGCTGGCAGATGTGCCGAGCGGCACGATCTACGCGATCTTCAACACAGGTCAGTATGCGCGCTACGCTGACACATGGCTCGAAGGCGTCGATCCTGTTCAGCCCAACATCAGCGAAGGCGCGCCAAGCGGCAGAATTGCGCCGATTCGCGGCTTCGGCAAGGTTTGGGCGCTGAACGCGGCAGCGCGCAACGGCTTAGGCTGGGCGCTCGCGCCTGAGAGCGGCACAGGCGCTCAGGTGCAGCGCTTCGAGCGCGGCGAATTCGTCTTCGTCGCCGCGCTCAACCAGACCTATGTCTTTCTGGCGCAAGGCAGCCGTTGGCGCTTGGAAAATGCGCCGTTCTAGCGGCCGTCATTCATCTTCAGAGAAGTAGTTCTCGTCCAAACGTTTGACGACGTAGCGCCGCTCTTCGGTCACGCCGACGTTGAAGTCAATCATATACTGCGCAAGTTGCTCGCCGTCAATCAACACGATCTTTTTCTCGATCCGCTCGACGTATCTTCTAGCGTCATCCGTGAAGTGAGACGTCGTGATCAGCACGCCGCGCCTAGCGCGCCTGCCTTCCAGCGCGCCGACGAAATCGCGCACCACTGGCGCGCCAACAACGCCTTCCCAACGCTTGGCTTGGATGTACACTTCATCCAGCCCTAGAATATCGCCTTTGATCATGCCATCAATGCCGCCATCGCCGCTGCGCCCGATGGCTCTGCCTGCATCTTCCACAGAGCCGCCATAGCCCATCTTCACCAGCAGGTCAACCACCAAATTCTCGAAGAAGCGCGGCGAGCAATCCTTGATTCGCTCGAGCAGATCGAGAGCGAGCGCTTTTTGCAGTTCCCTATGGCTGATCTCCAAGCGTTGATCAGGGCTGATGTTCTCAGCCGGCGGCTCATGGACTTGAGCGTTTCGCCCTGCGCTCGGCGCGCGATCGTTCGTGCGCGCTGGCGCGTAGAACTCCATGAACTCTGGGAAACGCCTCAGGTATTGAACGTCTATGCGCTGCGGATTCGCGCTGAGGACTTCATAGCCGCGATCCGTGATCCGAAACGTGCCGCGCAACGGACTCTCTAACAGGCGCGCGGCGCGCAAATACTTGACTGCCCAACTGACATTGCTATAAATCCTCGTTTGTAAGCGGCTGCCGGTCATCTCGTTGCGCTCGGCTTCGGTCAAGCTGAAAGCGTCGCTCATCGCAGCGACCGCGTCGCGCAATCTGTGCAGCTGACCGTCGCCGGCGAGCTGCAGAACAGGCAGCATCAGCGTCTGGAAATCAGGGATAGGCATGAAATCATCGCTCCAGTTTGTGCTAAAGTGAGTTGTTTCAAGTTTAGCTCAGGTTTCGCGCACCATGCGTTGCAACTCATAGAGCTTGGTCATCGCTTCCAATGGACTCATCTCTTCGATGCGCAGCGCCTTCAGCGCAGCTACAGCAGGATGTTCAGGCGGCGCAAAAAGCGACATTTGCGCGCTTGCGCTGCCGCGCTCAGCGTGCCTTGGCGCGCCTGAGATATCCTTGAACGAAAAATCGGCGCCGCTCGCTTCAAGGTCTTTCAAAATCTCGCGAGCGCGCGCCACAACTGCCTTCGGCAAGCCTGCCAGTTGCGCCACGTGAATGCCATAGCTGCGATCGGCGCCGCCGCGCACCAGCTTGTGCAAAAAGACGATCCGCTCGCCGTCTTCCAGCACGCTGACGTTGTAATTGCGCACGCGCGGCAGGATTTTCTCCAGCTCCGTCAGCTCGTGATAATGCGTGGCGAAGAGCGTGCGGCAATTCAGGCGCGGATGATTGTGAATGTATTCCAGCACGGCGCGCGCGATTGCCAAGCCGTCATACGTGCTGGTGCCGCGCCCGATCTCGTCTAAGATCAGCAGTGAGCGCGGCGTTGCGCTCGCTAGGATCATCGCCGTCTCGACCATCTCGACCATGAACGTGGATTGCGCGGCGTGAATCTCATCCTGCGCGCCGATGCGCGTGAAAATGCGATCCACCAAGCCGATGTGCGCCTCGGCGGCTGGCACAAAACTGCCGATCTGCGCCATGAGCGCGATCAGCGCTACTTGGCGAATAGCAGTGGACTTGCCGCTCATGTTCGGACCGGTCAGGATGTGAATGCGCTC
>DAOTWB010000089.1:0-5883 GCA_034436235.1 Anaerolineae bacterium
ACGGGCAGGATCGGCTTGCAGTGCAGCAGCGCGTGCTGCCATTCCTTGCGCACGTATTCCGACTGGTAAGCGGCAGGTCCGCAGACGAGCAGCAGGCGCTCGGCTTGCTCAATGGCGAGCGCGATCTCATCCGTGAATCTCAAGCCGCGATTGGGCATGTGCTCGCGGTCAAACCAGACGCGGAAGCCTTGTGCGGTCAAATCATCGTACAGGCGGCGGACGAACGCTTCGTCATCGGCGCGCGCGTAGCTGAGGAAGATGGTCGGCGCGCCGAGGCTGGGCAGGGCGTCGATCAGCGGCAAGAGCGCGTCAATTTCGCGCTGCCGATCTTCGCCGCAATCATGCCTGAGGCTTTCCAGCAGCGTCCGCAGCGGATGGACGCGGTTGTAGCGATGGACTTGATCCAAAACGCGGATGAAGTGCAGCAAAAAGTCTTGCGTGTTGCCAATCCAATTGATCTGCTTCCGAAATGGCACATCACTCGTGCCAAAAGCGAGTGTGAAACGGTTGCGGCGCGCGTCTTCAGTTTCCATGTACGGCGCGCAGACGGCAATGATGCGTTGAATAAGGTCAGCGGACAAGCTCATTGGGCATTCCTTTCACAGCACAGGCGCTGTATGACTAGTGTAGCAGGTATTATAGCTTGAGGTCAATCTTCGCACACAGGCAAGTGACACAGCGCAGCAACAGGTCAGTGACGCTGAATGGCAGCTTGTGCTTTCCTTCTCAAATGCGCCAAAACTTGCTAGAATTCAGCGAGCAACTTTATGCAGAAGGACAACTGAATTCATGACAAACACGCCATTGCGTGCAGGCATCGTCGGGCTGGGCGTCGGCGCGCTGCACGCGAAAGGTTTCATGCGCTCGCCGTACACGCAATTGGTGGCGTTGTGCGACGCAGACGCAGATCGGCTTGCGGCGCGCGCAGCTGAGTACAACGTGCCTGCCGAGCAGTGCTTCACGGATTATCGGGCGATGTTGGCTGAGGCGCAGCTGGACGTGGTGAGCATCTGCTTGCCGAACGCGCTGCACGCTGAGGCGAGCATCGCTGCGCTAGAGGCGGGCGCGCATGTGCTGTGCGAGAAGCCGCTCGCTACAACGCTCTCAGAGGCGCTCGCGATGCAGCAGGCGGCTGAGCGCAATCAGCGTCGCTTGATGGTCGCTTACAATCATCGCTATCGCGCTGACGTGGCTTGGATCAGGCAAATGTTAGCGCATGGCGCGCTCGGCGAGGTCTATAACGTCTACGCTTGGTGGCGGCGCGAGGCGGGCATTCCGCGCAGCAGTTGGTTCAGTCAAAAAGCGCTCTCAGGCGGCGGCGCGCTGATCGATATTGGCGTTCACATGCTGGATATGGCGCTGTGGCTGCTCGGCTTTCCGCGCGTCGAGACGGTCAGCGGACACATGACGTCGCATTTCGGCAAGCGCGGCTTGAAGTCTTGGAGCAGCGCGCGCTGGTCGGATGATATTTCGGCGAAGGCGTTCGACGTGGACGACGGCGCGGTCGGTTTTTTGCGCTGCGCCGGCGATCTGACGGTGCAATTGCACGCTTCATGGGCTGAGCATCGCGCGCCGCGCGAAGATATCATTCACTTGGAGCTGAATGGCACGCACGGCACAGCCGTGCTGCACGTTGTGAATTACGTCCGCGAAGGCACGCTGCAATTCTATACAGAATTGGCAGGGCAGCCTGTGGCGATCGCGCCGAATGTGCGCTGGGACGGCGTTTACGGGCATGAGGCGCTGATCGAAGAGAGCATGGCGGCGCTGGTGAACGGGCAGCCTGCGCCTGCAGAGGCTCAGCACGGCGTGATCGGCGTGCAAGTGCTAGAGGCGCTTTACAAGTCTGCTCAAATGCGGCGCGAAGTGGCGCTTGAGTAGCTTTCATAGCTGTGAATGTGCTATACTGTTATACGGTAAAGGCGTGAAGCGCAGCGCAAGCTGCGAGAGGAGATCGCCATGCGCCGAGCAGTTTTCTTCCTTTTAGGGCTGCTTTTTGGTGCGACGCTGGGCGCGATGTTGGCTTTCTTGCTGGCGCCTTCTTCAGGGCAATCGCTGCGCAAGCGAGCAGAACAGCGCGTGCGGCACGCCTTGCAAGAAGCTCAGGCGGCAGCTGAGGCGAAGCGCAAAGCGCTTGAAGCGGAGCTGGCAGCGTTCAATAAACGCGAGCGGTCAGGGCGCAAGTAGGCAGTCCAAACAGGCGAGGGCAGGCGCGATGCCTGCCTTTGCTGCCTGAGAATGAACTTGGGATGTACAACGACGACGTGAGGAAGCAGTACAATAGCATGAGTAGCAGCACACATACGCTCATTGGACGCACAATCGGCAAATATGAAATTCTGGCGGTGGTCGGCGGCGGCGGCATGGGAACGGTCTACCGTGCGCAGCAGATCGGCGTGCGGCGCGAAGTGGCGATCAAAGTCCTGAACGCTGAGCTAACCGACTCTGACCAATTCGTGGAGCGCTTCAAACGCGAAGCAGAGGCGCTGGCGGCACTTGAACATCCGCACATCATTCCGATCCTTGATTTTGGTCAGACTGGCGACTACTTGTATCTGGTGATGGCGCTGAAGACAGGCGGCAATCTCAGCCATGTCATTCGCGATGGCAACGTGCCGCTCAGCGATGTGCAGCGCTACATCGAGCAGATCGCCTCTGCGCTCGATTTTGCGCACTTGCGCGGCATCATCCATCGCGACTTGAAGCCTGCCAACATCCTGCTCGATGAAGAGCGCAATACTTTCCTGACCGACTTTGGCATTGCGCGGCGGCTTGGCGAGACGCGCCTGACAGGACAAGGTATGGTCGTCGGCAGTCCAACTTACATGGCGCCTGAGTCGTGGCGCGGTGAAGAGCCGAGCGCTGAGACCGACGTCTACTCGTTAGGCGTCATCTTTTTCCAGTTGCTGACAGGCAAAGCGCCTTTTGAAGAGACCAAGACGGCGCGCTTGATGAACTCCCATCTTTTTGAGCAACCGACTCCGTTGCGCAGGTTGCGCCCTGACCTTGATGAAAACTTTGAGACAGTGGTGAGCATTGCGCTTGCCAAAGATCGCGATCAGCGCTTCCACAGCGCGGGCGAGATGGCGAAGGCAGTGCGCGCTGCCGTCAAAAACTATCGCGCGCCGAGCGCTGCGCCTGCCGCACCTGCCGATGGCGATAAAACGCTGATCTTGCAGCGCACTCAGCCAAAGCCGCCGCCTGATCGCGAGCAACGCTTGCAAAGCGCTGCGTTATCTGATGCGCGACCGCCGCGCGCGTCGAGCGCCGCCGCACCGACGCCGCTGGTCGCCGAAGAAGCGCCAGAGCCTGCAGTGCGCTCTGATAACACACGCCTGGTCATCATTAGCATGAGCGCCGTGATCGTCGTATTACTAGTCCTGATCGTCATCATCCTGCTCTCGCGTTAGATTGATGCCTACGCCGTTCATGCACATCGCGCTCGCCGATCGCCTGATCGCTGATCCTGAGCTGCCGTCAGGCGCGCACGACGCGCTCAAGCAGGCTTGGGGCGCTTTTTTGCTGGGCAGCATCGCGCCTGATGCGCGCGTCGCCTCAGGCTTGGCGCGCAGCGTGACGCATTTCTTCGAATACACGGCGCCGCTTGACGTGTCGCCTGCCTGTAAACTGCTCAGCGCTTTTCCGATGTTGCGCTGTAGCGCGCTGACCGATTCGGCGCAACGCGCTTTCGTGGCAGGCTATGCAGCGCACTTGGCGATGGACGCGGTGTGGTTCACTGATATGTTGCCGCATTTCAGCCGCGATTGGGCGCCATTCTGGCAGCGCAACGTCCTGCTGCACATGCTGCTCGGTCACCTTGATGCACAAGATCGTCAGCGCCTTGCCGAAGATGACTATCCTGCTTTGAAGCGCGCCACGCCAAGTGCATGGCTGCCGTTCATCTCGGATGCTGATCTGAGCGCATGGCGCGACCTGATCGCCGATCAGTTGGCGCCAAACGCGCCAAGCCGCACGTTAGAGATTCTGGGCAGTCGCATCCGCATGTCCGCCGCACAGATGCAAGCGTTCTTGGCAAATGAAGCCGAAATGCGTCCGTTGTGGCAAAATATTCCGCCAGACCTGATTGAAGCGGTCAACGCGGCGATGTACGCAAGCGTCCGTCAGACGGTCAGCGCGTATTTCGCCGATCAATTGGCTTGATACAGCGCATACAAGAAAGAACAGACCTTATGCACATCCTCGTCACAGGCGGCGCAGGCTACATTGGCTCGACGACGGCTGCCGCCTTCATTCGCAGCGGACATCGCGTCACAGTTTTTGATAACCTATCGCGCGGCTATCGTGCGGCAGTGCCGCCTGAGGCAGCGTTTGTGCAAGGCGACCTGCGCGACCGCGCTGCGCTTGACGTGCTTTTTCAGATGGGCAAATTCGATGCGGTGGCACATTTTGCAGCGTTGATCGAAGCGGGCGAGAGCATGCAAAAAGTCGGCTTGTACTTTCGCAACAACGTTTGCTACAGCCAGACGCTGCTGGAAGCGATGATCGCGCACGGCGTCAAGCGCCTCGTCTTCTCATCAACAGCGGCAGTCTACGATAGCAAAAGCGCGCCGCTCAGCGAAGACGATCCATACGCGCCTGCCAATGTCTATGGCGAGACCAAACTGATGATCGAGCAGATGATCCGCTGGTATCATCAGCGCGAAGGCTTGCGCTACTGCATTTTGCGCTACTTCAACGCCTGCGGCGCAACGCTTGACGAGCAGGGTCGCGCCGTACGCGGCGAAGCGCACCAGCCTGAGACGCACCTGATTCCGCTCACCTTGCAAGTGCCGCTCGGTCAGCGTCCGCACATCAGCATCTTTGGCACAGATTATCCGACGCCTGATGGCACCTGCATCCGCGACTACGTGCATGTTGAAGACCTTGCCCACGCGCACGTTCTCGCGCTCGCCGCGCTCGACGAGCGCCCTGCCATGACCTATAACCTTGGCAATGGACGCGGCTATAGCGTCCGCGAAGTGATTCAAACGGCGCGCGTCGTGACAGGTCATCCAATCCCAGCAGTAGAAGCGGCGCGTCGTCCCGGCGATGGCGCAATGTTAGTTGCCTCTGCTGAGAAGATCAATCACGAGCTAGGCTGGCAGCCGCGCTATCCAAATCTACACGATATCATCGCCTCAGCTTGGGCATGGCATCGCACGCATCCGCACGGTTACGCAGAGCAGAATGCGCAGGATACATGACTGAACAAATAGCGCACTCTGCTGCTTTTTACAACACCATCGCGCGTTACTACGATGCCGAAAACGAGCATAAGCTGGACGATCTGCCTTTCTACAGCGGTCTGGCAGCCGATCATGGCGATCCGATCCTCGATATCGGCTGTGGCACTGGACGAGTCACGCTGCACTTGGCAGCGGAAGGCTATCGCGTGCATGGACTCGATCATGCGCGCGCTATGCTAGAGCGCGCTGAGCGCAAGCTGCGCGGTCGCGCCGATCTGCGCGACTTCGCCACCTTTTTTCACGGCGATGCGCTCACGTTTGACTTCGCTGAGCGCTACAAACTGATCTTGCTGCCCTACAATGCCTTCATGCATTTTCACACGGCGCAGGCGCAGCGCCAGCTGCTCACGCGCTTGGCAGCCTGCCTTGCGCCTGACGGACTGATCGTCTTCGATCTGCCTAACGCGGCGCAGATGCTCAGCGCGCACGATGACAGCGCGCTCACGCTAGAGCGCACTTTCCTCGAGCCTGAGAGCGGCAATCTGGTGATGCAGCAATCGGTCAGCGCCTTCGACCGTGCCGAGCAAGTGCAGCACATCACGTGGATTTACGATGAGATCAGCGCGGATGGCGCGCTGCGGCGCACAGTGGCGCCGCTCACGCTGCGCTACGTTTTTCCCGCCGAACTCGACCTGCT
>DAOTWB010000090.1:0-7263 GCA_034436235.1 Anaerolineae bacterium
TCAGCTCTGGATCGCTGCCGTACAGTTGCACGGCGAACGGAAACTCATCGGGCGACCAATCCAGCATGTCGAACGTCTTGCGACTCTTGTAGTGAATGGCTTGGCTGCTCAGCAGCTCCGTGCAGACCAAGCCGCAGTCGCCTGTTTGACGGCACAACGCGCGCAGCGCGTAGCTGGTCTGCCCTGCCATCGGCGCCAGCGTGAGCGGCGTCTCGATCCGAATGTCGCCGATCTTGAATGGCGCGAAGGCGATTGGCGCAGCGACGCGCGTCGTGTCGGTCGCGAGCATCATCCTGACCTCTCAATAGATGAACGGCAGCAGTTTTTTGACGCGACGGCGATAGGCGGCGTATTCAGGATACTGTGCTTGCAGCCAACGCTCTTCCTGCGCCGCTTTGCGGTCGAAGAAAATCAGCAGGGCTGCGCTGATGATGAGCGCCGCGCCGCTCGTCTGCCACAGCGACCAGCCGAGCGCGCACAGGATCACGCCGCAATACATCGGATGCCGCACGAAGCGATAGATGCCGCGTTCGGTCATGTAGCCGTCCGCTTTCGGCTTCGGGAAGATGGTCAAGTTGCGTCCTAAGTAGCGCGCCGCCAGCGCGACGATCAACACGCCTAGCGCGCCAATGCCGAGTCCGAGCGGACGCGCCACATTCGCCGCCGCTGCCGACCAGCGCTCAGGTGCGATGGCAGGCGCGAAGAGCAACGCGCTCAGCAAGATCAGTTGCACGACGACCCAGCGCTCGCCGCGCGATTCAGGTTGCTTCATGCGAGGCGCTTCGCTCACTCATCGGCGACAGGACGAATGCCTTTGTAGACGGTTGGGCTGGAGAGCGTGCGCAGGATCAGCTGCGGACTGCGCCTCGGCAGATAGCGGCTCAGCTCTTCAGCCGAGAGCGGCTTGTTGCCGTTCGCCAAAAAAACGCGGAAGACGGCGTCCACCAGCGGCGTGTGTTCGCTCAAGAAGTTCGGATCGTTTGCCGCTTGCGCAATGGCATGCTGCAGCGCGTCAAGGCGGCGCACTTCAGCTGTCTCAGGGTCAATCCAATCGATCAGCTCTTGCGGCGCGTTGCCTTCAAATTGAGCGCGCTTCTCAGGCGGCAAGTGGCTGATCAGATACGCCTTCAAATCGCGATTTTCGCGCCGCCACCAGTCGTAATCAATGTGAAATTTCGTCTCAAGCGTCGGCTTCAGACGGCTGCTCGGCGGACGTGGAACGCTGGTCAAAGTGAGCCTCATTTCTTAAATTAAGTCTGTGTACTATTACTCGCCATGCGCCAATAGCCATTGCCGACCGCCTCGAACTCTGGGCGCGCGAGCAGCGTGGCGAAGATCGGCGCCGGCGGACAGCGGCGCATGATGTTCACGGCACTGTATAACGTCTTGGCGTGGACAGTTTGCTGCGGCATCAAACGCGCCAGCTCAGGCAGCAGATCGCTCAGGATGTCGCTGAGCGAGCGCCTACGGTTGCGCGTCGCCGCCCAGACTTCATCCACGCCGTCAATATCCTCAGCGCCTAAGATCATCAGCTCGTCATATTCAGCGCTAATCGAGCGCTTGAAGTTCTCGAAGCGCAACCTGCCGCCGCTGGGAATGGCGAGACGGATGTACTCAGTGCGCGGACGGTGCGCTTTGAAATCTAGCACGAATTGCGAAGGATGCTCAGTGGCGCGGAAGGTCAGGTGCGCGCCGATGGGCAGCTTGTAACGCCGATAGAAGTCGTTCAAGCCGCACAAGTAGCGTCCCTCGCGCACCACCCAGGCGTTGAACGGCTCGTTGGTCTGCCCGTCAATCAGCATGATGAGCAGGCGCTGCGCTTCAGTGGCAGGCGGCAACATCGCTTCAAGGTGAGCGTTCATCGGCAGCGTTCCCATGCGCCGATGTGGGTAGATCAGGCGGATATGCACCTCGCGCGGCAGCTTGGCGAGCGGCGGCAGCTCAGAGAATTCATCCGCCAGCTCTATTTCCAATTGGCGCAGCTCAGGCGTGAGCAGGCGTTCATCATAGGCGATCGGCTGATATTCAAGGCGCGGCGGAATTTGCAGCACCTCGGGCGGCTCAAGGCGGCGCAAGAACCAACGCACGTCGCCATCCGCGCCAACGTTATCGAAGCGCTCGTCTTGGCTGAGCGCCACGTTCAGCGAGAACGTGCGCAGCGGCAAGGGCAGCTCAGGTGCAAAGTCCAGATCGGGCAGCAGCTCTTCAGCGGTCGCCGGACCGCCTTCGCGCAAGTCCAGCACAGCCTCAGCCAAGTGCAGATGTGCCACGCTCGCCTGCGCCAACAGGCTGCGCACAAACCAGAAGCCGCCCATGAAGATCGCGTCAGGCTCATCCACAAGGCGCACTTCAAGCGCCTCGATGATCGACTCGCCGTATTGTTCGAAGATCGCCTCAGGGCTGGGCTGCACAGCGTTGAACAGCGCGTTCAAATCGTGGCTGACGTCGTTGAGCGGATGCGGCACACGCAGGTCGGCGGCGAACTCGCGGCGCTTCTCGCCAAAGGCGACTTCGATCACGTTGAATTCACCATAATCAGGATTGTAGCCTTGCCGCACGCCGATCACTTTGCCGCTGGCGAAGTTGAGCGCAGGGAAGATCAGCTCCTGCCCGACTTCATAGTGCTGAGCGGGCTGAAACAACGTGACGTTCGCCAGCTGCTTGCGGAATCTGTCCTGCTCAGCGGCAAGGCGCTGCTTGATGAAAAAAAGCGCCACTTCGCGCGCCGTGAGCGGCTGCTCAGTCTCCAGAAAATGGGCGAAGAGCGCCTCGATATCCGCCCGTGTGATCTTCAAGTTGGTCGTCCAATAGGCGGCAGTTTGGATTTGCAGTTGCAGCACGCGATCAAGCCTCCAGCGTGACCGTCGGCGAAGCAGGTCTCGCTCGACTTCGCCCTAAATTATAGTTTGCACAAGCACGCGATGCAAAAGGCATTCCGCACGATGGACACAAGAACAGGTAGGCACACTTTGCCTACCTGCGCCGAAAGTCGGGGTGCCCGGATTTGAACCGGGGACCTCTTCGTCCCGAACGAAGCGCGCTACCAGGCTGCGCTACACCCCGCTTTGCGCACTGAGTATAGCACAGCGCTGCACAGCGCACAAGAGCGAACTTCACGCCTCAGGCATGGGCAGACCGAGCGTCTTGTAGCGCCGCTCCGCCTCGAAGAGATAGCCCGAGCCGCGCGCGCGCATGGTCATGCGCTGCGAGTAGCGCTTCAGGTGCAAGCCGATAGCGAGATAAGCCTGCGCCACGTGCAAGCAACGCGCGCGCTCGCGCGCTGCCAAGGCGCGCTCAAAAGCATCTTGCGCGGCAGCCTGCTGGCTGCGATCAGGCTCTAGCGCTTTGCCCAGCGTGACGTACAACGCGGTCAGCAGGCGCACATCGCCGCCATTGTTCACCGCGTTCAGCGCGTTATGGCAGTGCCTAGCAGCTAAACGCGGCGTGCCTTCCGCCAAGGCTGTTCGTGCGCGCAGCCAGTGATATTCAGGCGCAAGCCACTTCAGGTTGCGCTCTGCGATCAAGCCTTCCGCCTGCTTCAAGAAGTCGGCAGCGCGGCGCGGCTCGCCTGCGCCGAGCGCGCTGTGCGCTTGTGTCAGCAGGCTCTCAGCGTAGGCGTGCCACAGATTATTAGCGCGGAAGAAGCTGCTCGCCTGCGCTGCTGCGCGCTGCGCCGCCGCAAAATTGCCCAAATCCAAGTGATATTCGCGCGCCATCAAGTGTTGCTGCCACGCTAAGCCGAATTCATCGTTTTGCCGTCTGAAGAGCGACTCGACTTGCGTGAATAGCGCGTGCGCCGCCGCATACTGACCGATGTAACACAAGGCGGCGCTCTGCAGGCTCAACAGATAGCCTATCGAGTCGGTCAGGTCATTCTGTTGCGCCAAGTGAAGCGCTTGTTGCAGGCTTGCCAGCGCATCTTCAGACTCGCCGAGCGCCCAGTGCAGCCCTGCCAGCTCGCAATGGCGCTCAAAGGCGGTGTCATCCTTCGAGTCGGCGCTCAGCGCGGCGCGGCGCGTCTCAAGCTCGGCAGGATCAGCCGCAGGCTGAAAAGGTATGGTCAAATCGGTCACAAGCGGCATAAAAACTGCGTTCTCCACTGTTCAGAGCGCATCAGCTCAAGCGTTGCGCTGCAATTGTCAAAATTCGCAAGCAAATCAAGACAATTTATGATTGAAAGCATGACCGCGAATCGAAGCGCTGTCAAGGCGATGGCGCTCAGGCGCTGTGCGCGTGTTATAATGAGCTGCCAGATAAGCACAGAGAGGCGTTTTTTGGCATGGACACCATTGATCTGCGCTCGGATACCGTTACGCATCCTACCTCTGCCATGCGCGCCGCCATGGCAGCCGCGCCCGTCGGCGACGATGTCTACGACGAAGACCCGACCGTCCACGCGCTGCAGGATTACGCGGCTGAGCTGCTGGAGAAAGAAGCGGCGCTCTTCCTGCCCACAGCTACGATGGGCAACCTGACCGCCGTGTTGACGCATTGCGCGCGCGGCGATGAGATCATCCTCTCGCACAAGGCGCATATTTTTGAGTACGAGCAAGGCGGCGCCTCGGCGCTGGGCGGCGTGAGCTACCGTACCTTGCCCGTCAACTTCGATGGTACGCTCGATTTGGCTGCTATTCAAGCGGCTATCCGTCCCGATGATGTCCATTTCACGCGCACGCGCCTGATCTGCCTTGAGAACACCGTGAATGGCTGCGGCGGCACGCCGATCACTGCTGAATATACCGATGCTGTTGGCACTTTGGCGCGCCAGCACGCGCTCAAGCTGCACATTGACGGCGCACGGCTCTTCAACGCGGCAGCGGCGCTCAGCATGCCGCCGGCAAGGCTGGTGCGCGCCGCTGACTCAGTGCAGCTGTGCTTGAGCAAAGGCTTGTGTGCGCCGTTAGGTGCGTTGTTGGTCGGCAGCAAGGAGTTTATCACACAGGCGCGGCGCGTGCGAAAAGTGTTAGGCGGCGGTATGCGGCAAGTAGGTGTGGTCGCGGCGGCAGGTTTGGTGGCGTTGCAGCACATGCGCGAGCGCTTGATCGAAGATCACTACACAGCGCAGCTGCTCGCCGATGGCTTGGCGCAGATCGAAGGCGTGCAGGTTGAGCCTGTTCACATCCGCACGAACATGGTCTTCTTCCACCTGCCGCCGAACGTGGACTCAGCCGCTTTTGTGGCGGAACTCAGGGCGCGCAACGTGATTTTGCGCGGCAGCTCGCCCTTCCGCTTGGTCACGCACTACTACATCACGCCTGAGCGCGCCCGCTACGCGCTGAGCGCCATGCGCGAAGTGCTGGCGGCGTTGCGCGTGGCAGCCTGAGGCGCGGCAATGCAACGACTCGGCGTAGCGCACACTGTGCGCAAGCGGCGCGCGCGCCGCAAACAGAGCCGTCAGGCGCAGGCGCGCAGCGCGCTCGGCATTTTGGCGATGGTGCTAGGCGGCGCGGCGGCAGCGCTGATCCTGACGGCGCTCGGCAGCGCTTTGACCTTCATCGGCGTGTACAATTTCTATGCGCGCGATCTGCCGCCGCCATCCGAGATCGTCAAAGTGCGCGAGCAATTCGAGACCACGCTGATCTACGACCGCAGCGGACAGACTGTGCTATACCAAGTGCTTGATCCAAGCGGCGATAGGCAATACGTGCCGATCAGCCAGATAGCGCCCGATCTGATCAACGCCACCATCGCCATTGAAGATCGCAGCTTCTACGAGAATCCTGGCTTCGACCTGCGCGGCATCTTGCGCGCCCTGTGGTTGGCGCTGCAAGGCGATGTCGTGCAAGGCGGCAGCACCATCACGCAGCAGCTGGTCAAAAACACGCTGATCGCGCCTGAAGAGCGCACGCAGCTCTCGCAGGCGCGCAAGATCAAAGAGATCATCCTCGCCGCTGAAATCTCGCGCCTGTACAGCAAAGATCAAATTCTTGAGTGGTATCTGAACACGAATTTCTACGGCAATCTGGCGTATGGCGTCGGGACGGCGGCGCGCGTGTACTTCGGCAAGGCGGCGCGCGACCTGACCTTAGGCGAAGCGGCGATGTTGGCTGCTATACCGCAAAATCCACAGCTGAATCCATTGGACGCGCCATTGGCAGCGCGGCAACGGCAGATCGTGGTGCTTGAGAGCATGGTCGCGGCAGGTTTCATCACGGCTGAGCAGGCTGAGCAAGCCGCTGCGCAGCCGATCATCACGCAGCCGCTCACTGAGCGCTTCGGCATCGTCGCGCCGCATTTCGCGATCTTCGCGCGTGCGCAGGCAGAGCGCTTGTTGAACGCGCAAGGGCTAGATGGCGCGCGCCTTGTGCTAGGCGGCGGCTTGCGCATTTACACCACGCTCGATCTCGATCTGTATTTTCAGGCGGAATGCGCCATGCGCGCTCACGTGGAGCGCGTTCGCGGCGGCGATCCGAACGCGGCGCCCAACAGCGGCGAAGGCAAAGCCTGTCTGGCTGCGCAGTACCTGCCCGTGCCGCCGCGCTTGCGCCTGAACACGCCGCGCAATGTGACCAACGCCGCCAGCGTGATCATCCGTCCGCAGACGGGCGAAATCTTAGCGATGGTCGGCAGCCTTGATTATTACAACGAGCGCATTCAGGGCAGTTTCAACGTGGCGGCGCAAGGCTTGCGCCAGCCGGGCTCAGCCTTCAAGCCGTTCGTGTACGTGGCGGCGTTCGCCTCGCCTGAGGCACGCTTCACGCCTGCTACGATGCTGCTCGACGTGCCGACCACCTTCAATCAAGATGGCGTGCCTTACACGCCGCGCAACGACGACGGACAATTCCGCGGCGTGGTCAGCGTGCGCGAGGCATTGGCGAACTCATACAACGTGCCAACCGTGCGCACACTGAGCGCTGTGACCATCGGACAGGTCATTCGCATTGCGCGGCAGCTCGGTCTGAACACGCTCAACCGTCCCTTGGATGAATACGGCTTGGCGCTGGCGCTGGGCAGCGCTGAGGTCACATTGCTCGACCTGACCTACGCCTACACGCCGTTCGCCACGCTCGGCGTGATGGCAGGCACGCCTGTCTCAGCGCCGCGCGCAGGCTTCCGCGCGCTCGATCCAATCGCGATCTTGCGCATTGAAGATCGCAGCGGTCGCGTGTTGTGGCAACTGGATGAGCGCAGCACAACGTTCGGCAGGCAGAGCGTGCTGCAAGACGCGCTCGCTTACCTGATCACGCACATTCTCTCTGACCAGACGGCGCGCTTGCCCGCTTTTGGCGAAGGCAATGCCTTGCAGCTCTCGCGACCTGCCGC
>DAOTWB010000091.1:0-6975 GCA_034436235.1 Anaerolineae bacterium
GCCTGCACGATCCGTCTCGGTGATGAGCGCTTTGATGCGCGCGCCTGTATCCGCGATCTTGCGATGCTTGTCCACGCTTTCGAAGCGCACTTTCTGCGGCGGCTCGTATTCAAGCGTGCGCAGATTGAGCGCCCAGAACTCGCGCTGACCGCCCTGCTCCACTTTTTTGTAGAAGCCTTGCCCAGTCTTATCGCCCAAGAAGTTGTTCTGCATCAAAAACTCGGTCGCGCGTGCGATGCCGTGATGGCGCAGCACTTCGCGCTGCGGATCGTTCGGAATGGCAGGGTAGAGATTCTGCGCCACGTATGCCAGCACGTCCACGCCGACCACATCCGCCAAGCGGAACGTGCCTGACTTCGGGCGTCCGATCAGCGGACCGGTCAGCAGGTCAATTTCCTCAACTGTGTAACCGTGATCGTAGGCGTAGTTCATGCCGAAGCCGCCGGCGATGCTGATGAAGCGATTGGCGATGAAGTTCGGCGTATCTTTGCAGATAACCACGCCTTTGCCTAGGATATCTGTGGCGAAGCGCGCCATGAATTGCACCAGCGCAGGCTCAGTGTGCGCGCCGGGAATGATCTCTAGGAGCTTCAGATGGCGCGGCGGATTGAAAAAGTGCGTGCCGAGAAAGCGCCGCTTGAAGGCTTCGCTGCGTCCCTCGGCGATCGCGTTGATCGAGAGACCTGAGGTGTTGGTGGAGATGATCGCGGTCGGTTTGCAGGCAGCTTCCAGCTTTTCCATCAGCGCCTGCTTGATGGGCAGTTTTTCCACCACCACCTCGATCGCCCAGTCGCAATCGGCAAGGCGCGCAAGGTCATCTTCAAGGTTGCCGACGCTGATCAGGTCGAGATCGGCGGCGTTGAAAATGGCAGGAATGCGGCTCTTCTTCAATTTTTCGAGGTTCTCAAGCGCGATGGCGTTGCGCTTGGCAGGCGGATCGCCCGCTTGTGTATCTCTGGCGGCGATATCCAGCAGCACCACAGGAATGCCGACGCCTGCCAAGAGCGTGGCGATGCCGCTGCCCATCGTGCCAGAACCGATCACACCGACTTTACGAATGGTGTAGCTCATCAAAAATTCTCCATTGGCGGAAATTTAATTCAACGTCTATTCAATTTTACCTGCTTTGCCAAAAGCTATCAAACGCTCGCACGACTTAGCAGGCGTAGCGATAGCGCTTGTTGCAGCCGTGAGCGGCTTGCCGTACAATGTAGCGCGCCCGAGCGTGTTGGAACGGCACTTCAGCGAGCAGGAGCGCATGAGCTATTTCATCGGCATTGATGGCGGCGGCAGCAGCACCAAGTTCGCCCTTGTGGATTCTGAGTTGAAGGTGTTGAGCAGGGCAGAGCGCGGCGGCGGCAATCCGAACGTGGTCGGCGTGCAAGCGGCGCGCGCAGCGCTGCAGGACGGCGTTCAGGCGCTCTTGAGCGCGGCGCAGCTGCGCTTGAGCGACGTGCGCGGCATCGGCGCAGGCTTGGCAGGTCTGGATCGTCCCGCTGATCATGCGCGCTTTCAGGCGCTCTTCGCCGAGCTGTTTCCCGATGTGCCTGTGACGCTCGATAACGACGCCGTGCCTGTCCTTTATGCGGCGAGCGGACGCGCCTTCGGCATTGTCACTATCAGCGGCACGGGCATGATCGCGCTTGGCGTCAACGCACAAGGGCAGCGCGCGCGCAGCGGCGGCTGGGGACACTACACGGATCGCGGCAGCGGCTACATGATCGCGCGCGACGCGCTGTACGCGCTCTTCAACGCCTACGATCGCGGCGAAGACTCTGCGCTTGGCGCAGCAGTGTTGGCGCAGCTCGGCTTGGCGGCGCCGCCTGAGCTGGTGGATTGGCTTTATGCGCCTGAACGGCGCGTGAACGAGGTCGCGGCGCTGGCGGAAGAAGTGGTGCGCGCCGCTGATGCAGGCGATTTGAGCGCCGTGCGCATCCTGTGCGAAGCGGCGCAGGCGCTCGCCGATGCAACGCTGATCGTCGCGCAGCGTCTTGGTTTTGGCGAGCAGTCATTCCCTGTCGTCTTAGCGGGCAGTTTATTCGCGCACGCCAAAGTGCTGCGCGAGTTCTTCGCACACGCGCTGCAAAGTCAGCTGCCGCGCGCCTATTTGACACAAGCAGCCTACAGCGCAGAGATTGGCGCGGCGATGATGTGCATGGCTGCGCAAGGCGCCTCGTTTCCCGCGCCGCAAGCGGCTGACTCAGGCGCGGCGCGCCTGCCGACTCGTCGCGCCACTGAGCGCCGTCATCCGTTGACCTACGGCGCGCATCGCCGTCCGACGCTGGATTTTCTGACGGCGATGAACATTGAGGACGGTCGCGTGCCGCATCTGATGCAGCCGATCCTGCCTGCGCTCGCCGCGCTCATCGAAGCGGTCGCGGAGCGCTTTCGGCAAGGCGGACGCTTGATTTATGTTGGCGCAGGCACGTCCGGTCGGCTTGCCGTGCTGGACGCGGCAGAATGCGTGCCGACCTTCGGCACAGCGCCTGAGCAGGTGATGGCAGTTTTGGCGGGCGGCTTGCCGGCGCTCACGTTGGCAGTAGAAGGCGCTGAGGACGATCGGGCGGCAGGCGGCGCCGCGATCATCGCGCTGGATGTAGGCGCTCTAGATAGCGTGATTGGCGTGGCAGCCAGCGGCGGCACGCCGTTCGTGATCGGCGCGCTTGAGGCGGCGAACGCGCTCGGCGCCTTGACGGGCTGCGTGGTCAACGTGGTCGAGTCGCCTATCGCGGCGCTCGCCATGCATCCGATCTGCATTGCCACAGGCGCAGAAGTGTTGATGGGATCAACGCGCCTGAAGGCAGGCACAGCGCAGAAACTCGCCTTGAACATGCTCTCGACAGGCGTGATGTTGCGCGCAGGTCGCATTTATGAGAATTTGATGACTGATATGCGCGCTGCGAACCTGAAATTGCGCGAGCGCGCGGCTGTGATCGTGGCTGAGGCAGCTGAGCTAGACCTCGCGCAGGCGCGCGACATACTAGACGCTTGCGATGGCGAGATGAAAACGGCGATTGTGGCGGCGCGGCTTGGCGTGCTGCCTGAGGAAGCGCGCGCGCGGCTGCAAGCTGCACACGGCGACCTAGGCGCGCTGCTGGGCTGATGTAGTGAGCGATTGAGGAAGATCGAGATGAGTGAAAAAACAGTCCCGACGCCATCAGCGGGCAAGATCGCGCGCTCAGCAATTGTGGTGATCGGCATTCTCGCCTTCGGCAAGCTATTCAGCCTATCCGAGAAATGGATTGGCTTGGATCGCTTCGGCGTCGGCGTGGACTGGGACACTTTTGCGGCGGCGAATCAGCTGCCTGAGCAACTTTATAACCTGATCGGCGGCGGCGCGCTCGCCTTCGCTTTCATTCCAATTTTCAGCCGTGTTTTGGCGCGCGGCAATCGCGACCAAGCTTGGCAGTTGGCGTCAAACGTGCTGAACACGATCTTCTTAGCGGCATTTTTCCTCAGCGCGGTCGTCTTTCTGTTCGCGCCGCAGATCATCAGCGGTCTGATCGCGCCTGGCTTCGCGCGTCCGTTCCTGCCTACGTACGTCTTAGCTGATCCGTTCAGCGGCGAGCTGTTCGTGTACCTTGCGCGTCCTGATCTGGTGATGCAGACGGCGAATTTGATGCGCATCCTGCTCTTGAGCCTGATGATCTTCTCTGTGAGCGGCTTGTGCAGCGGCATTTTGCACACACATCAGCACTTTGTGGCGCCGGCGCTCGCGCCGATCCTGTACGACGTGGGCAACTTGCTGGGCGTGGCGTTTTTGGCGCGTTTCTTCGGCATTTACGGCGCAGCAATCGGCGCAGTGATCGGCGCGGCGCTGCATCTGAGCATTCAAGTGGCGGCGCTATTGCGCGTGCGTGCGCGCTGGCTGCCGTACCTGAATTGGCGTAGCGCTGAGCTGCGCGAGGTGATTCGGCTGATGGTTCCGCGCGCGATCAGCCTTGGCTTGGCGAACCTTGATCTGCTGATCGCCTATAACATTGCTTCAACGCTTGGCAGCGGCTCAGTGGCTGCTTTCAATCGCGGCTGGACACTGATGCAATTGCCGCAGACGCTCATCGGCACGGCAATGGGCATTGTGATCTTTCCGACGCTCGCCGCGCTGAGCGCCAATGGCGACCTGAACGGCAAGCGCGCTGCGATGTCGGGCGCGTTGCGCTTCGTGCTGATCGCCTCGATTCCAGCCGCTTTGATGATGGCAGTCGCAGGGCGTCCGCTGGTGGCGATTTTGGAAGGCGGCGCGTTCGATCCTGCTAGCGCCGATCGCGTCTTCGCCGTTTTGCAGATGTTCGCGCTCGGCATTCTGACCTGGAACGCGCTAGAGATCGTGGCGCGCAGCTTCTACGCCGATAAAGATATGATCACGCCGCTCATCTCAGCCGTCATCGAGACGATCACATTCGTCGTCCTAGCGCTGCTCTTGACGCAAAGTTTGCAGACGGCAGGCTTGGCACTGGCGAACAGCATCGCAGTCGGCGTGCAGGTGATCTTCTTGGCAGCGATCTTGCGGCGGCGTTGGCGCGGCATGGATGAAGGGGCGCTGCTCAAGAGCGCGCTCAAAGCGTGCATCGGCGCGGCGGCGATGGTTGCGGCAATGGTGGCAGTCGCGCCATTTGTGGAGAGTCTCGCTTTGCCATTGGATCGGCGGCTGTTGCTGCTAGTGCAGGCAGGCGTGCAGATCGGCGTAGGCGGCGCAGTGTACTTAGGCGTGATGGTGCTGCTGCGGGCGGAAGAAGTGTTGCAACTGCCGCGTCTGATCCTAGCGCGGCAGCGCATTCAAACGGTAGGCGATTAGCGGTATGTTAGCGCACATATGCTGAGACGCTTTTTGGCAGGCATCGCTCTGTTGAGCATCGCGCTCACAGCGTTGATCGGCGGGATGATCGGCGCGGTGCGCGCGGCGCAAAACGAGTACGCTTGTCTGCGTTTTTATTACAACGCGCGCCAGAATTGGGTGCTGGACTTGAACAGCGGCGTCTATCTGCACGATAGGCGCCTGACAGGCTCGCCATTAGATATTCGGCGCGGCGCGGTCTCGCCTGATGGAATGCACGTCGCTTATGTCAATCAGGCATACACAGGACGCTACAGTCTGTATGTGCAGCCGAACGATCTGCCCGTCAGCCGAAACACGCCGTCATTCTGCACTGACCTGATGACCTGCTGGCGATCGCAGCCGCCGAGCGCAACAGCGCAGCGTCTGCAGCTGAATACGCCTGTGATCGGCATGGGCTGGACGCCTGATAGCAAAATGCTAGGCTATGTATGGCTCGTGCGCAGCGGCGTGATCCGAGCGGCGGCGAACGCGCCTGACGGCACGCCGATCGCGGCGCGCGACTTGACGGGCGAGTATCTATACTTTCACGGCTGGGCAGCGCAGGGACGCTATCTGCTCTTCAGCACGCAAGATAGCGCCTTGCGCCTGACGCTGCATTTTTGGTCGCCGCAGGACAATAGCCTGCGCAGCTATGCGCTTGGCGCGGCGCGCGGCGTGCCGCCATATATCACTTTCAGCATCGCGCCGAAGGTTGGGCGCGCCGCTGCTGTGATCGCAGGACGCGACGGCGTGCCGATGCTCTACATCGTCTCGGCTGAAGATGGCATTGTGCGGCGCGAAATTCTGCCGCTGCACATTGACTGGCGCTTCAGTTGGTCGCCGATGGGCAACGCAGTCGGTGTGCATCATTTCGATCCGCCATATTGGCATTTCAGCATCTACGAAGTGGCAGGCAGCACGCATCGCACGGTCGGCGGCGTGACCACAGGCAGCGTGATGCAACGCGACGGTCTGCGTCCGTTCTTCTGGGCAGCCGACGGCGAATCGACGGCGTTTGTGCAACCGAGCCGCGGCGATACAGGCAAATTGGTGCGCTATCGTCTTGCCGATCGGCAGATCACGCCAATCCGAGAGGCAATTCTGAGCGCTTACGAAGCGCCTGCTCAAGGACGAGTCGCGGTTGTGCGGCGCGACGCGGCGCGCACCGCGCTCGAAGTGATAGACGTGCTGAGCGGCGACGTACAGCGCATCGCAGTGCGCGAGACAGTGCGCGACGTGCTGTGGTTGCGCGGCGCGGACGCGCTGAGCTTTGTGACACAAGCCGGCGACGCGCTCTCAGTAGAATACGCCGACCTGACGCACGGCGCCGTTCAGACGCTCGTCCGCGCCGAGCGACTCTACGAGACGCTGCGCCAAGAGCTTGCCACGAACTTCCTCACGCTCTGGTGGCGCGCCGCAGATGGACAGACCTATCTTGATGCCTACACGCCGCAAGGCGAGCGCGTCTACCGCTATCGGCTGCTCGGCAAACGCAGCAGCCGTCCGCCGATCTTGTTCACTGCTGCCGATTGGCGCGCTGCTGTGATCATGTTCAACGATGAAGACGGCGCGGAATATCTGCAAATTGCGCACAGCGACGGCGAACGCGCCGCCATGATCGACTCTGACGAGCGCCGCTCGACCGTTGCCTTGTGGTCGCCTGATGGTGAGCGCGTCGCCATAGTGACTTCGCCGTTGAGCAACGCGCCTGATACAGCGCGGCAACGGCTGCGCGTATTGGCGAGCGACGGCACGCTGCACTACGACTTCCAAGCGATCACGGTCGGCTTGCTCTACGCATGGACGCGCTGCGCTGCTCAGTGAAGCTGCATCCTGAACAACTGATCGGTCTCAGGGCGCACCAAGCGCACTGCTGCGCGCGCAAGGTAGATCACTTGCCCTGCCAGCAGCCATTCGGCGCTATCGCGCTGACTGAGCGCAGGCGGCAGCTGACGGACGGCGCGCAAGGCGCTCCACTCAGCCGCTGAAAGATATTGTGTCTGGATCATGCGAATATCTTTGACGGCAAGGCAGGCGATGCGCGCGCGCTTCTGCGCCTCAGCCTGCGGATCGAGCGCAATCAGGTCGCCGATGGCGTAATGGATACATTGATACAGTCCGACTGCCTCGACCGATGTGCCGTGACGCCATGTCACATA
>DAOTWB010000092.1:0-20628 GCA_034436235.1 Anaerolineae bacterium
CTGTAACGGAACCACCACCAGAAGCACCAATTGCTCGGATCAGCGCTGCCGCTCGGCGGACAACCGACAGCGTATGAGTCGCGCTCTTCAAGGTTCATCCAAGCGAGGTATTCAGGCGGCGCCGTGCGCGTCTGAAACGGAATCTCCACAATCGCCGTGCCAAGATTGCCCATCAGGATGCTCAGCACAATGGCTAGGCAGCCGACGGCAAGGCGTGCGCGCATTGGCGCACGGCGCGCTGCGACTAAGTCGTAGGCGATGCCGAACGCGCCGATGCCTGTCAGCGCGAAGAGCAGCGCGATGCCAAGATTGAACGCCATGCCGTTCGTGACCGCGCTCAAGTTGGCGATGCTGCCGATCAGGATGTAGCCGAAGTGATAGTAGCTGATCGCATAACCTGAGAGCCATGGATCGTGCGGCGGAAATTGCGCGCTGCGCCGCACTGCGCTCAGGAACGCCATTTCCATCGGCTTCTCTGTGGCGGTCAGATCAGGATTCAGGGCGCGCACCGCTGCCCAGCTGACGAACAAGGCGATGAATAACACTTCCACTGCGCCGATCAGCGCCGCGTTCTGGCGCAGGACTGCGCTGAGCGCAGGTCGCTCGCGCCAAGTGAAATAGGCGATCAAGCTGGCGCTGAGGACGATCAGCGCAGCCAGCAATGTGTCGCCGCTTGAATTGCGCAGCAGCCCTAGATTGTTCAGCAGCCAGAACACATAGCCGACCAGCAGAATGCCCGCGGCGCGCGCTACCGCATAGCCGCGCGACGGCAGCGCGTGAAACAAGCGCAGGCACAACGGCAAAACAAGCCATGCAGCCGCCAAACTGATCAGCCACCAGCTGATTAACGCCCAGCCTTCCGCAATCAGCCAATCCAAGACCATAGCTCACGCCCTTGCGTAGTTTCTGATGAACAACTCATTGCCTTTCGCAGCGCTCGTCTGTCCGACGTTATTCATGCCATATTGCAACTGCCATGCCGAGATATGCGCGAAGCTGAACAGCCTGCGCACGAGCGGCGAGTCATCGTAGGTCAACAACCATTGATGTGGACAATCGCGCAGGCACTCAGCGAAGCGCAGATGATCGAAGGTTGTGTGCAACACGCCGTCCACGCCATACAGGCGTGAGGCAGTGGCGCGCCAATACGGCGGATCGAGAAAGATGAAGACGCGCTCGCCGTTCGCTTCTAATAGCGGCGCATAGTCGCCGTGCGTGATGTGAACGTTCGCCAGTTTTGGCGCGAGTTTTCGGATGCGCTCAACGGCTGAGTCTGTGAAGCGACGCTCAAACGCTTGCTGCGAATAGCCGCCTGAGTCGACCACGCCCGAGAACGTAATCCGATTCAGGATGAAAAAACGCACGGCGCGCGCCAGATCGTCTTGTTGCGATCTATCTGTTTGCAGATAGTGCCACAATGCGCGTCCATCGGGATAGGCTCGTTTCAGCGCACTTATCTGCTCGACCAATGCGCTGTTCTCATCGCGCGCGGCGCGCCAAAAACAGATCAGGTCGTAGTTGAGATCGTTGATCCAGTAGCGCTGCACATGGTTGCCAAGCGCCGATTTGATCGCCAAAAACACTGAGCCGCCGCCGACCATCGGCTCGCGATATTCCGCCATATTGAGCGGAATCTGAGCGAGTATCTGCGCAATTGCGCGCGATTTGCCGCCAGGATAGCGCAACGGACTTTTGACGACTCGCGCAGGCAATCTACTTCTCTGCATCTGCAAATTTGCCCAGCTTGTAGCGTTTTGCCACTTCGGCGAGCGCTCGCGCACGATTGAGAAAACCTTTCGCCTGATAACCATCACTGACCATGACGCGCCAGTCCGTGTTCTTGAAGTTGTAGACCACGCCTTCTAGAACTGTGCCGTCGGAAGTGCGTATCGAGAAAGCATAAGCGCTGCGCTCCAGCTCAATATCAGCCATATGCTCTAAGCCTTCATAGATTTTTACCATTAGTCACTTCCTTTGCATCCCTACCACGCGTGGCGTGTATTGTGCATCTTCAATGACGCGATATATCTTGTCGCCGTCCTGATCGTAGACCACTTCCAACAGCCCTTGCGCGACCATCGCCTCGAACTTTGCCAAGCCGTCTTGACGATAGGTGATTCGCTCCAGCTCGCCTACGATGATGTAGCGCACGTTATAGAAGCGCAGCAACTGCCATGCCGTGCCGATGTCGAGCGTATTGTAGAGCGCAGTCACATTGGCTTGGCGCTGTATCACCAAGCTGGGCAGCGGATCGAGCGTACGCTGCTGCTGCTGATGGAAGCGCCAGCCCAAAATCGTCGGCAGACCTGTGTTGATCGCAATGCGGCTATTATATTTGTACTCCGAAGGATACTGATGCGCCTCAACGATGGTAGGCGTGCCTCGCACGTTATCTTGTAGCCACTTGATCATCGCCAAGTCGCGCTTGAGCGGCACGGCTTGGCTGCCTTCGTAGTAGACCGCATACATCATGTAATCATTGCCGTTGAGCGTGCGCGGCGCTTCAGGCGCCATGCGCATCGCGTTCTTGCCCTGCGTAGACATGATCGGGAAAAGTGCGGCAATGCTGAGCAGAAGCGCTGCCGTGAACAGCCATGCGCTACGCACTGCCGGACGCCAACGCCAAGCGGCGTACAGCAACCACGCCAAGCCGACGCCGCTCGCCACGCTCAGCATCATCCACACTTGCATGTAGAACTTGAAGAACGTATTTTGCCGTCCGATGTCGCCATCTAGCACAACGATCTCTACGCCGAGCGCGATAGCCAGCGCCGCGCCGATCAGCACGTAGACCACTTGCCACTCTCGCGTCTGATTCGGCGCGAAGAAGAGCGCGACCGACCACGCGATCAGCGGCACTAGCACAAGCGCTAACGGAATCGGCATGTCCACCAGAGCGACGCGCAACGGCATGATCGCCATGAACAGACCGAGCAGCAGCACAGCGCCGCTTCCGCCTACGATCAGCGCTACAGGCATGAAGCGTCCTGTCAGGTCGCGCAGGTAAATTGCGCGCAACAACCGCGCCGTCTGCCAGACCAGCAGCGAGATCACAACGAACAGGAACACGCCATGCATGGTGAAAAATGCCCAGATCGGCGTTTTATTGCCCAAGAACGCCTTGACCGAACTATAGGATGTGGCGTGAAACGCCATGAAAGGCAGCGCAGCCAGCCACTGCGCGATGAACAACCACGCCACTTGCGCAATCCACGCTGTCGCGTTCGCCCGCGTCAGCCGATGGCGACGCAGCAGAATGGCGAATGGCAAGCCTGCCATGCCTAAAAGCAAATATGTGATCCAATCCCAAGTGTTGGTGGCGCGCAAAATGCCGATGCTCAAGCCGCCGAGCGCCGTCGCCGCGATCACGATCCATGTGGCGCGCCGCATCTTGCCGCTCACAAAAACTTCGCTCATCAGCCACGTCAGGGCGAGGAATGTGATCGGCAGCGCGATCATGTGCGCGTGTAGGTCGCCAAAGACGAATGTGAAGTATGGAAACTCGTTGATCTCATTGCTGTTGTTCGGCAGCTCGCCAACTACGCTGCGCGGTCCCCAGTACCAGCGCTCAGGTCCGATCGGCAGGACGGCGCCTTGAGTCAGCTGACCAATGCCGCGACCGAAGCACTCGACCGTGCGCCCGACGTTGTAGAAGCCGAATAGCGCTTGATCAACAAGGCTTGGATTTTGCGCCGCGATCAGCAGGTCAGTCGATTCTTCAGGCGTCGGTTGCCTGCCGTTTTGCGCCACAAATTGATCCAACTTCCACAAATACATATCACTTGTGCTGGCGCAGCCGCCGGCGCGCTGCACGCCTGTCAGGAAAACGCGCGGCGTGTCCAAATTGCCCAGCACCACGCACAGCAGTAGCGCCAGTGTGCCTGCCATATACGGACTGGCTGCTGGCGTGCGCAGCGCGTGCTGCAGACGCTCGCGCAGTGACGCGCTGCGCTCAGCCGAGCCTTCCTCGCGCGGAAAGCGCCAGCGCGCTGCCGCCAGATTGAAAGCGAGCGAGAACGCGCCAATGCCTGTCAGCGCGAACAAGGTTGGCACGATCAGGTTGTAAGCAATGCTCGGCATCACGCCCAGCAGCTTGGTCGGCGCGCCGACCAGCACATAGCCGAAGTAATAGTAGTTCAAATAGCCGCCTGCATACCATGGATCGTATGCAGGAAAGACGCTAGAGCGCAGCACAGCGTTGAAGTAAGCGAAATTCATCGGCTTCTCGCCGCCCAGCGTCTGCGCCCATAGATCAGGATTGCCGAGACGCACGAAGACGAATGCCACGAACAGCGTCGCCGTGATCGCCTCGACGATCAGCACGTAGCGTCCATTCAAGCGCAGCCACGCGATCAGCTCAGCGCGCCGCGACCATGCAGCGCGTGCGCTGAGCAGCGCCACGCCGATCAGCAGCAAGAGCAATCCGCCGCTGCTCCACAATGGCAGCCGTAACGTGCCGCCTGCCCATGCTAACCACGCGACGACCAACATACCGCTGATCTTCGCCATTGGATAGGCGCGATCAGGCAGCGCGGGCAGCAGGACGAAGAGCAGCGGCGCAATTGCCCAGCCGAACGCCATGATCGTCAGCCACCACAGCGCGACGCTCAGCACAGGCGATGTGTTGATGAGCGCTTCACGGTTGAACAACTCTGACCAAGTGCCGCCTGATTCTTGCGCTTGCCGCAAGTCGTCCGTCATCATGAAAGCCGTCGGCGCTTGGCTCGCTTGATAAGCGCCCCAGCGAATCACGTTGACGATGGTCGCGTCTTCTATCTGGAGCGTCGGATTGCTGTTGAGCGGCACGCTGCTCAGGACGGCAGCCACGCGCTCAGTCGCATAACGCTCGGAATTCTTTTTGAAGATCAGCACGGCAGGATGGTCGTAGACGTGAAATGCCTCTTCCGCCTCGAACTCGTTCAGCCATGCAGGACTTTCGTAGAAGGGCAGATGCTGATCTGAGATCGGAATGCCGAAAATCTCGAAGGAATTGTTGAAGACCGCGATCAGATCGTAGCCAAGCTCGCCTTTGAAGAGCGCGTCGTAGAAGGCGATGCTCATCGGGAAGCGCGTTGGGATGCGCGCGAGCGAGTCGTAGAAGCGATTGCTGCTGATAGTGATGTAATCCGCCTCGTCAAGCGTCTTTTGCAGCACTTCGCGCTTCTGCAAGTCGTCTTCCATCGCCATGTACAGCTCGACGCCGCGATAGTACGTCCCCCAAGGATCGATGCCGCGGCAATCCGCCAAAGTGTGCAAGCCGGGCGGCTGCGGCAATGGCAGCTCAGGCGGCAGCGCGCACACTTTTTGCGGCACAGGATCGTCCCACGGACCTTCGGTGGCGATCACGCTGCCCGTCAGGCGTGCCAAGCTGCCGTCAAGCGTGCTGACTTGCACTTGCAGCCGTTGCTCAGCCTTGACCGCGATCGGCTGATCGAGCGCAATGCGCACTGACCGACCGTGCGGCGAGTACGGCGTGCTATCCAGCGCAGCGCGCAGCGTGCCTTCGCCAAGCACTGTGCCGCTTTCTGCATCGAGGATGGCGGCGCGCAACGGGATGGCGCGTCCGTCATCCAATGGATTCAAGACGTGCGCTAAGTCCACGCTGCGGATGACGCCTGAGAGCGGCGCGGTGAAGTTCGCTTGCGCAGCGTTGCTGCTGATGAGCGTACTTGCCTGCTCGCCGGTGAAGGCGAGCGCGTTGTCGAACGCGGAAAGCTGCAAGTTCGCCACCACCTTCTCGCCATCGGCAAGCGTGAAATCATGCTCGGCAAGGCTCAGCCGCACTGCAGAGAGCGCGCCGTCGCTCCACGTCAACAGGTAGTAGCTCGTATTCGGCTGCAGGTCAATCGGCTTCTCAAAATGCAGCGTGTAACTTTTGCCCAGACCTTCAGTTGCGCTGAACGTGTCGCTCAGGCTGGTCACGCCAAGCACTTGCAAGCCTGCCGCATCTGTGGCGAGCGCTGCCCAGAACGTTTTGGCTTGCGCGTCGCTTGGCGCGCTGTACAGTCGGTTGACGATCAGGCGATCCACGCGCACAGGCGCGTTGAGCGGCGGCAACGACGTGGCGAAGCGCGCGCCGTCTGTATAGCGATTCACGCTAGCGCTGACCGAAGGCGTGCTGATCGGCGTGTTGATCAGATATGCCTCGCCATTTTCGGTCTGCAAGGTGAGCGAGACAGCTGACGGCACGTTGCGATAAATCCAATGTGAGGCTTCCACGCGAGTCAGTTGCCGCCGATAGATGTTGGTGAAAGCGCCTGCCCAAAGGTACGTGAAAGCGACCACGAAGATCAGCACCGCAAGCCGCATACGATAGGCGAAGCGCGCTACGCCGCTCGGATTCTGTTGCAAGGCGCGCCGTCCGCGCTCACACAGCTCCCAGAGCGCCCAAGCCGCCATCAGCGCTAAAAACGGATAGAGCGGCATGTAATAGCGCATCGTCATCACCCACAGCCGCCCAACAAAAGCGAAGTATGCGACGAGCCACGCCGCGATCAGCACATGCCGCGTCCAGCCGTGTCGCGCGCGCACGATCTGCCACAGCGCCCATGCCAAACCGAGCCAACCTGCTGAGCCGAGCGGCACGCCCATGCCCCAGAGGATGATGTTCTGCGCCGCGAACACATATGGCGTTCGGCTTGCCCATTGATGATTCGGCGGAAAATCCGCCTGTCCGCTCGTCAGGTATTGCGCCTGCGCCACGTCGTCTAGGAACGGACGGTAGGGCAGGATGTTGAAGACGCCCAAAATGCCCGCGCCGCCAGTGAACGCGTGCGGATTGGCGAAGCGGAAGACCACCAACGTCGCGATCAGCGCTACCAAGACGCCTGTCGCCGCCCGTTGCAGCAGATAGCTGCGCTCAAAGCGCGCGATGCGCCGTCCGAAGGCAGGCGTCGCGTGGACAATCGCCGCGACCACCATCACGCCGAAGAGCGGCGCCACATTGATGCGGCTGGCGATCGCCATGCCCATGCCGACGCCAAAACCGACTGCGTCCAGCAGCTGCGCGCGCCGCATGAAGCGTATGGCGAAGAACATCGCGATCAGCACAGGCAAGCTGGTGAAAGCATCCGTCGTCCAAAAATGCGAGAGCTGAATCGGCAGCACTGCCGCTGCGTAGAGCGCCATCGCCAACACGCCGACCCATTTGTTGTAGACCATGCGTCCGATGACGAAGACCATCAGCAGCGAGAGTAGATCGGCTACTGCCGAGACGCTCCGCCCGACCAGATGAATGCCGTTGTAGCTCGTCCAAGATAAAGCGATCACGTCGTCAGCCGTGTCAGGCGTCTGGCGCGCGATCTCATAATGCACTGCTTGAGTCAACTCAGCCGCAACGCGCACAGTGAAGAGCGGTAGCTCGCCATAGACGTACAGTCCATAGCCAACATTTTTGGGATACCAATTCGAGCATTGCGAATCGAAGAAATCGCCGATGCCGTCGCGATCAGGGTAGCGCTCGCGGCATAGTGCGTACTGCTCAGCGCGCGCCGCAGGATCAGGCGTCGTCAAATTCAAGCGTCCGTTGATCGCCTCTGCCACTTGTGTCAGAAAGCGCTCGTCAGGATGCAAGTGCGTGAAGTCATCCCAATTCTGCCCAACAAATCGGAAGTAAGCGCCGACAGCGAAGATCAAGGCGACCAGCAGCGGCACAAACCAGCGGCGCTGCGTCACAGATTCAATGGAGATAGGCTGAGAAGCCATAAGCAGTTGTTTATACGCTACAAGGTTTACCGAGTGACGCTGAGATTATACACGCGCTGCCTGTGAAAGTCTCAGCACTTGCGCGAGGAAATGGCGCGGCATCGCCGCAGACGCCGCGCCGAAGCATTCTGTCAGCGGATGAGCGCTAAAGTGACGCTCTCAGCGAAGCTGGCGACGACAGTCGGCAAAATGCCGATAATCAAGGTCGCCACTGTGCAAAACGCGATGGCGCCTGCCAAGCGCGGCGGCGCGCTCGCTTCGCCTTCGCCGCTCTCCAGCCACATCTTGACGATCACGCGCAGATAGTAGTACGCGCTCACCACGCTGGTCAAGACGCCAATCAGCGCCAGCAAGCTCAAGCCTGCGTTCAGCGTGCTGAAGAAGACGAACCACTTGCCAACGAAGCCGCCCGTCAGCGGAATGCCCGTCAAGCTGAGCATGAAGATGGTCATGGCAGCCGCGAGGAACGGCTTAGTCCGCCCTAGCCCTGCGAAGTCGTCCAAGAGCGTGCCTGTTGCGTCGCTGCGCTCAACTGCCATGCCGACCGCGAACGCGCCGATGTTGGTGAAGGCGTACGCCGCAAGATAGATCAGCGCGCCGCGCAGCGCTTCTTCCGCCAAGACGAGCGAGACAATCGGCGTGCCGAACTCATCGCCTGTCACTTGGAACGTGCCTGCCGCCGCGACCGCCATCATCAGGTAGCCGCCGTGCGCGATGCTTGAATATGCCAGCAGCCGCTTGATATCGCGCTGCGCAATCGCCACGAAGTTGCCCAAGATCATGGTCAGCGCGGCGAGAATCGCGACTGTGTCCTGCCATGCCGCGTGAATCAGAATGGTCTGCTCGGGCGCCACCTCAGGCAGCGCGCCGACCGTGAACGTCGGCAAGGCGACCGTCATCAAGCGCAGCAGCGCCGCAAAGCCGCCGACCTTCGCCGTGACGCTCATGTAAGCCGTCACAGCCGTTGGCGCGCCTTGATACACATCAGGCGTCCACACATGGAATGGCACAACTGCCACTTTGAAGCCGAGTCCGACCAGCAAGAGCGCAGTGCCGACCAACAACAAGAACGGCGAGACGTATTGTTCCGCCTGCACACGCGCAAAAATCTCGCCCAAGTTGGTCGTGCCGAGCGCGCCGTACACTAGCGCAATGCCGTAGACCAAGAAACCGCTTGAGAAAGCGCCGAGCAAGAAGTACTTCATGGCGCTCTCTTCAGAGCGCAGGTCAGGTCGCCTGAAGCCTGAGAGGATGTAGAGCGGAATTGAGAGCAGCTCAAGCGCCACGAGCAGCGTGACCAAATCGCCCGCCGATCCCATGAACATCGCGCCTGAAGCGCTCATCAGCAGCAGCGGATAGTACTCGCCGCGATTCATGCCCGTCCGCTGCAGATAGTCATAAGCGATCAGCAATCCGATGAAGGTCGCCGCCAGCACCACCAAGTTGACCAGTCCTGTGAAAGCATCGGCGAGATACATGCCCATGAACGCCGTGCTTTGCTCGCTCAGCGAGAGCAAGGTGATCACGAACGAGACGCCGACGCCGATCAGCGCGAGCGTCAACGTGATCTCTTTGCGCTCTTTCGGCACCGAGAGATCGACGATCAGCAGGATACACGCGCCAAGCGCCAACGAGAGCGCGGGAAAAGTCGCGCCGATGTTCATTGCCGCTAAATCAAGCATAGCCTATTCCGCCTGAATGCTCTGCGCTGCCGCGCTTGGGATGTAACGTCCCAGCTCAGCCGCTGTCGCCGCTGTCGAAGCATCCATATAGCCGAAGAACGGACGCGGATACAAGCCGATCACGAACGCGGCGATCACCACGGCGATCAGCGCCGTCAGCTCGTTCCAAGTTAGCGGCGTGTATGGATTCGCGCCGCCGTGCGCGTGATCGTCGTCATGTCCGTGCGCCGCGTGGACATCCTCGCCTTCGCCTTCATGTCCGCCGCCTGCCGCTGGCACAAGCGCGAAGTCGCCCTGCGCAGCCGTGATCGGCGCTTTGTACTCGCCCATGAAGACCTTGTTCCACATATACAGCAGGTAGACTGCCGCCAAGATCACGCCGATGGTGCCGAAGAAGGCGAAGACCAAGCCAAGCACAGGCGAGCCTGCCGTGCCGAGCAAGATGGTGAACTCGCCCACGAAGCCGTTCAAGCCCGGCAAGCCCATGCTGGAGAGCGTGATGACAAGTGCCAAGCCGCTGAAGACAGGCATCACTTTCCAGACTCCGCCGAAGGCGTCAATTGCTTTAGTATGGCGCCGCTCGTAGAGCATACCGACCATCAAGAACAAGCCGCCCGTGCTGATGCCATGGTTGATCATCTGCAAGGTCGCGCCGCTGATGCCTGCCGCGTTCAGCGCGAAGATGCCCAGCACCACGAAGCCTAGGTGACTGATGGACGAGTAGGCGACCAATTTCTTCACATCCGTCTGTGCGTAGCTGACCCACGCGCCGTAGATGATGCCGATGATCGCCAACACGCCGATGATCGGCGCCAGCGTCACCGACATTTGTGGGAACAAGCCGAGATTGAAGCGCACCAAGCCATACGTGCCGAGCTTGAGCAAGACGCCTGCCAAGATCACTGAGCCGGCAGTCGGCGCTTGCACGTGCGCATCGGGCAGCCATGAATGCAAAGGCCAAATCGGCACTTTGATGGCGAAGGCGATGAAGAAGCCTAGGAAGAGCAGCAACTCGGTCACTGCGCTCGGAAAAGCGCCTTGTGGCGTGCCTGCAGCAGCTTCAACCGCCGCCTTGATCTGCATCACGTTGAACGTGCCGAAGTAGTTGCCCATCCACAGAATGGCGAGCAGCATCAGGATCGAGCCTGCCATCGTGTACAGGAAGAACTTGACCGCCGCGTAAATCCGCTGCTCCGATCCCCAGATGCCGACCAAGAAATACATCGGCACCAGCGAGACTTCCCAGAACACATAGAACAAGAACAGGTCTTGTGCCACAAACACGCCGATCATGGCGAACTCGAGCAGCAGCAAGAACGAGTAGTACAGCCGCACGCGATCCTTGACGTGATAGAGCGAGAACAGGATCGCTAACGGCATGATGAACGCCGTCAGCACCACCAGCAGGATGCTCAAGCCGTCCACGCCGACGTAATAGCTGACGACGTAATTGCCCAAGCGGAACCACTCGCCCAAGTTCTCCAGCTGCATTTCCGCCTTGCTCTGATCGAAAGCGCCCAGCAGCACCAGCGAGAAAGCCAGCGTGACCAGCGAGGATACCAACGCGACCCACTTGATGCGCTCTTCCCGCGCCCGTCCCATGATCACCAGCAGGACGATCCCGACCAGCGGCGAGAACAGCACAACATTAATCAGCATGTCGTTCTTTTCCATGATATCTCCTCAATTGCCTTTGCGCGTTCGCCGCCTATTGCCTCAACAGCGGCAGCAGCAGGATGAGCATCACCAGCACCACGCCGAAGAGCATGGTGAACACATACGTCCGCACGTAGCCCGTCTGCACAGTCCGCAGCCGCGCCGCAGCCTGCGCCACAGCGCGCGCAATGCGCAAGAAACCTTGATCGATTGCGCCGCGATCCACAGGCGTGGCAATGAAATCCGCAGCGCGCTTGTGGAAATCGCGAAAGACCGTGTGATGGAAGCGGTCGTGCCAGAATTCCCAGTCCAGCTTGTGCGCCAACCAAGCGGCAGCGCGATTGTACGGCTGCTCAATCAGGCGTCCGTAGGTCTCGTCCCAGTAGAGCTTGGCGTTCGCCAATTGGAAAGCAGATCGTGTGTTCGGCTGCACTTCCAGCACGTCTTGATTGCCTTCGGCGAGCGCGGACGGACTGTACACGCGCTGTGCCAGCAGAATGCCGCCAATGCCGACGCCGAGCGCTACAATCGCCAAAAACGGATTGAGCGTTAAGCCTTTGGTGTACGGCACGCTATGTTCCAGCCACAGCACCAGCACTTCAAGCGGATAGCTGGCGCCGAGCGACGGCACGAACACGATCGCCGCGCCGCTCGTGATGAAAGCAGCCGCCGAGCCGATCACGAGCAGACGGAAAGCAGGTTTCACGCTCGGCAGGCTCGTCACTGGCTCAGCGCGACCGAGAAAGAACAGGCGCACGCTCGGCAGCGCCCACAGCAGCCAGAAACCTGCCGTGATGAACAGCACACCTAGCACCAAGACGCCGTTCACGCCCAGCGGAATGTTCAGCGCGCCGCCGAAGATGGTCAGCGCCGCCAACACGATGAGCGGAATGGTCATGGCAGGGCTAGATTCAGTGGCAGCCGCCGCTGCTTCCGTGCGCGGCACGCCTAAAAAGACCAGCTTGATCTGCCGCCACATATAGAAGGCAGTGAAGCCTGCCGCCGCCAGCAATACGCCAAGCGCCAGCAGACCTTCAAGCTTGCCATCGTTGAAGCCTGCGTTGAACGCCTTGCCCAAAATCTCATCTTTCGACCAGAAGCCTGCCAGCGGGAAAATGCCTGCCAGCGCCAAAGTGCCGATCAGGTAAGTGACGAACGTGATTGGCATACGGCGCGCTAAGCCGCCCATGTTGCGCATATCTTGCGGATCGAACGCCTCACCGTGTGTGTGATCATGTTCATGCGCCGCTTGTCCATGCTCAGAGTCGCCGTGCGCGTGCGCGTGATGATGTCCGTGTTCCATCGCATGGATGACCGAGCCGCTGCCCAAGAACAACAGCGCTTTGAAGAAAGCGTGCGTGATCAGATGAAACATGCCCGCCGCGTAGCCGCCCAAGCCGACCGCCGCCACCATGAAGCCGAGCTGGCTGACCGTTGAATACGCCAGCACTCTTTTGATGTCCCACTGCCCAAGCGCGATGAAGCCCGCCATCAAAGCTGTGGCAATGCCGACCAGAGTGACCAGCGCCGAGGCGAGCGGCGCCGCGTGGTACAGCACGCTCGTGCGCGTGATCAGGTACACGCCGGCAGTGACCATCGTGGCGGCGTGGATCAGCGCGCTGACAGGTGTCGGACCTGCCATAGCGTCCGGCAGCCAGACGAAGAGCGGAATTTGCGCGCTCTTGCCCGTCACGCCGATCAGCATGAAGAGCGCGATCAAGGTCACAACCGTCTCAAAGGGAAGCTCGAAGACGCCGAAGGAGACGATGTGACCGCCTTCCTCAAGCCATGCTTCAGTCTGCGCGAAGACGCCTTTCTGCGCGTTTGTCTCGCCGCTGCCGCCTTCGCGGATGAGCATGTCTAGAGCCGCTTTCTCGCCGCCGATGTGCAGCACCTCGTTCGGCTTGTAATAATCGAGCGTCCCGAACGTCCAGAAGATCATGAAAATCGCCATCAGCAAGCCGAAGTCGCCCACGCGGTTCACAATGAACGCCTTGCGCGCTGCGTTGCTGTTCCGCCAACCTTCGCCGTGCTTTTTATCGAACCAAAAGCCGATCAGCAGGAAAGAACACAAGCCCACGCCTTCCCAGCCGACGAACATCATCAAAAAGTTGTTGCCCGTCACCAAGATCAGCATGAAGCCGAGAAACATGTTCAGGTAGACGAAAAAGCGCGCAAAGCGCGAGTCGCCGTGCATGTAACCGATGGCGTACAGATGGATCAGCGTGCCGACGCCGCTCACCACCAACATCATAGTCAGGCTGAGCGTATCCACGCGCATCTGCCATGGGATATCAATGGCGGCAGATGGAATGTACAGCCAACTATCGAGGATCGGCGGATTGACCACCACTGCTTCATAGCCGTGCGCCGTGATGCCGACTGTCATCACTGCCGCGACCGCGAAAGCCAGGCCTGCCGCCGTTGTCGCGATCGCGCCGATCAACTTCTCGCTCAGGTAGCGCCCTAGGAACAAGTTGAGCAGCGCGCCAACGAAAGGCAGGATCACCACTAACGGGACAGATGATGCGATTACTTCCATGTCCCACTCATCCTTGCATCGCATTCAGTTCGTCAATATCAATGGACTTCTTGGTGCGGAAAATCGCCACGATCAGCGCCAGACCGACCGCCACTTCCGCCGCCGCAATGGTGATCACAAAAAAGACGGTCAGCTGACCGCCAAGATTGCCCCATTGCCGCGCAAAAGCCACAAGCGCTAGATTCGCCGCGTTCAGCATCAGCTCGATGGACATGAAGATCATGATCGCGTTGCGCCGCACCAGGACGCCTAACACGCCCATGATGAACAACACGGCGCTCAGCACGACAAAATACTCGGTAGCTACCGTTGGTGGTTGCACGTCTGATGTTCTCCCTTGTTTCAATCAGCCGTTGGCTCTGCCTCGCCGCTCGGCAAGACTTTCTCTGCGCTGCTGGCGGTCACATTGATCGGAATGGCGCGATTGATGCGTTTGATAGCAGGGCTGACCGCGACACGCTTGCGCTCGCGCTTGATCACTTCCTCGCGCGTCAGGATGATCGCGCCGACCATAGTTGCCAGCAGCATCAGCGCTACCAACTGGAATGGCAGCAGATATGTGGTCAGCATCTCAATACCGATCTGTTGCGGACTGCCGAAGGCGTGCGCGGCGAGCGGCGCAGCAGGACGGATGTAATCAGGGCGCGTGCTAGGCGCGCCTGCGATGGCAGGCACAGGCGCCGCGCTGATGATCAGCAGCTCATGTGAGCGATTGCGCGCGCTGTACTCGCGCAGTGCGATCACGCGATTGCCCAGATTTTCGATGAGGAAGTCATACATGCCGCGCTCAAGCGTCAGCATCTCAGATGCCTCGCCGAAGTTCAGGTCGGCGGCAAGCACCACGTTGCGGCTGGCGTCGCCAAGGTCTTGGCGGATGAAATTCAGCGCGCCGTAATTCGGCAAGGCGTGAACGACCGTCAGGCGGAAAGTATTCTCGTCAGCGAAAGGCGTCAGATCGAGCGGCACGTTCAACAAGCGCAGGTCGTCAGGCGTGCCGGCGACGATATACGCTGCTGCGCGCTCAGCCGTCAAACTGAGCGGCAATGCCACCAGCGGCGTGGCGCCGCTCTCAAATGGACTCGGACACTCAGGCTCAGCGCACGCCGCGAAGATCAACAGATTGTAATCGCCTGCGCGCAGCGTCTGGACAGGCGTCGCGTCGCCGTAGCTCAGGTCGGCTGCCACGCGCTGCTCATTCAGGTAGATATCCACAGCAGGCGCGTTCGCCACAGCGTGAATGAAGCGCGCTTGCGGCGGCTGTGGCTGCGGCGCAAGCGTGCCGAGCTGCCCTTGCGCCACTGCCAAGAAGACCACGACCAAGAAAATGGTGCTGAGCGTCACGGCGCCGCCGGCCAGCCAACCGTATTTAGCAGTGCCGCCGCCCAGTCGCTCCGAGCCGAGCAGCATGATCACGAACATGAACAAAACCATGATCGCGCCGGCGTAGACCGTGATTTGCACCATGGCGAGGAACGGCGCGCTGAGCATCAGATAGAAAAATGCCACGCACAGCAAGTTCACCACCAGAAACAGCGCGCTGTGAACGGCATTTCGGCTGACGAGCATGAAAGCTGCCGAGAAAATTGCCACAGCCGCCACGACGATGAAGAGTATCAGTTCAAACGTCATGTGTTTTTGCCCTGAAGCTGCACAGATCGGTTAGCTTGTTCATTTTAGCGCAAACCTTGCGTTGCGCAATGTGCGCTCGTGCGATCTCAAAAAGTGAATTTGCCATCGCGATAGAGAACTTCGCCGTCAACGATGATCTCGCCGCCTTGCCGCATATCGCAGATCATATCCCAGTGAATCGCTGACTCATTGCGGCTGCCCGTCTCAGGATAGCCGCGTCCGAGCGCCATATGCACAGTGCCGCCAATTTTCTCATCGAACAGGATGTTGCCCGTGAAGCGCTGAATGCCGAAGTTCGTGCCAATGGCGAATTCGCCCAAGTAGCGCGCGCCTTCATCGGTCGCCAGCTGCGCCAAGAGATATTCCTCGTTTTTGGCAGCTTTGGCGCTCACCACGCGTCCGCGCTCAAAGCGCAGCTCAACGCCTTCCACCACGCGCCCTTCGCGAATGGCAGGATACGTGAAGCGCACCCAGCCTTCGGCTGAATCTTCGACCGGTCCTGTGAAAATCTCGCCGCTCGGCATGTTGTGCGTGGCTGTTGAATTGACGAAGGTGCGTCCTTCGATGCTCAGCTTGAGATCGGCATTGGCGCTGCGCAGATGGACGTGCTTCTTGCCTTTCAGCCAATCTACGTATTTCTGCTGATCCTCGCCTAGTTTGCGCCACAGCGCCACAGGATCGGGCTGATCGACAAAGCAGGCTTTGTAGACGAAATCTTCAAATTCTTCAAGGCTCATATCCGCTTCCTGCGCGTAGGCTTCAGTCGGAAACTGCGTGAGCGTCCAGCGTTGATCGCCGCTGGCAGAGCGCATGAAGCGAATTTTGCTCAGCTCGCTGCGGCTGCGCGCGCGGCGCGCGGCGCGGCTCGGATCGATGCTCGTGGCGGCGCGCGTGTTGCTCGTGCTGCGGATCGCGATCAGCACCTTCGCTTCCTTCGCCGTCCATTCTTCCAACGGCGAAATCCAATCCAGCTGCTCATCGCTCGCCTCGCGCAAAAAAGTGTTGCTCATCGTCTCATCCACCAAGATAGGAATGCAATGTCCGCCTGCGCGGATGACTTCCTTGTACGTCTCGCGGATGAGCGGCAGACCGCTCAGCTCGCCTGTCAAGATGACGGTCTCGCCGCGCTGGACTGCCACAGAGTATTCAACCAGAGTGAGCGCTAGACGCGCTACACGCGGATCAATCATGAGGAAAGTGTCCTTTCAGAGATGTCGGGCGCACTGCGCAGTGCATTCGCTTAAGCCTAACGCCTTGCCGATGAATTGGCAACTTGTGCTGTAACAACTGTTAGCTAGGCAGGCGCTAGGTGCGCTATACTGAGCCAAAGTAGCGAGTGAGGCAGCTGCCATGACCGAGCCAATCTACCTCTCTTTGGTCTTTCACAATCATCAGCCGGTAGGGCAATTCAGCTATGTGACTGAGCATAGCACTCACGTCAGCTACCTGCCATTGATTGAAGCCTTAGAGCATCATCCAAAAGTGCGCGTGGCGTTGCACTACAGCGGCGCGCTCCTTGAATGGTTGAAGCACCATCAGCACGAGATGTTGGAACGCTTGCGCGCATTGGTCGCGGCGGGACAAGTTGAATTGCTCTCAGGCGGCTATTATGAGCCGATTCTCGCCGCTATCCCTGACGAAGATAAGATCGGGCAGATTGAGAAGCTGAACGATGAGCTGGAGACGTTGTTCGGCGTCACGCCGAGCGGCATGTGGCTGACCGAGCGCATCTGGGAGCCGCATCTTGCCAAGCCGATTGCGCAAGCGGCGCTGCGCTATGTGATCCTTGACGACGCGCACTTCGAGGCGGTCGGTTTTGATGCGGCGCAGGATATGTTCGGCTACTACATCACGGAAGAGCAGGGCTATGCTTTAGCAGTCTTCCCTGCGCTCAAACACTTGCGCTATGCTATACCTTGGCAGCCTGTCGAAGGCGTGCTGGAATGGCTGCGCGATCAGGCTTTGCAGCCTGCGTACGGTCGTCCGCCGCGCCTGATGTTGATGGCGGATAACGGCGAGAAGTTCGGCACGTATGCCGGCGCTTACGAATATTGCTGGGGCGAGGGACGCTACATGGAAGATTTGTTCACCGCCCTTGAGATGAATGCCGAATGGCTCAAGACCATCACGCCGAGTCAATATCTCGCACGTTTTCCGCCGCTGGGACGCGCTTACCTGCCTGCCACTAGCTACGTTGAGATGGGCGTCTGGAGCCTGCTCACCGACGATGGACAGCGGCTTGGCGAGCTGCGCCAAAGGCTTGAGCGCGAGCGCCGCACCGATCAGCTCCGTTTTTTGCGCGGCGGCATCTGGCGCAACTTTCTGGTCAAATATGATGAAGTGAACTTGCTCCACAAGCGCGTCCTGATGGTCAGCCGCAAGGTTCACGCCATGCGGCGCGGACGCAAGCGCGAGCGCGCGCTGGAGCGCTTATGGGCAGCCCAGTGCAACGATCCGTACTGGCATGGCTTCTCAGGCGGCGTGTATCTGTTCAACTTGCGCGCCGCCAATTACGCCAACCTGATCGCCGCTGAGGACGCTGCTGAGAGCGAGGAAAACGAGCTACGCTTGCAAACGTTCGATCTCGATCAAGACGGTCATGGCGATATTGTGTTGCTCGGCACGCCGCTCAGCGCTGTGTGGTCGCCTGTGTGCGGCGGCGGCATGGTCGAGCTGGATTTTCGCCCTGCCGCTTACAATCTCTACAACGTGCTGACGCGCCGCAAGGAAGGCTACCATGCGCGCTTGCATCAAGCTGCCGCCGAAGGCGCGATCATCTTGCCGACGTCGCCTGCACCGCCTGAGAGCGAATCGCCGTACAGCCGCACTGTGCGCGCCAAAGAGCCCGGACTTGAGCAGCGCTTGATCTACGATTGGCATCGCCGCTGTGCATTCCTCGATCATTTCCTGAGCGCTTCCACCACTGTAGATGAATTTTACCGCGCGCAATACGCTGAGCAGGGCAACTTTGTCAATCAGCCTTACGAAATTGTCGAGGCAGTCTGTGATGGCATGCGCGCCTATATCACGTTGCAACGCGCAGGCAGCGTCTGGCTTGGCGAAGCTCAACATCCCATCAATATCCGCAAGACTTTCCAGTTTTTCCATAGCGAGAGCGCGTTTCAGGTACATTACACGCTCTCTTATCACGGCAAGCAGCCGCTTGAGCTGCGCTTCGGCATTGAGAGCGTGATCGGCTTCGAAGGCGGACAGGATATTGCCAACAGCGCGCTGCGCCTGAACGGCGAAGGCGAGCGCCTGTCGCTCAGCGCGCTGCGCGAGCTGGAAGGCATCACGCACTACAGCGCGGATACTGTCCTGCACAACCTGACGCTCTCAACGGCGCTGAGCCGTCCCGCTTTCTTGTGGCAATTTCCGCTAGAGACAGTTACGCTCTCCAGCGATGGTTTTGAACGTGGCTATCAAGGCACGGTCTTTTTGCACTTGTGGCACATCCAGCTGGAGCCGAATGAACGCTGGGAAGTCACTTTGACGCAAAGTGTGAGCCAAACTGCAACACCGCTTTAGGGAAGACACATGCTCGATCGGTTGATCCTGAACGCCAATATCTACACGCTCGATGAGCGCTTGCCGCGCGCGAGCGCGCTCGCCATTCATCGCGATCAGATCGTCGCAGTCGGCGATGAGTCGTTGCGCGCGCTCGCCACGCGCACAACGCAGATTGACAACCTAGACGGCGCGACTGTGATACCAGGCTTGACCGACGCGCACATCCACTGGGAACTGACGGCGCGCGCCTTGCGCGAAATTGACCTGTTCGATCTGCCCAGCAAGGCGCAGGCTGTGGCGCGCGTGGCAGAGGCGGCGCAAAAGGCGCAGGCAGGCGCTTGGCTGATCGGACGCGGCTGGTCGCAGGCGCAATGGGAAGGCGGCGCCTTTCCAACAGCCGCCGATCTGGACGCTGTGACGCCGAACAATCCTGTTTTTTTGCGCGCGCGCAGCGAACACGCCGCTTGGGTTAACACGCTTGCGCTGCGCGCGGCGGGCATCACGGCTGAGACGCCTGATCCTGCCGACGGCGTCATCCTGCGCGATGACTCGGGCGCGCCGACGGGCATTTTGCTGGAAGGCGCGATGCGCTTGGTGCGTCAGCATCTGCCTGTGCCGAGCGCAGCCGAAGTGGCAGCCATGATGCGCGAGGCGCAACAGCGCGCCTGGCGCTGCGGTCTGACGGGCATTCACGATTACGATCAACCGCGCGCTTTTGAGGCATTCCAGTTGCTGTATGAGCGCGGCGAGCTTGGCTTGCGCGTGGTGAAGAACATCAATGATCCGTTCATTGGCGATGCATTGCGGCTCGGCTTGCGCTGGGGCTTCGGCAACCATTGGTTGCGCTTGGGCGGCTTGAAAATCTTCGCCGATGGCGCGCTTGGCGCGCGCACAGCGCTCATGTTCGAGCCATACGAAGGCGAGCCTGAGAATTGCGGCGTGGTGGTGACCGAGAAGGGCGTGATGTTGGAGCTGGTCATGATGGCGAGCCGCGCGGGCTTTCCGTCCACCATCCACGCCATCGGTGACCGCGCTGTACACGACGTGCTGAACGTCTATGAAGCTGTGCGCGCCGATGAGCGTGCGCGCGGCTTGCAGCCTTCCGATCGCCGTCATCGCATCGAGCATGTCCAGTTGATCCATCCTGACGATGTGCCGCGCCTTGCCGCGCTTGACGTGATCGCTTCAATGCAGCCGATTCACGCCACAGCCGATTACCTGATGGCGGATAAATACTGGGGAGCGCGCGCACGCTACGCTTACAACGCGCGGTTGCAGATCGATCACGGCGCGCGGGTCGCTTTCGGCTCAGATTCGCCTGTGGAGCCTTTCGAGCCGCTCAGAGGCATTCACGCGGCGGTCACGCGCTGCCGCGCCGATGGCTCGCCGAGTCGCGACGGCTGGTATCCTGAGGCGCGTCTGAGCGTTGAAGAGGCAGTGCGCGGCTATACACAAGGCGCAGCCTATGCCGCAGGCATGGAGTCGCGCTTGGGCAAGTTGGCTGCAGGTTACCTTGCCGACTTAGTGGCGCTAGATCGCGACATTTTCCAGATCGATCCGCACGAGCTGCTGAATGTTCGTGTGATCGGCACAATGACAGGCGGCATATGGCGCTACACTGACGGCATTCAGCCGTTGGCGCAGGCGTGAGCGGCGCTACTCAGCGTTTTCCCACTCGCTGCCGCACTTGCGGCAACGCCACCAGCCTTCGCCGTCCTGATAAATCCAATCCAGCACGCCTTTGCCGCATGGGCACCACTCAATGTCGGGCATATCGGCAGGCTGCCACAGGCGCTCACAGCGCGGACAGCTATAGCCGTATTGCAGCTCGCGCAGCCAACATTCGCACTCAGGGCAGCGCAATAGCTGCTTCGCTTGCCGCTCGCTGACCAGCGTGCCGCAATA
>DAOTWB010000093.1:0-3587 GCA_034436235.1 Anaerolineae bacterium
GGGCGTGAACGTGCCTTATTTCGACGAATACGCAATCACTGCGCCCATCGCCATTGCGACCGCTGAGGGCATCTTGCAGCCGAGCTATCTTTTTGAGCCGCAAAACAGCCATCGCTTGGTCTTACCCAAGCTGATAACCGCTCTGAACACGCTCCTGACGGGCTGGGATTTGCGCGCTGAGATGTGGATGAATTTCGCCCTGATTTTGGCGAGCTTCGCGCTCTTGTGCGCGGCGTGGCAGCAGGTGCATCCGCCGACCGCCGCATGGTTGATCTTGCCCTTTGCGCTCGCCCTGTTCGCCATACGGCAGCGCCCTAACTTTGCGCTGTATGCACATCTTTATTGGGGACAACTTTTCACCTTCGCGGCGCTGTACGTACTCGTCCGCATGGCAGTGAGTTTGCGCGCGCTGCTCTACCTCGCCTTGTGCGCAATAAGCGCGACGTTCAGCACTGCCAGCGGCATACCGCTCTGGTTTGCCTTGCTGCCTGCGCTGTGGCTGCGCGGCTATCGGCGGCGCGACCTCGCCTTGTGGCTTTTGATCACGAGCCTCATCATTGGAGTCTTTTTTCTGAACTATAATTTCAACAGTGGGCTCTCAGGCGTTGAGAATCCTGTTGTCCCGCTGCATCTCTATCCGATCTACAGCTTGGCGTTTCTCGGATCGCCTTTGGTCATAGAAGCAGCTGGCATTTATCCTGTCAGCATCCTGTGCTTCGGCGTCGGCGTCGCCATTTTGGTCTTCAACACGCGCTTTTTGCTGCGCCAGAAGATGCCATTCTCTATTTTCGCGCTGCCAATCGCTTTAATGCTGATGGCGCTGAGCAACGCCATTATCGCGGCAGTGTCGCGCGCTGACCTCATGTACTATTTGTACGATGGGCAGCCGCTCTCTGCGCGCTATGCCACTGCCGCCAATTGGTTTTGGCTGGCAGTGTTGATGGTATCCGCTGTGGCAATCTGGCAGGCTTGGCAGACGCATCAGCCTTCACTCCTGAAGCGCAACCGAGCTATCTTTGCAGGTTTAGCGTCTATTTTCGCAGTTGTCAATGTTATCTCTTGGAGCGCAGGCAGCAGTTATTATCCTCTGACTCTGACTGAGCAAGACCGACAATGCATGCTCAATTACATGAGCGCACCAGATGCACCATGTCTAGATCGTTTCTTAGCTGACTGGCTTGGGACGTACATGCAGATATACATGCAATATCTCGCCAAGCACCGCTTGACGGCGTTCAGCGATTGGTACGCTGGACGCGACCCTGCGTCCGACCTGACGCGCGCGCCACTCCAATACCTGAACGGCACGCCTGGCGCAACGCCTGCTTTTGTGAGAGAAATGCGAGATGGCGCAGTGCAAACTGCCCTTAGGCTATCTGTGCCGAGCATGGTTGAGCAGTACGTCCAGCTGCCCGACGCGCCGCGCGTGTTCTTCGACGCGGATGCTACGACCGACGCTGCACGTCCTGTGAAATTATCGCTCTCTGTGCGCATCGGACGGACGATCATCCCTGTCGCTTCGCACGAGATCGGCGCAGCAGGCGCGCCGATGGTCGCTGAGCTGAGCGAATGGCGCGGTCAGGCAGTGCTGCTGGTCTACGAAGTGACGCGCGATGCACGCGATGCATCGGATGCGGCTGATCAGCGCGTCTGGCTGTGGCAACCGCGCCTGAGCGTTACAGAACAAGGAGATAACTGAGAAGAACACTATGCCCGAGTCGCTCTCAATTGTCGTGCCTGTGTACAATAGCGAACAGAGCCTGCCTTTGCTGGTGCGAGCGCTTGAAGAAGCGCTCGCGGATCACGGCGCGCCGTTTGAGCTAATTTTGGTCAATGACGGCAGCCGCGATCAGAGCTGGACGGTCATTCAGGCGCTTGTGCAGCGCTATACTTGGATCACAGGTATTGACCTGATGCGCAATTATGGTCAGCACAACGCGCTCTTGTGTGGCATCCGTGCCGCTAAGCACGCCGTCATCATCACGATGGATGATGATCTGCAGCATCCGCCTGCCGAAATTCCGAAGTTGTTGGCGGCGCTTGAGAGCGGCTACGATGTGGTCTACGGCACGCCTGCGCGAGAGCAGCACGGTCTGTTGCGCGATCTCGCCTCACAAGCGACCAAGCTGGCGCTGCAAGGCGCGATGGGCGTTCAGACGGCGCGCAAAGTGAGCGCTTTCCGCGCCTTCCGCGCTGAGATACGCAGAGCTTTCCAGCATTACAACAGTCCCTACGTCTCAATTGATGTATTGCTGACCTGGGGAACGACTCGCTTCACAGCAGTGACCGTTGAACACGCGCCGCGTCGCTTCGGCAGGTCTAATTACACGCTGCGCAAGCTGATCGTGCATACGTTCAACATGCTGACAGGTTTCAGCGCGTTGCCGCTGCAATTGGCGAGCTTGCTCGGCTTCGCGTTCACAGGCTTTGGCGCGCTCATTTTCCTGTACGTCATTGTGCGCTACCTTGCCGAAGGCGGCAGCGTGCCAGGCTTTCCGTTTCTCGCCTCGATCATCGCGATCTTCTCAGGCGTGCAGTTATTCACGCTCGGCATCATTGGCGAGTATTTGGCGCGGATGCATTTCCGCAGCATGGAGCGACCGAGCAGCGTCGTCAGGCAAGTGGTGCGGCATGAAGTGCCTATGAAGGAGATTGAGAAATGATCGCTCAAGCAGGCGTGACGCGCTCAGCGATTGACGAGGCGCGCTTTGGCATTCGCGTGGCGCGCAACCATGCGCTGACGGCGGAAACGCTCGAAGAGACGCTCGCTTTCTGCCGCGAGCAGGCGATTGATATGCTGATCGCGCGCACGCCGAGCCAAGCCATTCGTTTCGTCCAGCAGCTTGAAGCGCTCGGCTTTCAACTGATGGACACGCTCGTCTACTATCGCCGCGATCTGACGCGGACGCCGATCCCTGAGCCGCAAGATGCTGCGCTGATCCGTCCCGTGCGAAGCGGAGAAGAAGCAGCGGTGCGCGCTATTGCAGCGCAGGCTTTTCAGGGCTACTACGGTCACTATCACGCCGATCCGCGCCTTGATCAGGCGGCTTGCGACGCGGCGTACATCTCTTGGGCAGAGCGCTCGTGCCTAGATCGCTCAGTGGCGGATGAAGTGCTGGTCGCTGAGCTGGAAGGGCAGTTGGTCGGCTTCCTGACCTTGCGTTCTAACTCGCAGCAGGAGCTGGAGATCGTCTTGAACGGCGTCTCATCGAGCGCACAGAGACGCGGCGTATATCGCGATCTTGTCGCGCACGCGCTCAGGTATGCTCTGGCGCAGCGAGCGCAACAGCTGATTGTCTCCACACAGATCACAAATCTAGCCGCTCAGAAAGTCTGGGTGCGCCTTGGCTTTGAGCCGATGCAGTTTTACTACACTTTCCACAAGTGGTTCACATGATCACCATTCCATTCAATCGTCCGTGCATTCTGGGCAACGAGCAAGCCTACATCCTGCAGGCGATCGCCAACGGTCATGCGGCAGGCGATGGCAGTTTCACCAAGAAGTGTCACGCTTTCCTCGAAGCGCAGCTTGGCGTGCCAAAGGCGCTGCTGACCACAAGCTGCACACATGCGCTGGAGATGTCAGC
>DAOTWB010000094.1:0-2910 GCA_034436235.1 Anaerolineae bacterium
AACGAAGTGATCAAGGTCGCGCCGATGGATATCAACTTGCGGCTGAGCCTGATTGACCTGCTGGAGCGCGAAGGCGACGAGGCGCGCATGTTGGATGAATACATCGGCTTGGCAGCAGCGTACTATCAGTTGGCAGAGATCGATCAAGCGCGCGACACTTACCTCGCTGCCAATCGTCTGGCGCAGCGCCTGAACGCGCCGATTGAAAAGCGCGTTGAGATTTTGCTCCGTCTTGCCGATATCTACATGACGCGCCTCGATTGGCGGCAGGCGCAGCGCACGCTTGAGCAAGTGCGCGACCTAGTGCCGACGGACGACAAGCCGCGCCGCGAGCTGGTGGAAATTCACTTCCGTCTTGGCAATCCGATTGAGGCGATGCGCGAGCTGGATAGCCTATTGCGCGTCTATGCGCAGTCAAGGCGTGGACAGCTGATCCTTTCCACGCTTGAGAGCATGGTCGAGGCGCGACCGAACGAGATGGGCTTGCGCTCGCGCTTGGCGGCAGTCTATCAGCAGCTCAAGCGCATTCCAGAGGCTATAGAGCAGCTGGACGCGCTCGGCGAGCTGCAGCTGGACGCCGGTCTGATCCAAGAGGCGTGCGCTACGATCAGGCAAATCGTCAGTTTGCGTCCGCCGAACCTTGAGCAGTATCAGGCGCTGCTCAAGCAGATGGGCTGTTGAGGAATATAGGCTATGTGCGGCGAGCCGTGTTGGCTGATCGAGACTTATCTGAACGCAGCAGCGCTGCTGGATATTCTGGTCGTAGCGCTCATCTTCTTCGGTCTGAGCTTGCTCCTGCGCAACACGCAGGCGCTCTCGCTGCTGCGCGGCGTGGTGATCTTACTGGCGTTGGTCGGCTTAGCGGCTTCGATCTTTCCGTTTCCCGCCTTCCGCTGGCTGGTCGGCAACGTGCTGACCGTGGCGGCGGTCGCCATTCCGATCATCTTTCAGCCTGAGTTGCGCCGTCTGTTGGAACAGCTGGGCAGAGCAGGCTTCGGCTTGAATCGCCTGCCGGAAAGTCAGCGCGTGCGCTTGCACATCATCGAAGAGATTTGCGCAGCAGCTGCACGGCTCTCAGAGCGCCGCCAAGGCGCTTTGATCGTCATTCAGCGCGAGACGAGCTTGCAAGAGTATATTGATACAGGCGTGCTTTTAGAGAGCGCCGTGAGCGCGCAGCTCTTGCTGACCATCTTCTATCCGAAGACCGAGCTGCACGACGGCGCGGTCATTTTACGCGAAGGCAAGATCGCGGCTGCCGCTTGTGTGCTGCCGCTCTCAAGCGGACGCAACCTGACGGATCGTAAGCTCGGCACGCGCCATCGCGCTGCGCTCGGCATCAGCGAAGTGAGCGACGGCGTGTGCGTCGTGGTCTCTGAAGAGACAGGGCAGATTTCGGTCACCAACAGCGGACGCATGATCCGCCGCCTTGATGCCAATCGCCTACGCACGATTTTACAAGCCTTCTACGCCGAAGCTGAGCAGCCGCCTTCGCTCTTGAAAGCGCTCTTTGAGCGGCTGCGCACGTGGCGCGCACGGCTGAGCGGTCAAGCTGAGCTGAAGAACAGACAATTGCGAAGTTGAACGATGGGCGCTGAGGAACATCGCGAGCGCGCAGGACGCGGCGCTGTCACGCTCGGCATTGTGACGGTCAGCGACACGCGCACGCCTGAGACGGACGAGAACGGACGTTGGCTGCGCCAGACTTTCGAGGCGCTCGGACATCGCATCGCAGCCTATCACATCGTGCGCGACGAGCCTGAGCAGGTCAGCGCAGCCCTAGAAGCGCTGGTGAGCATTCCTGAGCTGCAGATCGCGCTCTTCAACGGCGGCACAGGCATCGCGCCGCGCGATACGACCTACGACGTCATCGCGCGCAAGCTGGAGAAGACGCTCAGCGGCTTTGGCGAGCTGTTTCGGATGCTCAGCTATCAGCAAGTTGGTGCAGCTGCCATGCTCAGCCGCGCCACAGCTGGCGTCTATCGCGGCAAGCTGATCGTGAGTATGCCCGGCTCGCCCAAGGCGGTCAAATTGGCGGTCGAGTCGCTCATCTTGCCCGAGCTGAATCACCTTGCGTGGGAAATTGCGCGACAAGCGTAGCCAAGCGCTGCGCCTTCGGCTATACTCGGCGCGCAAAGCGCTTTTCTCACAATCCAACAGGCAGAGTTTCATTATGCAAGCGACCATCACTGTCTTGCCAGGCGATGGCATCGGCACAGAAGTCACGGCTATTGCCGTCGCGTTGCTCAAGGATGTCGCCGCGCTCGGCGGACACACTTTCACCTTTCAAGAGGCGCTCTTCGGCGGCTGCGCCATTGATGCGGCAGGCGATCCGTTTCCCATCGAGACGCGCCAGCTGTGCGAGAACTGCCACGCCGTCCTGCTCGGCGCGGTCGGCGGACCGCAATGGTCTGATCCGAGCGCCAAAGTGCGCCCTGAGCAAGGTTTGCTGCGCCTGCGTCAACACTTCGGCTTGTTCGCCAATTTGCGCCCTGTGCGCGCCTATCCGATGTTGGCGCGCCACGCGCCGCTGCGCGCCGATCTGCTGGAAGGCGTAGACATGCTCTTCGTGCGCGAGCTGACAGGCGGCGCCTATTTCGGTCCGCGTCAAGAGCAAGGTGACGGCGACTCCGCCTACGATACGATACTCTACACTGTGCCAGAAGTGCAGCGCGTGGCGCGAGTCGCTTTCCGCGCTGCGCAAGGTCGCCGCAAGCACCTGACCTCAGTGGACAAGGCGAACGTCCTAGCGAGTTCGCGGCTATGGCGGCGGACGGTTGAGCAAGTGGCGGCTGAGTTTCCCGATGTGCGCGTAGATCACGCTTTGGTCGATTCGTTCGCCATGCAGCTGATCCGCACGCCTGCGCGCTTCGACGTGATCGTGACCGAGAATATGTTCGGCGATATCTTGAC
>DAOTWB010000095.1:0-14160 GCA_034436235.1 Anaerolineae bacterium
GCCGAACATCAGCAAGAAGCCGCCGTAAGCGTTCGGATCGACCCACGTGCCGATGGCGCGCTCGCCCAGCAGCGGATTGTCCTCGATGTAGCGCAGCACGTCGCCGCGCGGATAGCCGAAGCGACCCAGCGCATTCAGCAAGGTCAGCGTCGTCTGATCGTTGAGCAGGTAGAGCAGCACGCCGAGCGCAGCTTGCAGCGCGCCGAAGACGATCATGGCGAAGGCGATGCGCGCCAAGCGCTGCTCATCGCGCGCCACATCTACGATCACAATGGCAGTCACCATGCTCAGCAGCATCTCTACGAACTTGCGCAGCACGTTCGTGGTCAGCAGCGCATGACCGAGACCTGCCACGAAGCTGAACAGGCACCAACCGATGAACAACACGATCAGCAGCTGCGCAGGCGCAAAGCGGAACTGCTCACGACGGCGCGTCATCCACTCAAACAGGTACACCAGCAAAAAAGCGCCGAGCGCGACGTCAATGAAGGTCGGCGTGAGCGCGAAACGCACAGGCAACGTGCCGAAAGGCAGCAGCGCGATGATCGCGACCGTCAGGTACAGCGCGAAGTTCAAATTGGTCAGCGCATACAGTCCGAGCGCCGCGCCGAAGAGCGCGCCGAACGCCAACAGCGGACTGCCAATTGCGATCAGCAAGCCGAAGAGCGCGCAAGTCGCGCCGAGCGCCGCGCCGATCACGAGCGCGTTGCGCGTCTGCACCTCAAGCGCGATGCCGCGCGCGCCGTTGAATGGAATGCGCAAGCCTGAAAAATCCTCCTGCACTGAGCGCCAACAACGTGCCGAGCGTCATCAAGGCGCCGAGCGCGTAGCTGGTCGGCTGATAGATGAATTCTACCGCACTTTTGCCTGCAGGGATCGGCACGGCGCTGAAAGCGACATCGGCGCGCAAGAGCGGGACGCGCTCGCCGTTCACATAGGCGTGCCAGTTTGGATCGTAGACCAGCGCGACGCGCAAGAGCGCCGCCGTCTCGGTTTCCGCCTCGATCAGCCAACGCTCGGGCAGCAGCTGCACAAGGCGCGCAGGCGCGCTCTGAGCGCCTGAGAGCGCGATAGGCGGCGCGCTTGGCAATAGCACAGTGTGCGCTACGTCGTAAGACGGATCGCTCAGATAGCCGAGCGCTTGCGCCTCGTCAGGCTCTAGCCAAACGCGATGCATCACGCGCGCCAGTGGCAAGGCATCCGCCAAGACGTGCAAGCGGATAGGATTGTAAGGATTCTCTTCTTCATAAATGACGCGACTCGGCGTCGGCAGCGCCCGATCAGCTGTGATCACATAGCGCACGCCGAAGAGCTGCCAGATGCGCGCGCGATTCGGCAGCGTCAAGATGCGATCCACGTGCGCAAAACGCAACGGACTGATGCCTTGAATATCTGGCACGTTGTAGAGCGTGCCGAAGTTCTCGCGCACGCCATCTACGCGGAAAAACGGCTGCGCAGCGGCATCGGCGCGCAACGCGGTCAGCGCGCGCGGCTCAGGCAGGCGGCTTGCCACAGGCTTCGGCTCAAAGTTCGGATTGGCGCGTCCGAAGCTGAACAGCTCAAAGCCGATCAGCGCGACCAACGCGGCGCCGCGCCAGCGCTGCCAATGCACGTTGCGCACAGCCAGGTTGCTCAGCACGAGCGCGGCGACCAGCGCGCTGAACGCGCTGAACGCGACGCGCTGAAATGGCGCGCTGAACGTCTCAGGCGCGGCAAGCCACGCGACCAGCACGATCAAGCTCAAAAGCAGCGCGATGACGGCTATGCCTGAGCAGATCAGCATATGGCGACGCGCGAGCGCAGCTTGCGCCGCGTCTTCGAGGATATCAGCTGCGCCGTGCGCCGTCAAAATGGCAGCCGCGATCGCCACGACATACGCAGCGCGCTCTTGCTGCCTGAACAAGCTGAAACCTGGCGCGATCTGATAGAAAAGATCGTAGAGAATCGCGCCTTTGCCCAAGCTCAAGCCGAGCGCGATCACAAACGCGCCGAACCAGAAGATTTTCTCAGCTCCCAAGCGCGCCGCGCTGTAGATCAGCAACATCAGCGCCGCAATGCCAAAGTAGAGCGGCGAATACAAGCTGAACAGTCCTGGCAGCGCGATCTGCAGCAGATCGTAGAATGGAAAGCCGTTCCCTTTCGCCTCGAAGCTGAGCGCGCCGCGCGTGGTAGCGCTCAGGTATTCCCAGCCGTGCAAAAGCTGCACCGCCGCAATGCCGCCGCCGATCGCGCCGAAGCACAGCGCGGCTAACACGAACGTCCTGAGCGTGTGCCGCGCGCCGACCAAACTGCGCCACGCCAAATAAGCGAGACTGACGTAGATGAAATACAGCGCTGTCTGCGGATGCCCTGCCAAGAGCGCTATGCCGAGCGCGACACCGCTCACGGCGAGCCAAGTCCATTGGACGCGCTCGGTCGCAGTTGCGCGCAGAATGCCGAGCAACGCCAAAGGCAGCCAAACTGCCGCTTCCATGATCGCCAATTGCAACGGCGCGTAACCTGTCAGAAAGCCGCCATAGGCGAAAGTCAGCGCGCCGATGAGCGCCGCAGGCACGCTGTAGCGCGTCTTGATCAGCGCGCGGCACAGCGCGTACATCAGGAGCGAGGCGATCAGCGCGTGCGCTGCGACCTCAGCCTGCAAGGCGGCGTACATGCGTTGCGGCGTGCTGCCGCCCGTCAGATTCAGCAGGGCGATGCTGATCAAGCGCGGCGGATAGAAGACGGCTGACTGCGTATCCGCCAGAAAAGGATGTCCGCCTAAGTTGTACGGATTCCAGAGCGGCACTTCGCCTGCGCCTAAGCGCTGCGCTTGATAGTGCGCAAACGCTACGAACTGTCCGCTGAAATCGCCTTCGATGAGCGAGACTTGGTCGAGCGTGTTGGGCGTCAGCAAGCGCCAATAGAACAAGCCGCACAGCGCGAATAGCAAGGCGCTGCTGAGCAGGTCAGGCAGCCAACGGCGTGAGTCCATGCTTAGCGTTTCTTAAAAGGTAGCTGTGACAACGCCTGAGTGTACCACACGCCGTGCTAGACTCAACGCAACGTCTTTTGAGATGGAGATATTTGCCATGAAGCGATCGCGCATTGCGCTGCTGGTCTTGGCGTTGTGCTTGACGCTGATCGGCGCGCCTGTTGAGGCACATCACGGCTGGAGTTCGTATGATCTCTCGCGTCCTGTGTACGTGATCGGCACGGTTGCTGAGGTGATCTGGCAGAATCCGCACGTGGAAGTGCTGCTGGACGTGCGCGCGGATATCCGCTTGCCCGCCGATCTGGCTCAGACGCCTATCCCTGACTTCCTTGAGCGCGTAGGCGGACGCGAAACTTTGCAAAAAGCGCGCCTGCCAAGCCTGCCGAACAAGCGCTGGACGCTTGAGCTGGCGCCTGTCGCGCGCATGATGCAATATGGCGCCAATCGGCGCGCGCAGGTCGGCGAGACGGTCGCCTTTGTCGGCTACATCAGCCGCACGGTCTGCGATGAGCTGCGCGTCGAGATCGTGATCTTCGGCGATGGCGAGACGCAAGGCTTGCGCAACAGTCCCTTGCCGCGCCAGACGCCGCAACCGAATCCGTGCAACCCTGACCTGCCTGAGCGCGCCGATAGCAAGCCGATCTCACGGCTTGGCGTGCCTGTTGAAGCGCTGCTCTGGAAGCTGCGCAACATGGAATGAGCGATGGACGCGCTGTTGGAATGGCTGAGCCAGACGCCGCTGGCGCGCTGGATGCAAGACGAAATCTGGGCGTTCCCGATTGCAGAGGTCGTGCATATCTTCGGCATCAGCGTGTTGGTCGGCGCGGCGGCGCTCTTCGACCTGCGGCTGCTCGGCGTCGGTCGCCATGCCATCAGCGTGCGCTTCGCCGTGCGCTTTCTGTTGCGCACGGCGCGCGTCGGCTTCGTGATAGCGGTCAGTTCAGGCATGTTGCTGTTCATGAGCAACACAGCGAGCTTCGCCGCCAATCGCGCTTTTCAGGTCAAGATGCTGCTGTTGGTCGCGGCGCTCGCCAATATCCTGATCTTCCATCTGGGCATCTATCGCAGCGTGGCAACTTGGGATATCTATGCGCGCGCGCCGCTCGCAGCGCGGCTGGCAGCGCTCGTCTCGCTGGGCAGCTGGCTGGCGATCATCGCGGCGGGCAGGCTGATCGCTTACATCTGAGCGCCGACGCGCCGTTTGAACAAGTGCCAGCCCATTGCGATCGCCCAGCCGCTCGGCACGTCAGGCGCAGCGGTATCTGTGCCATAGAAATAGGCGCGGCTGCGCGTCTCAACGCCGTCAGTGACCGCCATAGCAGAGCTATCCGTCTCCGCGATCACGACCAGCGCCGCTTCCACGCCATAGGCAGCGCACAGCGCGACCGCCAAACGCTCACTGACCGTCCGCAGGTCGTTTGGCACGTCGCGTCCCACTTCGCTGCGCAGGCGCTCTAAAACGGCTTGATCGGCGAAGTGCAGCGCGCCTTCGGCGAAGGTCGCCTTGCGCAAGCGCCGCTCGACCGTGCTGCCTGTGTACAGCTCGCCGACTACAACGCGCAAACCTGCGCGCGTCACGGCGTCCGCAAAAGCCTGCTCAAGCGTCTCTTTATCAACGCCGAAGATGTGATCGCCGATCTTAGCGCGAATTTCCGCCTCAACAGGCGCGATCAGCGCCGCTGCTTCCGCGTCGCTCTCGGCGCGCGCCGTGATGCGAATATCGGTCTGACCGGCGTGCGCGTTCAAGCCGACCGTCGGATTGCTCAGCCGCTCAAGGTGACCGATCTGCTCGTCAATATGGCTCTCGCCAATGCCTGCCGTGCGCAGGACGCGCGTCTTGATGCAGCGCGGCACGCCGAGCCGTTCGCGCAGCAGCGGTAAGACGCTCTGGGCGAGCATGGCTTTCATCTCGCGCGGCACGCCAGGCAAACTGATGATGATCGCGCCGTCTTGCTCGACGTAAAAGCCGGGCGCCGTGCCCGCAGGATTGTTGATGGCGACCGCGCCTTCGGGCAGCATCGCCTGCAGGCGATTGTTGGCGCTCATGCGGACGTTGAAACGCGCGAACTTCTGCGCGATCTCATCTAAGAGCGCCTGCTGGAAGACGAGCGCGCGTCCTGTGGCACTGGCGACCGCTTGGCGCGTCATGTCGTCTACGGTTGGACCTAGACCGCCAGTGGTGATGATGATCGGCGCGCGACCCAGCGCGATGCGCAGCACTTGCGCGATGCGCTCCTCATCATCGCCGACCGTCGTCTTGTACAGCACGCGCACGCCGAGCGCGCCGAGCTGTTGCGTGATGTAGACCGAGTTGGTGTCGAGCGTCTCGCTCTCGCTTGAGAGCAATTCCTCGCCAATTGAGATGATCTCAGCGTGAGCAGGCTGCATGGCGTGCGCGCTCTCGTCGGCAAACGCCGCTCAGGCTTTGGTGGAAGGTTCGGTCGCCATCAGCTGGACTTTTTGCGGCTGCTCGCCTTGCGTCCAGCGGATGCGCGGCACGATCGCATCCATGATCACGCGATCCTTGTACTGCGCAATGCGCTTGATCATGCTCTCGACCAGCTCTTCGTTCAGGTAGTGCGGCTGCAAGCCGAGATCGAGCAGGCGCGTGTGGACGGCATTGTAATAATGCTCTTCCTTCTCCACGCGCGGATTCTCGTAATGTCCAACTTCCACTTGAATGCCTAGCTCGCGCGCGGCGCGCTGCACAGCGTAGGCGAGTTCCAACACGCTGAACTGCTCCGTGAACTGATTGAAGACGCGGAATTCGCCCGGCTCGGCAGGATTCAAGGCGGTCAGCTCTACGCAGGCGAGCGTATCGCGGATGTTCAAGTAACCGCGCGTCTGTCCGCCTGAGCCGTAGACGGTCAGCGGAATGCCGATCACGGCTTGCACGCAAAAGCGGTTGAGCGCTGTGCCAAAGGCTTCATCGTAGTCGAAGCGATTGATCAGGCGCGGATCGAGGACTGATTCGTCCGTATCAATGCCGTAGACCACGCCTTGATTCAGGTCAGTGGCGCGCAAATTCCAGACGCGGCAGGCGAAATGGATGTTGTGGCTATCGTGGACTTTGGTCAGGTGATACATTGAGCCGGGCATCTTCGGGAACGGCAGGCGATCCTTGCGTCCTTTGTGTTCGATCTCGATGTAGCCTTCCTCGATATCAATGTTCGGCTGTCCATATTCGCCCATCGTGCCGAGCTTGATCAAATGCGCGTCAGGCGTGTAATCGCGCATGGCGTAAAGCACGTGCAAATTGCCGATCACATTGTTGACGTGCGTGAAAGTGGCAGTCTGCACGCTGATCATCGAGTACGGCGCGCTCGGAATCTGCCCGTAATGCACCACTGCCTCAGGACGGAATTCGCGGAAGACGTGGGCTGTGAACGTCCAGTCGGTCAGGTCGCCGATATAGAGCGCCATGTGCTTGCCGGTCAGCTCGCGCCAGGCGTGGACGCGCTCATGCAGCGAGCGGATCGGCGTCAGGCTATCCGTGCCGCGCTCAAGGTGCAAGCGACGGCGCAAGAAGTTATCCACAAGGGCGATTTCGTGTCCGCGCTGCGAGAAGTACATAGCAGTCGCCCAGCCGAGGTAGCCATCGCCGCCCAGAATCAGAATACGCATCGTGAGAGTTACTCCATATTAAAGGTCTGGTGATCTCTTAGGAATTATAACACTGCGCCACGCCGAGCGTTACCTACTCGCTCGGATTGAAGGTATAGCCGACGCCCGGCACGGTCGTGATCAGCTTCGGCTCGCGCGGCGAAGGCTCAACTTTGGCGCGCAGGCGGCTGATCAGGCTTTTGAGCAAGCTGCGGTCGCCTTCGCCGGTGTAGCCCCAAACTTTCTCGATCAGAGTCTCAGGGCTGAGGACGCGCCCGCGATTGACGACTAGGCAATACATCAGCCGAAACTCAAGATTGGTCAGCTGGCGCGTTTGTCCGTTGCTGAGCGTGACCGTGTGCCGCTCAGGATCGAGGCTGAGCGTCGGCGTGTTCAGGTTTGGCACCAGCGTGCTAGGCACAACGCGCGCGCGGCGCAGCTGCGCATTGACGTGCGCCAAGAGCATCTGATAGCTGTATGGCTTGGCGAGGAAATCATCAATGCCCGCTTCATAGGCGCTGACGATGTCATCTTCAGAGGCAGGATTCGCCAAGAGCAGCATCGCCACCGAAGAAGCGCCGCGAATGCTCTCAATGCGCCGAAAGATCGCCTGATCCAGCTCTTCCTCGTCCAAGATCAGCAAGTCGGTCAGCTGATCGTCCCATGTGCGCTCAGCCTGCGCAGGATCGATGATGCTGGTCACGTCGTAGCCTTCCTGCCGCAAGATGAAGCTCAAAATGTTGACCGACTTGACGTCGTAGCCCAAGATCAAGATATTCACGCGCCATACACCCTTCGCTACACAGAGAGTACAGCGCAAAGGCGAGCGTGCGCGCCCGCCCTTGCATCGCCGACCGTGATTATAACACGGCGCGCCCTGCTGACGATCAAGGGCGGCGGGCTGGGCAAGCTGACAGCGCCATAGGCAATTTTGATAGTGCATCATGGCTGAAATGCAGTACACTTGTAATAGGCAACCGTGCGCACTGTGAGGTGAACGTCATGGCGCTCTATGGCATTGTGAATGCAGACCGCTTGAACCTGCGCGAGCGTCCGACCACTGCTTCGCGCATTTTGCGGCAGCTGGAGCGCGACGAGGCGCTGGAAGTGCTGCGCGACGCAGGCTTCGATTGGCTGGAAGTGCAAGTGTTGGGCAGCAGCTTGCGCGGCTTTGTCTCAAAGCTCTACGTGCGGCTGAGCGAGCGCCGTCCGGGCAGCGGCGAGACGCCGAGTGAAGAGACGCCCGTCGGCATCAGTGCAGGCAGCACGGTCGAGGTCACGGCGCGCGCCCTGAACGTGCGCAGCGCGCCCAGCACGAGCGCTAGGATTCTCGGCACTGTTCAGCTCGGCACGCGCTTTCAGGTGCTGGGCAGGCAAGGCGACTGGCTGCGCGTGCGTTACAACAACGGCGAAGCGTTCATTGCCGCCGCCTTTGTCAAGCCTGCCACCAGCGGCTTCACCTTAGAAGGCTATCTGATCGAGGAGCCTGAGCTGCTGGACGTGCGGATGCAACCTGAGAAGTTGATTCCGCTGCAGCCTGAAGGCAGCACAGAGGCAGCCGTGGCGCGCGCTTGGAATCTGTACGGCGGCTTGCTCCAACGGCTCAGCGACCTGCTCTCGATCCCTGTGGACGCCATCGTCGGCGTCTTGGTCGCTGAGAGCGGCGGCGCCGCCTTCGGCGAGGACGGACGTATGATCATCCGCTTCGAAAATCACATCTTCTGGCGCTACTGGGGACAATCGAACGCCGCTGTGTTCGATCAGCACTTCACCTTCGACCGCACCTCACCTGCGCGCGCCTGGCGCGGACATCAATGGCGTCCTGATGCAGAAAGCGCTTGGATCAGCTTTCACGGCAACCAAAGTTTAGAGTGGCAGGTCTTCACCTTTGCGCGCAACCTTGATGAGACATCCGCCATGCTCAGCACCAGCATGGGCGCGCCGCAGATCATGGGCTTCAACTTCAAGCGCTTGGGCTACGAGAGCGTCCAACAGATGTTTGAGCGCTTCTCCAGCAGCGCACACGCGCAGATCATCGGCGTCTTCGATTTTGTGAAAGGCGCCGCTGCCACCAGCCCTGCCATTCAAGCGCTGCAACGCCGCGATTATATCACCTTCGCCAGCATCTACAACGGCAGCGGCAACGAGACCATCTACGCGGATCGCATTCGGCGCTTCGCCGCCGTCTTCAATCGCCTGATCAGCTCAGCGCGTCAGGCTTGAACAAACGTTCACAGCGCTCACAAACGTGCATTGAGAGAGGCTGAAACCTTGTTATACTGAAAGCGATTGTTTTTATATTTTAGCGATGAGGATATAGGACATGGCAAATCGCGGCGATTCATCGAAAGACGATCGCGAGACGCCGAGCGCGAAGCGACCTGCTGCGCGCCCTGACGATCGCGACCAAACTCTGTTGCGCTGCCCGAGCTGCTCCAAACCTGTGCGCACAGGCGAGCTGGTCTGCCCGCATTGCGGCGCCGACCTGAACGATCGCGGCGCCTTGCGCACGCATTACATCACAGGCGAGCCGCTGCCGCCGCGCACCTGGACAGCCGGCGAGGTGGTCGTTGCCGAGCGCAAGCCGATTGTCTTGGAGATCAACGGCGAGCGGCTGAGCTTGCCGCTGGCGGACGTGGTCACGCTCGGCAGGCGCTACGATAACGCGCCGGCAGGTCAGCCGCACGTGGACTTGAGTCAGTTTGGCGCAGAGGAATGCGGCGTCTCGCGCTTGCACGCGCGGCTGCGGCGCAAAGGCATCTTAGTCTACGTGGCGGATATGGGCAGCCTGAACGGCACGCATCTCAACGGTCGCCGCCTGATTCCAGACGGCGAGCGCTTGCTGCGCGATAACGATGAGCTGTACTTGAGTCGGCTGCGCATCCGCGTGCATTTCTCTTGAGCGGACGGACGTTGCGGCGCTTGGGCAGAGCGTTGTCACAAAAAGCGCGGCGTGCTATACTGGCAGGCACTAGAGCGCCACGCGGCGCTGCGTTTTGCGCATTCCAGGAGGCAACTTTATGCAAGGCAGCGGCAGCTTCAGACTCATCGTCCGCCGCGGTCCGCAACCGAATCAGATTTATGAGCTGAGCAAAGATGTCATCTCGCTCGGGCGCGATATCACGAACGATATCGTGGTGAATGATCCCGAGGTGAGCCGTCATCATTGCCGCCTGACTCGCGGCAGCGGCGGCTATACGCTTGAAGACTTGGGCTCGACCAACGGCTCTTTTGTGAATGGACAGCGCATCAGCGGCGCGCGTCCGCTCAACAACGGCGATCTGATCGGGCTGGGCGAGACGGTCACGCTCGCCTATGAAGCGAGCGCCTTCGCCGCTGATATCGGCGTCCGTCCGCCGTTGAGCAGCGCCGAAGCGCCTTATCAGCCGCCGCCTTCCGCCTATGTGCCGCCGCAAGCCGCCGCGCCTATCTACACGCCGCCGCAACCGCCTTCGCCTGTCTATCCGCCGCCTGTCGGCTATCCGCCGCAACAGCAGACGCTGACGCCTGAGCAGCTCGCGCCAAAACCGCTCGATTATCAGCAGTTCGGCTATCAATATCCTGACACACCGCCGTTGCCTGCACAGCGCGGCTTGGGACGCTGGTTTTTTCTTGGCTGCGGCTGTTTCATTGTGGCGTGCATCGTCGTGAGCATCGCCGGCGCGCTGATCATCGACTCGAACGAGAGCTTGCGCTGCGGCTTGCCAATCGTGCGCCAAATTTATACGACGCTCAATCCGCGCGCGTGTCCGTGAGAAAAAGCAGGACGGCGCGCCGTCCTGCTCCAGCTCAGCGGTGCATCCGCTCGTAACGCCCGACCCACTTCCAGTTTGAGGTGTCGCGCTCGTTCGCCATGACGATCTGCGCCGCCTGCTGCCGATCTTGGTGCGCGATCAACGTGGCGATGATGGCGGCTGACTCATGATCGAGGTGCGCGGCGTCCACCCTCGGCGTGAAGTAGTGCTCCACAAAGCCTGTATCGAACTTGCCGCTGATGAAGTGATGGCTGTTCACCAGCTTTTGGTGGAACGGCAAGTTGGTCTTGATGCCCATCACGCGATACTCGCTCAAAGCGCGGCTGAGCCGCCGAATGGCTTGCGAGCGCCGCGCGCCCCAGACGATCAGCTTGGCGAGCATCGAGTCGTAGTACGGCGTCACTTCATAGCCGGCGTAAATGCCGCTATCCAAGCGCACGCCCGGCCCGGTTGGCGCGAGGTGAACCGTCACGCGCCCGATGGACGGCAGGAAGTTGTTGAACGGATCCTCAGCATTGATGCGGCACTCAATGGCGTGTCCGATCATGCGCACGCTCTCTTGAGTCGGCTCCATGCGCCGTCCCTGCGCAATGCGCAGCTGCTCCTTGACCAGATCGATGCCTGTCACCAGCTCTGTGACAGGATGCTCCACCTGCAGGCGCGTGTTCATCTCCAAAAAATAGAAGTTCTTTTGCTTATCCACGATGAACTCGACCGTGCCTGCGTTCACGTAGTTCACGGCGCGCGCGGCGCGCACCGCGATCTCGCCCATGCGCTGCCGCATCGCCTCATCCACAAACGGACTCGGCGCTTCTTCCACCAGTTTCTGATGACGGCGCTGAATGCTGCATTCGCGCTCGCCCAGATGGATCAAGTTGCCGTGCAGATCGCCCAGCACTTGAATTTCGATGTGCCGCGCGCCTTCGATCAGCTTCTCCAAGTAGAGCGTGCCGTCGCCGAAGGCATTTTCGGCTTCGCGATGCGCGGACGCTAAGGCATCGGGCAGCTCTTCAGGCGTGCGCACCACGCGCATACCTTTGCCGCCGCCGCCTGCCGCCGCCTTGACCATGACCGGGAAGCCGATCTCATGCTCGGCAGCGCGCAGCAGCTCTTCATCGCTCAAGCCTGGCTCGGTGCCCGGCACTAGCGGCACGCCCGCCGCCTTGACCGTCTGGCGCGCGCGTTGTTTATCGCCCATGATGTGGATCGCCTCAGGCGATGGTCCGATGAAGGTCACGCCTGCCTCGCGGCACGCCTCAGCGAAGACCGCGCGCTCGCTCAGGAAGCCGTAGCCCGGATGAATGGCATCCGCCTCAGCGCGACGCGCTACATCGAGGATTTTGCGATAATCGAGGTAGCTCTCGCGCGGCGGCGGCGCGCCGATGCAATACGCCTCATCGGCGTAGCGCACGTGCAGTGCTGCGCGATCTGCCTCGCTGAAGACCGCCACTGTGCGAATGCCCAGCTCGCGGCAAGCGCGGATGATCCGCACGGCGATCTCGCCGCGATTGGCGATCAAAACTTTCTTGAACAGGCGTGTCTCTTGCCCATGTGTTGCCATGCTTAAATCCTCAATTTGTTCGGTTGTTCAGCGTCAGCGCGATCTGCTGACCGATTGGCGCGCCGTCGCTGTTCAGCACGTCCACATTGTGAAAGCGCCGTCCGTCGCGCCGATCCTCAATGGTATATAACCCGATCCGCACGGAAGTGATTTGCGCAGCGCGCTCGCGGACTCGCTCTGAGCAGAAAGTGCGCACGATCAGGTCGCCGCTGCGCCAATAGCGCCCATTCCAAAAGAAGCCGTCCGCATCGGCGATTCGCTCGCCTGCCGCGTTGTAGAAATGCACTGCGCTCTGGAAGAAGTCGGAGACGACGCCATAGGCAGGCGCGTCCGCCTGCCAGACCAGCGCTAGGCAGCCGTCCTCAGGCTGCCAGCGGAAGGCTGTGACGCGCGCCGTGTTAGCGAAGCGCAAGCCATTCGCAACAGGCGTGAAGCCGCTCGGATCGAAGGTTGGACCGTTGCGCGTGATGTGAAAACAGCCTTCAGGTGCGCCGCTGATCGGATCGCGCCGCCAATAAAAGGTCTGTCCGTCCGTCGCGTCGCAGCGATCCGAGATGAAGAGCGTCGGCGCGCTCGGATAGACCTCGATGCCTGCCTGTAAGAAGCGCACGGTCGGCACATCGTAGAGCAGGAAGTTCCACACGCTCGCCTGCTCGTTATAGCCGATGTACTGACCGTCCAAGCGCGCCAAGACCTGCGCAGGCTGTTGCTCCAGAATGGCTTGCCGCGCCTGCATGTACATGCCGAGCGGCGTGCTGAAGCCGTTCGGCGTGGCATATTTGCCTACAAACGTCAAAAAGGCGAGCTGTAGCCAGCTCTGCAGCGCAATGATGACGATCAGCGCAAGGCTGCCGAGCGCCGCCAAAGGTCGCTGCACACGGCGCGGCGCGCGCAGCACATCGCTGACGAACGCGCCAATGCACAGATAGGCGGCGATGTGCGAAGGCAACAAATAATGATCGTTGAAGGTCGGAAACCAAGTGAGCGCTGTAGCGAGCGGCGCGCAGAGCAGCCACAGCAAAAGCGTCACATCCACAGGCGTGCGCGAATCGCGCCGCACTGCGCTGCGCAGCGCCAACCACACCGCGCTGATCGCAGTGAGGACGCTCACGCTGTAAAAGAGCGGCAGCGCGCCGCTGATCGGCAGTTGCTCAAGGAACAACGCGCGATACACGCCTGTCTGGCGCGGCAGATCGGCGCCGCTGAGCAGCTCGCCAAAGGCTAAGAAAGACTCGGCGCTCAGGCTGAGCGCAGGCGCTGAATCGCCGCGCAGGATACCGCCGCTCGTGAGCGCTTCGATCAGCGATGCGAATGCCGGTCCGATCAGAAACGGCAGGCTGATCAGCACTGCCAACAGCGCGCCAAGCCAAAAATAGCGCGTCAGGCGACCGCGACCTTGCCACAGCAGATAGAGCGCAGGCAGCAGCAGCACAAAATTCAGATAGTGATTCTGTCCCGTGAGCGCGAGCGCCGGCGGAAAGATCGCTTGCGCCCAGCGCCTGCCGTCCAGCAAGCCGATCATGCCTGTGCCGAAGGTGACGACGCTTAGGAGCGCCAATTGATCGGCGGGCCACACCTTGCGCGAGAAGAAGACTGCCCATGGACTGGCTGCCAGCAGCGCCGCCGCGCACAAGGCTGCCATCACGCCGAAGTAGCGCCGCGCCAAAAGATAGACGAGCAGCACGGCGAGCGCAGCCATAGCGCCCATATATTGCGTCGCGAACAGCGGATCGCTGCTGAGCAGGTATGGCGGCAAAAAGTAGTAGAGCAAAGCAGGCGGCTGCAACACGCCGACCGACGAATCGATGCTGTGCAGCGGAAATAGGCGACCTTGCGCCATTTGGCGCGCCAAAAGCGAAAGATTCGCCTCATCTTGCCGAAATTCCACCACACCAGGCAAGGCAAGGCGCAAGGCGAACGCTAAGCCGAGAATCGCCATGAGCGCGACGCGCTCAGCTAGGCTTTGCTTAAGCACGCGTGCCATCTTCCCGCGCCATGCGGCGTAAAAATTCAGCGGCATCTTCCACAGTGGCGTGGACAGTTGGATCAGGACGGTATGTGCTTTGCGTGATGGTAGCGAACATCATCTCGACCAGCGGCTCGTTGCCGACGAGCGCGACGCGCTCTAAAATTGGCAAGGTGAAGCTGCCATCGCGCATGAGCGGCAACATGCCGCGCGGAAACTGCGTCACAGCGCGATAGTCGAGGATCATATCCACAAGGCTTGGCACGCCTGCTGCCAACGCCCAGACTTCTTCGGCGCCTTGCTC
>DAOTWB010000096.1:0-27325 GCA_034436235.1 Anaerolineae bacterium
AATCCTACAGCAGCTGCCAACGCCACAGCAACCGCTTTCCAAGCTGAGGTTGAGGCGTACATCCAGACTGTGACCGCCACTTTCCGTCCGAAGACGGCGATCTCGGCTGCTAACATACACCGCCTGCAGCTGCTGCGGACGCTCGAAGGGCATACAAGTGTTGTGAATTCAGCCGCGTGGTCGCCTGACGGACGTTTCCTCGCCTCAGGATCAGGAGACCGCACAGTCCGCGTCTGGGACGCAGCAGATGGACGGCTGCTGCGGACGCTCGAAGGGCATACATTTGAAGTGTTTTCAGTCGCGTGGTCGCCTGACGGACGCTTCCTCGCCTCAGGATCAGCTGACGGCACAGTCCGCGTGTGGGACGCGGCAGATGGACGGCTGCTGCGGACGCTCAAAGGGGATACAGTCGCGTGGTCGCCCGACGGACGCCGCCTCGCCTCAGGCTCGGCTGACGGCACTGTCCGCGTCTGGGACGCGGCAGATGGACGGCTGCTGCGGACGCTCGCAGGGCGTATGGGTGTGTTTTCAGTCGCGTGGTCGCCTGACGGACGCTACCTCGCCTCAGGCTCGGTTGACCGCGCAGTCCGCGTCTGGGACGCGGCGTCCTGGACGCTCCTGCGGACGCTCGAAGGGCATACAGGGGCAGTAATTTCAGTCGCGTGGTCGTCTGACGGGCGCTTCCTCGTCTCAGGCTCATGGGACGACACAATCGGTGTGTGGGACGCGGGGACAGGGCGGCTTCTGCGGACGCTCGAAGGGCATACGAGCCAGGTGTCGTCAGTGGCGTGGTCACCTGACGGGCGCTTCATCGCCTCAGGCTCATGGGACAACACAGTCCGCGTTTGGGATGCGGCGAGCGGGCGGCTCTTGCGCGCGCTCGAAGGGCATACAGGCGTGGTGTTGTCAGTCGCGTGGTCGCCTGACGGGCGCTTCCTCGCTTCAGGCTCATGGGACGGCACCATCCGCATCTGGGGCATCCCTGAGTGAGCTGAGTCAAATCGCATTTATCGGCGGCGCGGCAGCCTTCGTGCGGTCGCGCCGCATTGAACACTGCCCGCCCGATCTGTTATAATTGCCGCACTACGGCTTGAATACACGAGGGACGATCTGATGTCAGGGCATAGCAAGTGGTCTACCATCAAACGTAAGAAAGGCGCGCTGGACGCCAAGCGCGGCAAGCTCTTCACGCGGCTCGGGCGCGAGCTGACCATTGCAGCGCGCGAAGGCGGCGGCAATCCTGAGGCGAACACGCGCTTGCGGCTCGCCATCGCCAAGGCGAAGGCTGCCAACATGCCGAAGGAGAACATCGATCGCGCCATCGCGCGCGGCACCGGCGGCGGCGATGACGGCGTGGTGATGGAAGAAGTGACCTACGAAGGCTACGGTCCGCACGGCGTGGCGATCCTGATCGACGTGCTGACCGATAATCGCAATCGCACGCTCTCAGCCATTCGCACGCTCTTCAATCGCGCCAATGGCAGCCTGGCTGAGGCAAACGCCGTGGCGTGGCAATTCGAGCGCAAAGGCTATATCGAGATCAGCGCCGACGGCGTCGATCCTGATGAATTGCTCTTGGCGGCGGCGGATGCAGGCGCCGACGACGTGGTGACAGGCGAAGAGACGCACATCGTCTACACAGCGCGCGAGGCGCTCTCGGCAGTTGAGAGCAAACTGAGCGAAGCGGGCTACAAAATCACAGACTCAGGCTTGAGTTGGCTTGCCAAGAACGAGATCGAGCTGGGCGTCGAGGAATCCATGCAAGTGACCAGCTTGCTGGAGAAGCTGGAAGAGCTGGACGATGTGCAGAACGTAGCCAGCAACTTGAACATCAGCGACGAAGTGGCGGCGGCAATGGCTTAGGGCTGGGCGCGCCTAATCTCTTTGGCGCAGACGCTTGGCGCGCTTGGCGAACTTCGCCTCGATCTCGCGAATGGTCTCGCGCGCGGTCGCTTCCAGATACGGGAAAGCCAGCCAAGCGTTCATCAAGCCGAAGAGCAAGCCTGTCAGGACGCGGAAAGTTGGCGTGGTCTCGCGCAGAGGCCAGAGCCTGCCGCTCAGCAGCTGCGAGAAGCCGTCAATGCCGATCGGCGCTAAGCCAAGCCACAGATACAGCCACAGCGGCACAGGCCGCAATTGCCGACGCACGCGCGGAAGCGCGTAGATCAGGCCGCCGATCAGCAAGCCTGCATAGATCGCGACGTCGCGCTGGCACACAGCGACCTTGTAACCGAGCTGCGGATCGCCTAAGAATTCGCGCGCATACCACTGGTCGGCAGGGATAGGCGAATCGGCGGGCGGCAGGCGATTCAGCTCGCGGATGATGGTCGGCAAGATGGCTTCGTAGGTGAGCGGCGCGCCGAGCTGCGCCGCTTCGCGCGGATAGACGCTCTGCTGACCGTACAAAAACCATGAGCGGAAGGCGAAGGTATGGCACAGCGGTCTGTAAATGCCGTAGATGACTTCAGCGGCGCCAGTCGCGCCGATCTTCATCAGAGTCGGCGCTACGAACGGCAAGACAACAAAGATGGCGAGCGGAATCAGTAGAATTTTCAGGTAATTCCGCGACCACGTCAGCGCCCAGCGGTTCAAGCGGACTGCCCAAGACGAGTCGGGCTTAGGTGTGTAGCTCATGCCTGTTTTACAGCACCCTCAATGGGTCGTAGGTGGTTGCAAATGTCGCGTTGCGCGCCATATTGAGCGTACACATTGACCTGAAATGTGACTCTGATAGCTTCCTGCCCGATTTCTGCGCCATATTTTTCCGCAGCTCGCCGCCAGAACCTAACACGCGGTGCAATTTTTGTCAAGTCCTCTCCATGCTCGATTTTCCCGCATAAATTCGTCCTGATTTCCGCAGAAGACTCGACCAAAATGTGGCGCACCTGCGCGATTAACCTTCGCGTTGCACGCGCAGCCACGCCTGATTGGCGCGCAGCCAAATGCCGCCGCCTAGCTGCACGCCGCCTGCCGTGCGCAGCCGCCGCACAAAGCGCAGCGCCGCTTCCACGCGCTCAAAGCTCAGCTCGCGCTCAGGCGCGATGTGCTGCACAGCAGCGCGCAACCACAAGCGTTGCTGCGCAGGCAGCAAGCGCAGAAAAACATCGCGCCGAATGTTCGGCGGCACATAAGATGGCAAGCTCGCTAGCAGCGCGGCGTAATCTTCGCGCAAGGTCTCAGCCGTGCGCGCCAAGCTCAACGTCACGGACGGATTGATCTCGCGCAGCAGCGGCAGGATCGCATGGCGCACTTTGTTGCGCGCGTATTGCATATCCGAATTGCTCGGATCGTCGCGCGGCGTCACGCCGTGTGACGCCAGATACGCCACTAGCTCATCGCGCCCGATTGCCAACAGCGGACGCACAATGCGCAGCCCATCGCGCTCGCTAGACGGCAATATGCCGCGCAGCCCTGCCAAGCCGCTGCCGCGAATCAAGTGCAGCAGCACAGTCTCCGCCTGATCGTCGCGCTGATGCGCGGTCGCGATGCACGCGGCGCCGATCTGCGCTGCGCAGCGCCGCAAAAAAGCGTAGCGCGCGCGGCGCGCTGCCGCCTCAATGCCAAGTCGCCAAGTCGCGGCAAGGCGCGGCACATCGGCGCTGCCAACTGTACATGGAATCTGCCAAGCTGCCGCGACCTGCGCCACAAACGCCGCGTCCTCAGCGCCTTGCGCGCCGCGCAAGCCGTGATCGAGCGTGGCAGCGTGCAAAGCGATCTGCAGCTCGCGCTGCAGCGCCTGCAGAATGTGCAGCAGCGCTAACGAATCCGCGCCGCCTGAGACGGCTACCACAACGCGCTCAGCAGGCTTGAAGAGCTGCTCTGCGCGGCAGAACGTCAGCACGCGCTTTTGCAGGTCTAACATAAGAGTTTTTTAATCATTCGGCGGAAATGCGTCCTTTTGCGCTATCATGTTCAGGATATTGTACGGAAAAGCTGCGCGCAGCGCTGCTGCGTGCCTGAGAATTCACGATGTCTGAACGCATAGTCGCCGAAGCGCCTTATCGAGATGCAGTCTACACTGCGCCGCCGCGCCTGCTGTGGCTGAAGCTCGGCTTAGGCTGCCTTGGCGTCAGCATGATCCTCTTCACCAGCGTCGCCTTTCTAGTGCTGATCGTGACGCCGATCTGGTTTCGCAGCCTGCCGACCAGCGAGCAGGTCATTTGGATGAACCGCGTGCCGTTGCTGGAAGCCTTCAAGCCAACGCGCGTCTACAGCGCCGAGAGCTTGCCGACCGCCGTCCTGCGCGATGACAGTGCGCTGGCGTTGCTCGCCACGCTGCCTGCCAGTCCAACTGCTGAGTTAGGCGGCACGCTGCAAGCAGGCGGCGACGCCGAGAACATCTCTGCGGCGCCCACGCGCGGTCTGCCCAACACGCCGAGCCGTCCCGGTCCGACCTCTGTGCTGGTCACCAACACGCCGGTCATCGCCGCGCTCGCAGCCACACCGACGCCCTTCCCGACTCTCGCTCTTGCGGCGCTGCCGACCGCCACCACCACGCCGACTCTACCGCCATCGCCTGTGCCGACTGAAATTCCGATCCCTGTGGCGTGGCAAGGGCAGGGCTTCCGCTTTGTGCAGCAGACGTGGAACACTTGCGGACCGGCGAACCTGACGCAAGTGCTGTACTACATGGGCTGGAATGGCACGAAAGAAGAGGTGATCCAATATCTGAAGCCCAGCACTGAAGATCGCAACGTCAGCCCTTGGGAGATGGTCAACTACGTCAATGAGCATCTCAACCGCGAGCGCGGCCTTCCGCTCAAGGCGCTGATGCGCGTCGGCGGCGAGCTGAACTTGATCAAACGGCTGGTGGCGAATGGCTTCGGCGTCATCCTTGAGAAAGGCTATTTCGTGGCAGGCGAAGGCTGGATGGGACACTATCTGACCATTCAAGGCTACGATGACCTGCGCGGCGAGTTCTACGTGCTGGATACCTATCGCGGCGCGCGCTGGGAACGCTACAGCAGCGTGGATGAGCGCTGGCAGCAATTCAATCGGCTCTACATCGTGATCTATCCCGCTGAGCGCGAGCGCGAGCTGGCGATGCTGCTGGGTGCGCACCAAGATGTGACCTACAGCATTCAGCACGCGCTCAGCCGCGCCAAAGAAGAAGCCTCAATCCAGCCCGATAATCCGTTCGCGTGGTTCAACATGGGCAGCAGTTACGTCCTGCTGCGCGATTATCGCAACGCCGTGCGCGCCTTCGACCGCGCGCGCAGCGTCGGCTCAGGCTTGCCGTGGCGCATGTTGTGGTATCAGTTCACCATGTACGAGGCGTATTACTACGCCGGGCAGTACAGCGAGGTGATCGCTTTGGCGGATGCCACGCTCGGCACGTCAAGCGACTTGGAAGAATCGCACTACTGGCGCGGCATGGCGTTAGCGGCGCAAGGCAACATGGATGAAGCGCAGCGCGCTTTCCGCCGCGTGTTGAGCATCAATCCGCGCTATACGCCTGCCGCCGATCGGCTTGAAGAGATACGCGCAGGACGTTTCCGTCCGCCTAATCCGTGATCTCTGACGATTTTCCTACGTAGGCTAGACAGGCGCTCGCTTTGCAGGTATGCTATACCATCGCTGCGAGATGTAACGCGAGCGCAATCTGACAACAAATCCGTGTGGAGTAGTATCAATGGCTTTGAGAGTGAATAAGTTTGTGGTGCTGCTGACAGCCTGCTGCATCGCGCTGATGATGTTCGGCTTGCCTGCAGTCAGCACGACGAACGCCCAAAATCCAACACCAACACCTGCCATCATCATCGTGACGGCGACGCCAATCGGCGGCGCGCCGCCAGTGGTGCAAGCGACTCCTGCGCCGCCCGCTGCCGATGCGACGGTCGCGCCGCGCGAGTGGCAGGCATTCAACGTGGCGCGCGGCTATCTTTCGCGCAAGATCAACACCAATTTGCGCTATGTGAACAGCTGGACGTGGGAACTGGCGCTCTTCCCTGATAGTGCGCTCGGTTGCCCGCCGCCGGATGGCGAGACGGTCATCAAAGGCGATACCGCCGGCTATCAGTTCATCATTCAGCCGCTCGGCAATCCGAACCGCTATGATATCCGCGTCACCTATGATCTGCAGCGCGTCTACGACTGCGGCATCGCAGGCACAGCGCCCGGCGGCAGCAACTTGCCACCGCCAGCGGCAGGCTCGGCGGCAGGCGGCGGCTTTGAGCTAGGCGGTCACGTGCTGGAGCTTGGCGCAGGCACCGTCAACGCCATGAAGCAGGCGAAGATGCGCTGGGTGAAGAAGCAAGTGCGTCCAGGCGACGGCGCAGCCTTCGGTCACATTGCAGCGGCGAAGGCGAATGGCTTCAAGATTCTGCTCTCAGTGGTCGGCAAGCCTGAGGATATCCTAGTGCCTGGCTTCTTCGATCAATACGCCGGTTACGTGGCAGAGCTGGCAGGCGCTGGCGCCGATGGCATCGAGGTCTGGAATGAGATGAACCTCGACCGCGAGTGGCCTAACGGTCAGATCAATCCCGCCAAGTACGTCGAGATGTTGGCGAAAGCCTATAACGCGATCAAGGCGCGCAATCCGAACACGCTCGTCATCAGCGGCGCGCCCGCGCCGACCGGCGCCGCAGGACCCGGCGGCAAGACGGCTGCCTACTGGAATGACGACGTCTACATGCTGGAGATGGCACAGGCAGGCGCTGCCCAATACCTAGATTGCGTCGGCGTGCATTACAACGAAGGCATCGTCAGCCCGAATCAGACCAGCGGCGATCCGCGCGATAACTATCCGACGCGCTACTTCTCCACGCAGCTGAACCGCGCCTTGGCAGGCTTCCCTGGCAAGCAAGCGTGCTTCACTGAGCTAGGTTACCTCTCGCCGGAAGGCTACGGCGCGCTGCCGGGCGGCTTCGCTTGGGCGCAAAACGTGACCGTCGCGCAGCAGGCGCAGTGGCTGGCAGAAGCGGCAGTCCTCGCCGCGCGCAGCGGTCGCGTGCGCTTGATGATCGTCTGGAACGTGGACTTCCCGTTCTTCACAGGCACTGATCCGATGGGCGGCTACGCGATCATCCGTCCCGGCGGCGCTTGCCCTGCCTGCGCCACGCTCGGCTCGGTCATGCCATAAGCATCGCCTTTTTGTGAAGCCGATGAGCGGATCGCCACGATCCGCTCATTTTGTTCAGCGCGCCAGTTGCTCGCGCAGCGCCTCAGGCGCGTTCACAGGCAACTGACAGGTGAATTGACGGCATACATAGGCGGTCGGCAGCGCATTCAGCAGCGTCCGCTCTGCCAAAAGCGGCGGGAACAGCTCAGAGTCATCGGCGGCGTGCGCTACCACTGCATTTGGATAGTAGCCGCGCTGCACCACGTCCAGCAGCGCGCGCGTCTCAGGCGCCTCAGGCGCGCCGATGATCGCCACTTCCTGCACGCCGTAGACCAGCAAGCGCGCCGCGTTCAGCATCTCGCCAAAGGCGAGCGGATACTCGCGCATGGCGCCTGCCAACGGCTTGATGGTCGCCTCTGCCGCTTGGACGTAGCCCAGCTCGCCTGTATAGGCTGCCAATTGCAGCAGCGTCTTAGCGAACAGGCTGTTGCCGCTTGGCACGGCGTTATCTTGCAAGTTGCGCGGACGCGCGATCAGCGCCTCGTGATCGTCGCTCGTATCGTAGAAGCCGCCGTCCGCAGCGCTGAAATGTAGCAAGACCGTCTCGGTCAGCGCGATCGCCTCATCCAACCAGCGCGCCTCAAAAGTCGTCTGATACAGCTGCAGCAAGCCGTCAATCAGGCAAGCGTAGTCCTCAAGATAGCCGTTGAATTGCGCGTGACCGTCTTTATAGCTGCGCAGCAAGCGTCCGTCGCGGCTCAGCGCCTCGAGGATGAAGCTGGCGGCGCGCACGGCAGCTTGGCGGTAATCAAAGCGCTCCAGCACACGCGCCGCCTCAGCCAGACTGGCGATGGTCATGCCGTTCCAAGCGGTCAAGATTTTCTCGTCGCGATGCAAAGCAGTGCGCTCTAAGCGTTTGAGGCGCAAAATGCGGCGCGCCTGCGCAATGTGACTCTCGAGCGTCTCAAGCGAGATGCCGAGCTTGAGCGCCACGCTGGTCGGCTCGGCAGGCACGTGCAGGATGTTGTGTCCTTCAAAGTTGCCGCGCTCGGTCACGTCCCAGTAAGCGATCGCCGACTCAGCGATCTCAGGCGGCAGCGCTTCGCGCAGTTCTTCGATGCTCCACACGAAGAATTTGCCTTCTTCGCCGTCGCTATCGGCATCGGTCGAGCTGTAGAAGCCACTTTCTTCACTCTGTTGCATCTCGCGCAGCAGATAGTCGTAGGTCTCTTCGGCAATGCGCTTGAAGAACGGCTCGCCAGTGGCTTGCCAAGCGTGCAAATACAAGCGGCTGAGCTGCGCGTTATCGTAGAGCATTTTCTCAAAGTGCGGCACCAGCCACATCCTATCCACGCTGTAGCGATGGAAGCCGCCGCTGATCTGATCGTAAATGCCGCCGCACGCCATCTTCTTGAGCGTGAAGGTGACGGCGTGCAACGCTCTCTGGCGCAGGTCTTCATCGGATAAGTAGCGCGTCATGCTCAGCAGAAACTCGTAGTTCATCGGCGCGGGAAATTTCGGCTGCCCGCGCGAGAGTCCGCCGTAGACAGGATCGAAATCGCGCAGGGCGGCGCGCACGGCGCTCTCCAGCAGCGCGGCGTCCAGCGCAGCGTCCGATTCGCCAATGCCGAGCAGGTCGCGCTGCAGTCCTTCGGTCACCTGCTCGGCAACTTGGTAGACCTGCTGCCGCCGATTGTGCCAAGCGTCGCTGACCGCCGCCAAAATCTGCTTGAAAGACGGCATACCGCGTCCCGATTCCTTCGGATAGTAGGTGCCGGCGTGAAACGGCTTGCCATCAGGCGTCAAGAAGACGGTCATGGGCCAGCCGCCGTGTCCGCGCGTGAAGATTTGCGTCGCCTGCATGTAGATATCGTCCACGTCAGGGCGCTCTTCGCGATCCACTTTGATGTTCACGAAGTCGCGGTTCATGATCGCCGCCGTCTCCTGATCCTCGAAGGACTCATGCGCCATGACGTGGCACCAATGGCAGGCGCTATAGCCGATGCTGAGCAAGATCGGCTTATCGTGCTGCCGCGCCGCCGCGAAGGCTTCCGCGCTCCATTCGTACCAATCCACAGGATTGGTGGCGTGTTGGCGCAGATAAGGCGAGCGCGCATGTTGCAAACGGTTCATCTCGACCGTCCTTTCCTTAAAGACAACAAAACCTTTTACAATTTTCAGCGCAAGTGCGCAGAATTGGCAAGCATCCGTCTTTGGTCGGATTTTCGCTTTAAGCCAATGCCAACGCGCGGTATGCTTGAGCGATATAATTTTCGCTTGAGAGAATTGAGGACTGCCATGAATCAGCCAACTGGAGCAGAGCAAGTCCTGTGGGACTTGAGCATCTTCTACGCGCAGCCTGACGATCCTGCCATCGCACGCGACCTCGCCGAGCTGCAAGCGCAGGCTGAGCGCTTCGCCGAACGCTATCGCGGTCGTGTGGCGCACCTGAGCGCCGATGAGCTGGCTGAAGCGATGCAAACGCTCGAAGCGCTCCAAGAGCGCATGGGCAAGCTGAGCGCTTACGCTGCGCTGCAGTGGAACACGAATACCGCCGATCCTGTGCGCGGCGCATTGCTGCAGCGCGTGCGCGAAGCAGGCTCGCAATTCGAGCAGACCTTGCTCTTCTTCACGCTGGAATGGACGCAGGTCGGCGAGGAAGGCGCCCAAATTGCCGAGTCGCCTGCGCTCAGCCGCTATCGGCATTATCTGCGCAAGCAGCTGCGCTACCGTCCGCACCTGCGCAGCGAGCCTGAAGAGAAAATCTTAGCCGAAAAGGCAGTGACAGGACGCAGCGCTTGGACGCGCTTTTTCACTGAGACGGTCAGCAGCATCCGCTACGAGTGGGACGGTCAGCTGCTGCCGCAAGCCATCGTCATGCGCCAACTGTACGCGCCTGACCGCGACGTGCGCCGCCGCGCCGCCGATTCGATCACGGCAGGCTTGCGTCCGCACTTGCGCACGCTCACCTACATCTTCAACACGCTCTTGGCTGATAAAGCGAGCGACGATCGGCTGCGCAACTATCCCACTTGGCTCAGCGCGCGCAACTTGGCGAACGAGACGACCGATGAAGCCGTCCAAGCGCTGATTGACGCCGTGACCAGCCGCTACGACATCGTCGCGCGCTATTACACCATCAAGCGGCGCTTGCTCGGCGTGGATGAGCTGTTCGACTACGATCGTTACGCCGTCTTGCCCAGCGCTGAGACTCACTACACTTGGGACGCGGCGCGCGACATCGTGCTGAATGCCTTCGGCGCGTTCTCGCCGCGCATGGCGGAAATCGCGAGCGAGTTCTTCGAGCGCAACTGGATTCACGCGCCTGTGCTGCCTAACAAGAGCGGCGGCGCCTTCGCGCATCCAACAGTGCCGAGCGCGCATCCGTTCATCCTCGTCAACTACACAGGCGCCGTGCGCGACGTGATGACGCTGGCGCATGAACTCGGTCACGGCATTCATATGTACCTATCGCGTCCGCATGGCGTGTTCGGCGCGTATACGCCGCTGACCACAGCCGAGATGGCGTCTGTCTTCGGCGAGATGTTGGTCTTCAACGACCTGATGGCGCGCGAGAGCAATCCTGCCGTCCGCTTGGCGATGCTCGCCAGCAAGATCGAGGATACTTTCGCCACAGTTTTCCGCCAGATCAGCATGAATCGCTTCGAAGCGGCGATCCACACGGCGCGCCGCACGGAAGGCGAACTCGCCGCTGAGCGCCTGAGCGACTTCTGGCTGCAGACGCAGCGCGCCATGTTCGGTCAGAGCGTCACGCTGCGCGATGACTACGGCATTTGGTGGAGCTACGTGCCGCATTTCATCAGCACGCCGGGCTATGTTTATGCCTATGCCTTCGGCGAGCTGTTGGTCTTGGCGCTCTTCAGCAAGTACAAACAAGAAGGTGCATCTTTCGTGCCGCGCTATTTTGAGGTACTCTCAGCAGGCGGCTCGGACGCGCCTGAGAATATCCTGGCGAAAGCAGGCGTCCATCTGACCGATCCGACCTTTTGGCAGCAAGGCTTACAAATCATTGACGATATGGTCAGCGACCTTGAAGCGCTGACAGTACAAGTTCAGTGAGTGTGATCAATGCCGATGCAACGCTTGTCACTTGACCGCGCGCGTTTCAAAGCGATCGCGCCTGAAGCCGACCTGCACAGCGCGCTCGAAGCGGACGACGACTGGCTGCCTGCGCAGCTGCCCGGCTGCGTGCATCTCGATCTGCTGCGCAACGGACGGATTCCTGATCCGTTCTTCGGCTTGAATGAAGCAGCTGTGCAGTGGATCGGCGAGACCGATTGGCTGTATGAGTGCGTCTTCACGCTGCGCGCTGAGCAGCTGCGCGCGCCACAGCTCGATCTGTGCTTCGAAGGCTTGGATACCTTCGCCGAAGTCTATTTGAACGGCGTGCATCTTTTGAGCAGCCAAAATATGTTTGTGCCACAGCGCGTCTCGATCAAGGCGCAGGCGCGCGAAGGCGAGAATCGGCTTGCCGTACGCTTTGAGTCGGCGTTGCGGCGCGGCAAAGCGCTTGAGGCGCAATACGGCGCGCGCGCCGTCTGGAACGGCGATCCGAGCCGAGTCTACGTGCGCAAAGCGCAATATCACTACGGCTGGGACTGGGGACCGACGCTGCTGACAGCGGGCATCTGGCGACCTGCTTATGTGGAAGCCTACACGGCGCGTCTGGCTGAGCTGCACGCTCAGCCGACGCTGAGCGATGACCTTGCGCGCGCCGACCTGCTGACGTCGGTTCAGGTGGAAGGCGCGGCAGAGTCAGTGCGCCTTGCGCTCTACGATCCGACGGGCGCGCTGGTCGAGCAGGTGCAAGTGGCGCCGAATCGCGCTGCGGCGCAGCACACTTTCACGCTCAACGCGCCGCGTCTGTGGTATCCGCGCGGCTACGGTCAGCAGGCGCGCTATCATCTCGCGGTCGAGCTGATCGGCGCGGCAGGCGTGCTGGATCGGCGCGATCTGCGCATCGGCATTCGCGATCTGCGCCTTGTGCAAGCGCCGATCCAAGATGAAGCAGGCACGTCGTTCTACTTTGAGGTCAATCGCATTCCAATCTTCTGCGGCGGCGCCAACTGGATTCCTGCCGATAGCTTCACGCCGCGCCTGACGGCAGCGCGCTACAGCGAATGGCTGCAGCTGGCGGCGGCAGCCAACATGCGCATGTTGCGAGTCTGGGGCGGCGGAATCTATGAAGATGACGCTTTCTACGAGCTGTGCGATGAGCTTGGCTTGCTCGTCTGGCAGGATTTCATGTTCGCCTGCGGCATGTATCCTGCGCACGATGAATTTCTGGAGAACGTGCGCGCTGAGGCTGTTGCACAAGTGAAGCGCCTGCGGCACTACGCCTGCCTTGCGCTGTGGTGCAGCAACAATGAAGACTATCAAATTGCCGAGTCGCTGAATGCCTACGATCCGAGCTTTGACGGTGACTTCAGACAGACGGCGTTCCCTGCGCGCGAAATCTACGAGCGGCTGTTGCCGCGCATTTGCGCTGAACTCGATCCAACTCGTCCTTACTGGCAGGGCAGCCCTTACGGCGGCGCGAGCGTCTTCGATCAGACGGTCGGCGATCGGCATACGTGGGACGTCTGGCACGGCGTCATGGCGGACTATCAAGACTATCCGCGCTATGGCGGACGCTTCATCAGCGAATTCGGGATGCAAGCGCTGCCCAACTTGCCGACTATCGAGGCGTTTTGCGCGCCTGAGGCTCGGACGCTGGAGAGCGCCGCCCTGCGCTATCACAACAAGGCGACCGATGGCGAGTCGCGCTTGAAGCACTACCTTGAGCGCAACGTCGGACGCGCTGACGCGCTGCCTGACTACATCTATCTGACGCAGTTTGTGCAGGCTGAGGCTGCAGCTGCCGCTTACGAAGGCTGGCGGCTCGGTTGGCGCGGCGAGCATAGACGCGCTATCGGCGGCGCGCTGATCTGGCAGCTGAACGATTGCTATCCTGTCATCAGTTGGTCGCTTGTTGACTACTACTTGCGTCCAAAGCCTGCCTACTATCGTGTCAAGCGCGCTCTGGCGCCATTGGCGCTGATCTTGACCGCCGAAGAGCAAGGCGTGACCTGCTGGGCGTCCAATCAGGCGCTTGAGGCGCTTGAGGCGACGCTGACGCTCAATTGTTGGTCGCTAGACGGCGAATTGCTGGATCAGACGCGCCAAGTCGTGCAGATCGGCGCCAATCAGGCGACACAGTTGGTCGCGCGCGCTGCGCCGAGCGCTGCGCCGTGCGTTTGGGCGGCGCGCCTACAGCAAGACCAGCGAGTCATCGCGCGCGCCGCACGCTTCCCTGAACCGCCGCGCAGCGCCGACTACAGCGCCGCGCAAGTTCAGCTGACGCCGCTGGGCGAAGGATGTTATCAAGTCAGGGCAGATCGTCCTGTGCGCGGCGTGTGGCTGGCGGCGGATGACGCTGAGGCGCGCTGGGACGACAACATGCTCGATCTGCTGCCTGACGATCCACAAGTGGTGCGCCTTATGAGCGCAGGGCATGTGCAGCAGGTTGCGCTGTGGCATTTAGGCAGTCGCAGCGGTAGCGCGTAGCCATGTATCAGGCAAGCTGAGTGCATCCGCTGCACAAATGTGAGTTTCATCTCACATTCTTCCCATTTTCTTGACAAGCGTTGCAAAGCGCTCTAAACTGATGATGAGCGTTTTGAGAGCGCTCTCAAAAAGTGGTTTGTTGGGAGCGTTTCCAAAAAGACCAGTTTTGCGCTTAAGTGGTGTTTGACGATGAAAGAACGCATGGATTTAGAGAGCATCGCGCGGAAAGCAGGCGTCTCGCGCTCGACCGTCTCGCGAGTCATCAACGACTCGCCGAACGTGAGCGAGCAGACGCGCCAGCGCGTGCTTGCCATCATCGAGCAAGAGGACTTTCATCCGAACGCCGCTGCGCGCGCGCTGGTCAGGCGGCGCACCGATATCCTCGGCGTGGTCATCCCGACTTCAGCCAACGTCTTCTTCAGCGATAACAACTACTATCCGCTGATCCTAGCAGGTCTAGGCGACGCCATTCGGCAGCTGGACTATGCCATGCTGATGTGGCTTGGCGAAGTGACGCACAGCGATCAGCACCTGATGCGCAAACTTTCCAATCCACACCTGACCGATGGACTGATCTTCGTCTCGCTGCCGAACGATCATCCGCTTTACAGCAAGCTGGATCGCTTGCGGCAGCCGTACGTGATGATTGACCGTCCTTTCAGCAACCTGGATCGCAGCAACTACGTGAGCGTTGATAACGTGCGCGCCGCTGAGATCGCCACAGGGCATCTGATCCAGCTGGGCAGGCGGCGCATCGCGCACATCACAGGTATGATGACGATCTCGGATGCACATGACCGCTTGACGGGCTATAAAAATGCGCTGCGCGCCGCAGGCTTGCCTGTGGACTATCGCATGATCGTTGAGAGCGTCTTCAATTACGAGTCGGGCTACCGCGCTATGCAGGTCTTGTTGCCACACAAGCCTGACGGCTTGTTCGCCGCTAACGACACAGCGGCGGCAGGCGCGCTGCAGGCTATCTACGAGGCAGGGCTGCGCGTGCCAGAGGACATTAGCGTAGTTGGCTTCGATGACGTGGATATCGCCGTGAAAACGACGCCGCCGCTCACCACGATCCGTCAGCCTGTCAGCGCCAAAGGCGAGGCGGCGGCGCGCCTGCTGGTGGACTTGATCAACGGGCGCGTCAGCGCGCCGCAGCACATCATCCTGCCGACCGAATTGATCATCAGGCAGTCGTGCGGCGCCGCTGTGCGCGCCATAAAAGGAGGTGATGCGCGCTCAGAAAGTTGATGAAATGCTGCTTTTACGCTCGTCCGTTTTTCTATCTTTCGCGCAAACTGATTTTTACGGAGGTTCAAATGTCTCGCAAAGTTTTGTTCGTGCTGTTCCTTGCGGCGGCGATCGCGCTGATGCCGACGCTCTCGAACGCGCAGGCGCAGAGCCGCACAGTGGTCACGTGGTTCGTGGGCATTGGCACAGGCGCCAGCCCTGATCAAATCGAGGCGCAAAATCGCGTGGTGGAAGCCTTCAACGCCAGCCAGAATGAGATCGAGCTGAAGATCAACATCGCCGCCAGCTTTGAAGCCGCCTATGACGCGCTCGCCACGCTGATCGCCGCCGGCGACGCGCCGGACATCGTCGGTCCGGTCGGCTTCTTGGGCGCCAACAGCTTCGCCGATGCCTGGCTGGATGTCGCGCCATTGGTTGAGAAGTACAACTACAATCTCAAGCAGTTCCCTGAGAGCTTGGTCGATCTGTATCGCACTGAAGACGGCGGCTTGGTCGGCATTCCGTTCGCGGTCTTCCCGTCGCTGATCTTCTACAACAAAGACCTGTTCGACGAGGCTGAGCTGCCCTATCCGCCGTCCGACTTCAATCAGCCTTACACGCTGAACGGCGTGGAGCGCGAGTGGAACTGGGATACGCTCGCCGATCTGGCAATCGAGCTGACGGTTGACGCGAACGGTCTGACGCCGAACGACCCAGGCTTCGATCCGAACCAAATCCGTCAGTTCGGCTTCATTCAGCAATGGGCGCTGCTGCGCGCCGAGCTGACCACCTTCGGCGGACATCCTGTCTACGACGCTGAGAAGGGCAAGGTGGAACTACCTGACTACTGGCGCGAGCAGCTGGCTTGGACGCACGACGGTCTGTGGAAGCGCCACTTCATCCCGAACGCGACCTACGAAGGCAGCGAGCTGCTGCAGCCGAGCGCGTTCGCTTCGGGCAATGTGGCGATGGCGCGCGTGCCGCTGTGGTACACCTGCTGCATCGGCGATCTGAAGTCCAACTGGGACTTGGCAGTGCTGCCGAGCTACAAGGGCAAGTATCACGTGCCGACGGACGCCGATACCTTCCGCATCACCAAAGCCAGCAAGAATCCTGATGCCGCCTTCAAAGTGCTGACCTACTTGCTGGGCGAAGCGGCGCCAGAGCTGCTCTTGGTCTACGGCGGCTATCCTGCGCGTCCTGACTTGCAGCAAGCAGCGACCGAGCTGCGCCAGAAGTCCTTCCCATCAGTGACCAACTGGGATGCCGTGCCGAAGAGCTTGGAGTACGCTGCCTCGCCGCACCACGAGTCGTTCTTCCCGAACTTCTCGAAGGGCATCCAGCGCTTCGCCGATTTCCGCAGCCAGCTCTACGGCGATACAGGCAAGGACATGAACTTGGAAGCGGAGATCAACAAGCTCGAAGCCGACTTGCAAGCGATCGTCGCAGAAGCGATCGGACGTTAATCGCAAGGCGCCCACTCGTCTGCTCAGCTTAGCAGGCGCGCAGACGAGGGGCATTGCCTCGAAGAAGGCGGGCGCGATTCTATCACCCGCCTTCGCTTCTCGCAATCCGAGCGTCTGTAGGAGATAGACCATGACAAGCGTGCCAACACCGCTCAGCGCCAAACCTGCCGCTGTACGTCTCCGCAAGCCTGTCAGCGTTTACGAGCGACAAAAACGCTGGGGCTGGTTTTTCCTCTCGCCATGGCTGATCGGCTTTTTCGCCTTCACCTTCATTCCGATCATCGCCTCGCTGATCTTCAGCTTCACAGACTTCCGTCTGACGCAGCCCGATCAGATCAAATTCATCGGGCTGAATAATTGGGCGAAGCTCTTCGCCGATCCGCTGGCGCTGAACGCGCTGCGCGTCACCTTCGGCTTCGCGCTGCTCTCGCTGCCGATAGCCATCGCGCTGCCCGTGCTGCTGGCGGCGCTGCTGAACTCAAAATATTTGATCGGCAAGCCGTTCTTCCGACTGCTCTTCTATCTGCCGTACATGGTGCCTGCCATCTCAGGCATTTTCATCTGGCAGGCGTTCCTGAATGGACAGACCGGCTGGCTGAATCGCTTGTTGCGCTTGTTCGGCGTCGTCGAGCCGCCCAACTGGCTAGGCAATGAGTTCTGGATCGGACCGGCGATGGTCTTGATGGGAGTCTGGGGCGTGGGCAACGCGATGCTGATCACGTTGGCGACGCTGCAAGGCGTGCCGCAAGAGCTATATGACGCCGCCAAAGTGGACGGCGCAGGCGCTGTGACAGCCTTCTTCAAGGTCACGCTGCCGATGATCTCGCCGGTGATCTTCTACAACCTGATCTTGAGCGTGATCGGCTTGCTGCAGTACTTCGTCGTGCCGTATGTGCTGACGCGCGGCACAGGCAATCCGAATGGCGCGGCGTATTTCTTCAACATGCATCTGTATCGGACTGCCTTCTTGTTCCAAGATATGGGCTACGGCGCGACGATGGCTTGGTTCATCTTCCTGATCGCCATTGTCCTGACCGTCATCCTGTTCGCCACATCGCGACGCTGGGTCTATTACGCAGGAGGAGAGTGAGATGGCTGCTATATCGCAACCGCGTCCGTCGGTCGTCGTCTCGCCGTACTTTGTGAGGCAGCTCAGGAAGTTCACCGCCCTTGCGCTGGTGACGCTGTTCGGCTCGCTGCTGGCGTTCGTCTACCTGCTGCCGTTCGGCAACATGATGACGGTCGCCTTGCGCGACCAAGAGTCGCTGGCAGGCGGACCTGACTCGCCGATCCTGCCGATGAAGCAGCTGTTCTACGAATATAACGACGGGCAGCGCGTGCAGCGCCTTGAGGTCTTCAACGTGCCGATTGACGGCGAGACGCGCCAATTGGCGGCGCTGACCAAACGGCGCACCAGCGTGGTCTTCATCGATCCGAACGATCCGACGGCTGAGCCGATCACGTGGGAAGGCAATTGGCGCGCGCTGCAGCCTGCTTACGTCTTTCAGGCGCGCTGGGAAAACTTCCCAGAAGCCTGGCAGATGATTGACTTTCCGCTGCTCTTCCGCAATACGTTCGCGATCGCCTTTATCGGCATGATCGGCACGCTGCTCTCTTCGATCTCGGTCGCTTATGCCTTCTCGCGCTTCCCGATTCCGGGCAAGAATTGGCTATTCATCGTGCTGATCGGCACGATCATCCTGCCTGGTCAGGTCACGCTCATCCCGACTTACGCTTTCTTCGCGTCCATCGGTTGGACAGGCACATGGTTGCCGCTGATCGTGCCGCATTTCTTCGCCAACGCCTACAACGTCTTCTTGCTGCGGCAGTTCTTCATGACCTTGCCGCGCGAGCTGGACGAAGCCGCCATGATTGACGGCGCCAGTCCGTTCCAAATCTTGCTGCACGTGATCGTGCCGCAATCTTGGGCTGCTATCATCACGGTCGGCTTGTTCCACTTCGTATGGGCGTGGAACGATTACTTCGGTCCGCTGATCTACCTGCTGGGCAAGCCTGAGCTGCAGCCGATCTCAGTCGGCGTGCAAATTTTCAATTTCCGTTACGCGCCACGCCCTGAGCTTGTTCAAGCGACTTCGCTGATGGCGATGCTCTTGCCCGTCATTCTGTTCATCCTTGCGCAGCGCTTCTTCATGCGCGGTGTGGTTATCACAGGAGTTGAGAAATGACTATACGTCGTTCACTGTTGTTAATCTTCACAGTCATTTTGCTCTGCTCAGTCGGCGTCAGCCAAGCCAATGAGCGGACGATCAACGTGGTCACGCAGCCGCCGCTCGGCACGATCAGCCCTTACGTCTTTGGCGCGAACTACGGACCGTGGGCGCTGTTGCCTGTCGGCTTATGGGATCAGGCGGCAGAAGGCGGCTTTACGTTCTTGCGCTTTCCGGGCGGCGCGTGGGGCGATCAAAACGACCTCGCGCCGTATCACATCGATCCGTTCGTCAAATTTGCGCGCCGCCTGAACGCTGAGCCGCTCATTCACGTGCGGCTGGCAGGCAGCACGCCTGAGCGCGCCGCGAGCGTGGTGCGCTACGTGAACATCGAGCAGGGCTATGGCGTGCGCTTCTGGAGCATCGGCAATGAGCCGAACTTGTACAGAGATTACACGGCTGAGCAGTTCGCCAAAGATTGGCGCGCCTTTGCGCTCGCCATGCGCGAGGTCGATCCGAATATCATCTTGGTTGGACCGGACATCAGCCAGTATCCGCCTAATTTGAACGACTATCATGCGCCGCTGCGCGATTGGATTCGCATTTTCATGCGCCAGAACGCCGATCTGGTCAACATCGTCTCGATCCATCGCTATCCGCTGCCGACTGCGATGAACGCGCCTGCCACGACCGTTGCGCGGCTGCGCGATACAGCGCGCGAGTGGGATTTCATCGTGAGCGATCTGCGCAAGGTGATTCGCGAGGCGGCAGGGCGCGATTTTCCGATTGGCGTGCTAGAGGTCAGCTCACACTGGAGCAAGACGCTGGGCGGCGAAGCGACGCCTGACTCGTTCTTCCACGCGATCTGGTGGGCGGATGTGCTGACGCGCTTGATCAACCATCAGGTGGATATTGTGGCGTATTTCATGCTGGCGAGCTACGGCGGCACAGACTTCGGTCTGTTCGACCGCTATGCCGCACGTCCGACTTTCTACGTCTATCCGCTCTACAAGCGCTTCGGCAAGACGCTCTTGCGCGTGGAGAACAATGAGCCGCTCTTGACTGTGGCGGCGGCGCGCGATGACGCAGGACAACTGACCGTGATGGTGGTCAATCCGTTCGAGTCGGCGCGCACAGTGCGGCTGAGCGTGGACGGCGCGCCTGCCTGTCCGATCAAGAGCGCGTGGCGTCTCGACCAGCGTCTTAAGGCAGAGCCATTGACGCTGGAGACGGACGAGCCGATCCTGAGCGCGCCTGCTTTCTCTGCTACGCTCTACACGCTAGACGCGAATTGTCGTTGAGATGAATCGAGGCTTGAATGAACTTTCCAAGCGATTTTCTCTGGGGCGCCGCGACCGCCAGCTATCAAATTGAAGGCGCGGCGCTCGAAGACGGGCGCGGCGAGTGCATCTGGACGCGCTTCTCGCACACCGAAGGCAAGGTCAAACACGGTCACACAGGCGATGTGGCGTGCGATCACTATCATCGCTATGCTGAAGACGTGGCGCTGATGCAAACGCTCGGCTTGCACGCTTATCGGTTTTCTATCGCTTGGTCGCGTCTGTTGCCGCAAGGCACAGGCGCCATCAACCAAGCAGGCGTTGACTTCTACAATCGCCTGATTGACAAGCTGCTTGAGGCGAACATTACGCCGTTTATCACGCTCTATCACTGGGACTTGCCGCAAGCGCTGCAGGATCGCGGCGGCTGGACGAGCGCTGAGATGCCTGAGTGGTTCGCGGCATACGCCGCATTAGCGGCTGAGCAGTATGGCGACCGCGTGAAGCATTGGATCACGCTGAACGAGCCATGGTGCATCGCCTTTCTCGGTCATCATCTCGGCATTCACGCGCCGGGCATCCGCGATGAGCGCGCGGCGTTCCGCGCTGCGCATCATACGCATCTGGCGCACGGACGCGCTGTGCAGGTCTTGCGCGAGCGCCTGCCCAATGCACAGGTCGGCATCACGCTGAACCTGGCGCCGATTCAGCCTGCCAGCGATGATCCGCGCGACCAGGAAGCAGCGCGCGTCTTCGACGGCGTGCAGAATCGTTGGTTTCTCGATCCTATCTTCAAGGGAACGTATCCATCGGACGTTGTGGCACATCTGACGGCGCGTGGCGCGCTGGACGGTCTCGATCTGGCGGCAGTCAGCCTTGCTGCGCAGCCGCTAGACTTTCTAGGCGTCAATTACTACACACGCATCCTGATCCGTCACGCGCCGAACAGTCCGCAAGGCTATGAAATATACCTGCCTGCCGATGTGCCTATCACCGATATGAACTGGGAAATCTATCCGCAAGGCTTGCGCGACCTGCTGCTGCGCGTCCATCAGGAGTATGCGCCGCCTGCCATTTACATCACTGAGAACGGCGCCGCCTTCCCAGAGCCTGAGCGCGTCGAAGGCGACCTGCTGGAAGATTCGGCGCGCGTTGCCTACCTTGAGCAGCACTTCAAGGCGGCGGCTGAGGCGATCGCGCATGGCGTGCCGCTCAAAGGCTACTTCGTCTGGTCGCTGCTGGATAACTTCGAGTGGGCGGAAGGCTACACCAAGCGCTTCGGCATTGTGCATGTGGATTTCGCCACGCAAAAGCGGACGCTCAAGCGCAGCGCGCTGTACCTCAAGCAGGTCATTCAGGATGGCGTGCGCGCTTGATTGTGCTGCGCACAGCGCAGACGATCTTGTGCTACACTGGATAGGCGTGTGATCGCTTGAGATCATGCGCCTATTCTGTTTTCACGCTGTGAGGAGCGCGTTGATGGAGCTGATGATCGAAGGCGCGCTGCGCACACTGATACCTATTCAAGACTTTCGGGCTGCGCACAGCTTGCCGAGCGCCTTCGGCGTGGCGCGCTTCGAGCCGAAAGATTTCAGCGGCTTAGGGCGCATCGATCTGGCGGCGCGCACAGGCGCCTTGCAGCGGCTGCACGAGCGCGTGGTAGCGCAGACGCCATCGCATGTGCCGCCGCTGGACTGGCTGGACGCTTTTGAGCGTCTGGCGCGCTTGTTTGAAGCGGAACTGCGCGCCGCCAACGCTGAGATCGGCTTGCGCGAATCAGAGATCGGCTTCGCGGTCAGCGGCTTTGCCGATGCCTTGAACGCTTATGCCTACGCCGTCGTGCGCGCGCACGTGGAAGGACTGCCGCTGCCGAGCTTTCGGACGGTCTACATAGAATGGTGCGCGAACTCAGCGCGGCTCTCACAGACGCGCCATGCCTATAGGCACGGACAGTCGGTCTGGCAAGTGCAGATCATCTACACGGTCTACGGGCGAGTCGGCTTGGCAGTGCAGACCGATCAGGCGCGCTATTACGTGGCGGATAGTCAATACACTTGTCCTGCCGAAGGCTTCATGAGTCGGCTGTTGGCGGCAGTGGCAGCCAAGATCAGCGCGTCAGGAACTGAGTCAAGCTCGCTCTAAACAAACCTGCCATTTTATGCTAAAGTTTATTTGAAAAATGAGCAGTGTGTTGTAAGGTGAGCCATGACGAAGCGAGTGGTCGTCGCGATGAGCGGCGGCGTGGATAGCTCTGTGGCGGCGGCGCTGATGGTGCAGGCAGGCTACGACGTGATCGGCATCATGATGCGGCTGTGGGCGGAAGATGGCGAAGGCGCACACGGCTACAATCGCTGCTGCACGCCTGACCAAATGACCGACGCTGCCAGAGTGGCGCGCAAGCTGGGCATTCCGTTCTACGTGCTGGATACGCAAGCCGTCTTCAGGCGCCAGATCGTGCAATTCTTCGTCGAGCAGTACGGACGCGGCGTCACGCCGAATCCGTGCTTGGAATGCAATCGGCACATCCGCTTCGAGTGGCTGCTCAATCACGCGCTCTCGCTAGACGCCGATTATCTTGCCACTGGACATTATGCGCGCATACGGCAAGCGCCTGACGGCGCTTATCAGCTCTTGAAAGGCTTGGATGAGCGCAAAGATCAGAGCTATGTGCTGAGCGTGCTTGGACAAGCGCAGCTGGCGCGAGTCTTGTTTCCAATTGGCGAGCTGCACAAGGCGCGCGTGCGCGAGATCGCCGCTGCGCTCGGCTTGGACGTGGCGTCCAAAGGCGAGAGTCAGGATTTGTGCTTCCTCGCCGATGGCGACTATCGCCGCTTTTTGCGCGAGCATAGCCCTGCCATGCTCGGCGCGCAGATCAGCCGCGAAGGCGAGATCAGGACGCGCGACGGTCGCGTGTTAGGCAAGCACACAGGCTTGCCGAACTACACCATCGGTCAGCGCAAAGGACTCGGCATCGCCAGCGCTGAGCCGCTGTATGTGATCGCGCTCGATGTCGCCAACAACGCGCTGATCGTCGGCAGCCAAGCTGAGCTTGGCTGCGCGCAACTGACGGCAGCGCGCGTGAATTGGATCAGCGGCGCGCCGCCAGCGACGCCGATTCGCGCTGAGGTGAAGGTACGCTACAAGGCGCAGCCGATGCCTGCGCTCGTCACGCCGCTGCCGAACGGTCGCGCCCAAGTGATCTTGGACGCGCCCGTGCGCGGCATCACGCCCGGACAAGGCGCCGTGTTCTACCAAGGCGAGCTGTGCTTAGGCGGCGGCATCATTGAGCGACCTGACTCAGCTTGACGACCATGTACAAGTTGCCCAGCTGCAGCAGGTCGCCTTCGCTCAGGCGATACGTGCGCTGCGGCTGCAGCAAACGTCCGTTCAGGCGCGTGCCATTCGTGCTGCCTAGGTCGCGCACGTACAGCTGACCATCGCTCAGGATGAATTCAGCGTGCCGCCGCGAGACGCCTTTATCGCGCCCGTTGAACGGCGTCACGTCAATATCGGGCGTGAAGCCGTCCACTTCATCAGGGCGACCGAGAATGGCGCGCTCGGTCACGGTCAGGCACAACGGAATGCTGCGCTCGTCTTGCACTAACAAGGTGAGCTGTCCGAGTGAAGTTGTGTGCGCATCTTGCGCTGCTGAAAAGGCTGACCGCGCTGAGTGCGCTCGCTCGTCGAGATGTTTTGTGTTGCGTTCAAGTGCCGCGTTGGATGATTCCACCATATGCGCTGTTGTGAAAAGCAGCTGCTGATTGCCGCTCGGCATGATCATACTCAAAAACAACGTATGAGCAATAGATTTCTCACGATCTGTGCGCACTTTCTCGTCGCCCTGCTGATGGCAGGCTGCGCCAGCGCTGTGCGCGATGAAATTGGCGTACAGCGCTTCGCTCAGGACGTGCCTGCCCAGAGCGACTTGGCGCTGATAGCAGCGCAGCGCGGCGCGTGGATCGCTTGGGCAGGCGCATTGAGCGCGCCTGATCTTTTCGTGCAGCCTATCGGCGCGGCGCAGGCGTGGCAATTTCCGATCAGCGGCGCGCCATCGCAAGTGCGCTTGCTGCCATTGGCAGAGCGGCGCGCTGCCTTGCTGTGGCTAGAGCGCTTGACTGGCAGCACGTCACGCCTGCAATGCGCCACGCTCGAGCCGAGCGGCGCGTTGCGCCGTGCGCCGTTCGATATCGGTGCTGCGCAGCGCTACAGCGCCGTGCCAACGCCTGACGGCGGCATTTTAGCGTTCATCATCAACGATGGACAGCTCTCAATAGCGCGCTTGGATCGGCTCGGACGACCGTTCGGCGCATATCGTCTGGCGGAAGCGGCGCACCTTGCCGCGGCGACGCTCGACGCGCGCGATCGCGTGCATGTGTTGTGGCTCGCGCCGAGCGACGGCGCGCTCTGGCAGCTGCTGTACGTCACATTTGAGGTCGCTTTGCTCGATCAGCCTGCGCCGCGCCTGCCTGCGCCAACGCTTCTGGCAGTTCTGCGCCTTGCCGCTGGACAGTACATCGAGTCGCTGAGCGCAGGCACGGATGAGCTGGGCTTGTATGCAGTCTGGAATGTGATCGGCGTGCGGCAGGCAGGCGAGTCGGCGCGTTTAGAAGGCGTCTACTTTCCGCTCAGCGCGCCGACCGTCAGCCGCGCGCTCGATCTGAGCGCGTTGCCTGCCGATTTGCGCGGCGTCAGCATTCCTTTCGCCAATTTGCCGCAAGGCGGCGCGCCAACTTTGGTCGGCAGCTTGCCGCGCCATGTGGTCTACGGCGCATTGACGGCGCAAGGCGTCTTCCGCGTGCGGCAACTGATGGCGGCAGGCGCGGACGAGCAGTTGGTCAGCGCAGCGGCAGCGGCGCTCAGCGCGAACAACGCCTTGCATCTGGCGTGGCTGACTCAGAACGCGCAAGGCGCGACTCAGCTGCGCTACGCCGTCTTTCCGCGTCCGCAGCCTGCCGTCGCCGTCAACTAGCCGACGCGCTCCCAGCGTCCGAAGCCTTCAGCGCTCTCGATCAAAGCGAAGACCTGCCGTCCGAGCGTGGTGATGAAGTGTTTGCCCGGTCCGGGCACCCACTTGCCATCTGAGCCGATGAAGCCGCCCGGCTGATAGACGTAGGAAGTGTTGAGCGCGAACTCAGGCGTGGTCGCCCAGCCGAGCGCCTCGCGCAGTCCCGGCGTGGTGCGCCACAGTTTGCCGAAGCCACGGCGCGGCTGATACAGGCTCTCGCTAGGCGGAATCAGGTTTGGATCGAACTCGGGCTCGCCGTCTAGGAAAGTATCAGGGTAAATGCGCCACTCGCCCGTGTTCGGATTGCCTGGCGTGGTCAGCAAGACCCAGATCACTTTGCGCGTGCTGATCCAGAACATATAGCCGTTCTGAAAATCTTGCTGCGCGATGAAGAGCTGAGCGCGCGTCTCGGTCGGGAAGGCGTTGAGCGTCGGCGTCAGGCTTGGCAAGGGCGACTCAACAGGCTGAACGACGGGCGCGCTCGGCTCAGCTGGTGTGGCTGTGGCGATCAGCTCAGGCGGCTGCGCTGTATCGGTCGGCGCGGCGGCGAGCGGTGGCGGCGTGACCGTGATGACAATTGTGTTCGGATCGGGCGTCGGCGAGATGATCACCACCAACTGCATCGGCGGCACGCTGCAGCCGACCATTGCCATAAGCGTCAACAACAGAGCGATCAACGCGCTGCGATAGTTTTTTCTCATCGGAAGTCTCCACTGGACACAAAGATGAAATCGTGTGTGCGCAGCAGATTGTAGCACAGGCGCGCCGCATCTGTTGGACGCTTGCCCTACGCAGCGCGCCGTGCGATCACTTCAAGGAGCGCGGATCGAAGGCGTCGCGCAGACCGTCGCCGAGGAAATTGATGCCCATCACCGTGAGCATGATGAAGAGCGCCGGGAAGAACCAATAGAACCAACTATCGAGGTAGCTATTTGCCTCGCCCATGATATTGCCCCAGGTCGGCGTTGGTGCGCGCACGCCAAGCCCTAGAAAGCCGAGATAGGCTTCCAGCAGAATGGCGGACGCCACGCCGAGCGTCGCCGAGACGATGATCGGCGCTGTGCAGTTAGGCAGCACGTGCCGCAGGATGATCCGCCAGCTGTGCGCGCCGATGGAATGCGCCGCCGTCACGTACTCTTGCTCGCGCACCGAAAGCACCACTGAGCGCACAATGCGCGAGACGCGCATCCAGCTCGTCAAGCCGATCACGAACACGATCACGATCATCGTGCTGCTGAAGCGCCTGCCCATGAACGTGAAATCAGGAAATTGCGTCGGATCGGAGAAGATGCGCAGCGCGATCAGCGCCAAGAATAGCTGCGGAATGCTCAACATCGCCTCAGCCAAGCGCATCAGCAAGAAGTCCACAATGCCGCCTAGATAGCCAGCGATCAAGCCGACCGCCGTGCCGACCAATATCTGCACCAGCATCGCCGTCACGCCGATGAACAGCGAGACCTGACCGCCGTAGATGGTGCGCGCCAAAATATCGCGTCCGATCACATCCGTGCCGAAGGGATGCTCAGCCGAAGGCGGCTGCAGCGCGCGGCGCGGATCGTTGTAGATAGAAGCCGACTCAGGGATAGCCAGCGAGCCGATCACAACGTATAGGATGACGAACAGCAGCAGCAGGATGCCGAAGATCGCCATGCGATGCTTGCGCAAACGGCGCATACTGCGCGCAAAATTGGAGACGCCTTTGACGTTCTGCTTTGGATCGAGCGAGAGGACGCGCTCGGCAGGCTTGCCTTGAAGACTATCAGTTTGCGTCGTCATGCTGCCATCTCCTATGAGTAGCGGATGCGCGGATCGAGCCAAGTGTAGACGATATCGGTCAGCAATTGAAAGACGACCACTGCCACGCTCAGCACCATCAGAATCGCCATCATGACAGGCACATCGGCGCGCTCGAAGCTCTCTATGAACAGCCGTCCCATGCCAGGCCACGCGAAAATGCGCTCCGTGACCACTGCGCCTGCCAACAAGAACGGCAGGTCGAGCCCGATGAGCGTCACCAGCGGCAGGGCAGCATTTTTGAAGGCATGGCGGCGCACCACTTGCGACTCTGCCAAGCCTTTGGCGCGCGCCGTGCGGATGTAATCTTGGTTCAGCACTTCCAGCATCGAAGAGCGGATGAAGCGCACGTAGCCTGCCAGTTGAATCGCCACAAGGCAGAAGACAGGCAGCACCATGTGTTGCAACAGGCTGCCGAGCGTGCCATCGCCTGTGCCGCCCCACTTGATCGGCTCCAAGCCCCAGCGCCTGAATTGCACGGCGAAGATGTAAATCGTGAGCAGCGCGATGAAGAAGATCGGCATTGAATAGAAGAAAAAAGAGAGGCTGGTGATCACGTTATCCCAGAACGAATATTGCCGCACAGCTGAGAAAATGCCGATGGCGATCGCCAGCCCGACCGTCAGCACGTATGACGGAATCATCAAGACGAGCGTCCACGGCAAGCGCTCTTCAATGCGCGTCCACGAAGGGCGGCGCGTGACGAAAGAAATGCCCAAGTCGCCGCGCAGCACGCCGCGCCGCGTGCCTTGCTC